>NZ_JBCECK010000024.1:18747-55256 GCF_039207105.1 Mucilaginibacter sp.
CCCGTCGTAACTTAAAAGAAAGGTTGATCCTTGCTGCCCGGTTGTTAGCTTTGCTTTTCCTGATACTGGCATTCGCGAAGCCCTACCTGCCGGGGCAAAATTCAGTTAGTGCGGCCAAGCAAAATGTGGTAAGCGTTTTTGTAGATAACTCTTACAGTATGGAAACCCTTAATCGTGAGGGTTCATTGTTGGATGATGCCAAACAGAAGGCAAAGGAAATTGCATCGGCTTATAACATAAATGATCGCTTTCAGCTGCTTACCCAGGATTTTGAGGGCAAACATCAGCGGCTGTTAAGCCGTGATGAATTTAATGACGCGGTTGATCAGGTAAAGATCAGTGCGCAAAGCCGCGGTTTACAGCAGATAATTAACCGGCAACAGAGCCTGTTGCTCACCCAATCCGGCAGTATAAAATCAATATATGTAATTTCTGATCTGCAGAAAAACATGGCCGCTATGCCCTTAAAAGCCAATAGCAATGTGTCCGTTAATTTAATACAGCTTAAGGCAGCCGCCTTGTCAAATGTAGCTGTTGATTCTGTCTGGTTGCTCAGCGCGGTTCATCGCCCCGGCGAAAATGAAAAGCTGGTGGTACGCCTGCATAATTACTCTACCGAAAAAGCCGATAAAATTCCGGTCAAAGTGATCATCAATGGTGCGCAAAAGGCCTTGGGTAGTTATACTATTCCGGCCGGTGCGGTGCAGAATGATACACTTGCTTTTATGGGTTTACAGGCTGGCTGGCAGCAGGGTAAAGTTGAACTACAGGATAATCCCGTTACGTTTGATAACCAGTTTTATTTTAGCTTTAATGTAAGCAACCAAATGCCGGTATTGCTTATTGATGGCGGCACACCCAATACTTATTTAAAAGCCGTTTTTGCTTCCGATCCGTTTTTTAGGACTCAGCGTGTGCCCGATGGTAATGTTGATTATGCAAGGCTTAACAGTATGCCTATCGTGATCATGAGCGATGTTAAAGCGGTATCTACAGGCTTGGCGCAACAATTAAAGACTTATGTAGCTAAAGGAGGTACGCTGATGGTGTTTCCTGCTGCAGATGCCGATCTGAGCAATTATCGTACGTTTCTGCAAGGAATGAACGCTTCCTGGCCCCAGAAGTTAGTAAACGAAAACATAAAGGTATCCGCTCTAAACAAACAAAGCCCGGTATTTAAAAACGTATTTGAAAGTTTTCCGGAAAATCCGGATTTACCCGCGGTTAAAAGATATTATCAATTAGCGCCTTCTGTTGCCACTCAGGATAACCTGATGAAATTAACAGGCGGACAAAGCTTTTGGACGGGTTATACCAGTGGCCGGGGCAAGGTTTATGTATGTGCAGTGCCGCTGAGTGAAGATTTTAGCAATCTCCCCCGCCATGCTCTTTTTGTACCCATCATGTTTAGGATAGCTTTATTAAGCGGGCATGATCTGCCGTTATTTTATACTTTGGGTCAGGATGAAAGTATAGAGATACCGCCCGTGCAGCTTACAGAAAAACAATTGCTTAAATTGGTTAAAGGCGATCAAAGTACTATCCCGGATGTGCGGCAGCAGGAGGGTAGCACCATTTTATATCTGTCAGATCAGTTGAAGGAAACCGGTATTTATACATTGAAGAAACAGGATAGCACGCTGGCAACGCTTGCTTTTAATGATAACCGGGCCGAATCTGACATGAGTTATCTATCGCGCCAAGAGCTAACGAAATTTATGCCAAAATCAACCAACTTATTAACAGGTACTAATGCTTCATTAAAAGGTATTGTTGCCGAAACAAATTTTGGCACACAATTATGGAAACTTTGTATAATTTTGGCATTGATTTTTCTGGCCGCCGAAATTTTGTTGATCAGGTACTTTAAACCCGATAAACAAAGCGCAAAGCAACCTGTTTAATTCACACAAAATCCTTAAAGCAGTGCTAATGAATTTGCTTATCAAATCTGCCACCATTCTTGATCCCGGATCAGCCTTTCATCAACAAACAGCCGACATTTTAATAGAAAATGGGGAAATTACCCGCATTGCCGAAGATATTGAGGCCGATGCTGAACTGGTTGAGGCAGGAGGTAAATATGTGTCGCCTGGTTTTTTTGACCTGAACTGTAATATTGGCGAACTGGGACTTGAAACCAAGGAGGATATGTACTCGGGTACAAGTGCGGCGGCGGCAGGTGGTTTTACCGGGCTGGCGTTAATGCCCAATACCATTCCTCCGGTACATTCTAAAGCCGAAATTGAGTACCTGGTAAACCGGGCCAAAAACAACCTGGTTGATGTATATCCCTTAGGAACTATATCGCATAAACGCGAGGGGAAAGACCTTGCTGAGATGTACGATATGTACCTAAGCGGGGCTAAAGCCTTTACCGATGGCAACCGCCCGGTACAGGATGCCGGCCTGATGGAGCGTGCGCTGTTATATGCACAGGGTTTTGACGCTTTGGTATTTTCCTATCCGGAAGATACTGCTATTGCAGGCAAAGCCAAGGTGAACGAAGGGGAGATCAGCACGCTGCTGGGCATGAAAGGAATCCCGCCGTTGGCAGAGGAGCTGATGATAGCCCGCGACCTGTACCTGGCCGAATATACTGTTTCAAAAATACATTTCAGTACCATATCTACCGCCCGTTCTGTCGAGTTGATCCGTGAGGCCAAAAGAAAAGGACTGGAAGTTACCTGCGATGTGGCTGCCCATCACCTGGTGCTTACTGACGAGGCATTACTGGGCTTTGACAGCATGTATAAAGTAAAACCACCGCTACGTACCAAAGATGATGTTAGCGCGTTGATAAAGGGGCTAAAAGATGGTACTATAGATGCTATAGTAACACAACATACTCCGCACGAGGTGGAGTTTAAAGATGTAGAGTTTGAGGTGGCCGAATTTGGAATAACCGGTTTCCAGACAGCCTTAGCATTAGCCCTTCGGTCAGGTTTGCCGGTGGAGTTACTGGTTGATAAACTGGCCATTAACCCGCGCGAGATTCTGGGTGTTGCCGTTCCGGTTATTGCCGAGGGCGAGCAGGCTAACCTGGTGCTTTTTGATATTGATGCCGAATGGGAATACAGTAATAAAAATAATCGTTCAAAATCTGTTAATACACCGTTTATAGGGCAAAGCTTAAAGGGTAAAGTACTTTTAACATATAATAATCAACAAATTTTTAAATAGACAATCATGATCGATCCAAAAATAGAAACTGCCTTTGAAGCCGCTTTAGAGGCTTTTTCTAAATATAATGAGTTTGACGCTACCCAGCTTATCGAGAATTTTGGGGAGGTTTTCGCTTCAGATGAAGACTTTTTAACCAAAGTAGATGCTTTAGACGAAGTGTTTGATAATAACCCGGAAGTAGAGTCATTGCGCGAAGTGTTCTTCGATTTGCTGATGATCAACTTCTTTAGCGCTGATGTTAAAAAGCTGGAAGAGGATTACCTGGATACCCCGGAGTGGGAGGATATTGAGGAGCAGACACTTGACCGCGGTACCGAGTTATTAAATTTGCTATTGTACCTTAACGAGTGCGAGGACGAAGAAATTGAGCCTGAACTGGAAGATTACCTGAAAGAATTTTTACTGGTAGATGAAGATGAGTTTCAGGATGAATACCGTATTTATGAACCGGTAATTGCTAATCAGATTTTGATTGAAAGCCCGGTTTCTGAAATCAGCAAGATAGCAAAAAGCCTTCCCGAGGATTCAGAACTGAAAGAATTATTTTACCCAATGATGTGCTTTTTTCAAAACTTAGACCCATCTGAAGAAGCATTGGATGAAATTGCAGCCAATGCTATTGAAAAAGATTTTGATATGGCTGTATTAGATATATTAATCAATTTTCAATAATATCAATGGCGTTTGAAGTTGACAAAAAACGGTTAAGGAGTACGGGGATAGTTTTTGGCCTTCTATTAGGTGTGGCTTTAACTGTGTTGAGTATTGTATCTTATTATATCATATTATCGGCAAACTCGGTAGTGGTTATTTCTTCCATCCCTTTTATTTTCTCGGTATTGATCCCCATTATATTGGTAGTGATATTGTGTATTAACTTCAGAAAAAAAATAGGCGGTTTCTGGATTATGAGAGAAGCAGCAACAGGAATATTTATTATGTTTTTTGTTGCTTTTATAATGCAGTTTATACTGCGCGATCAGTTGTTTGCAAAGGTTATAGAACCGCATATGATCGGAAAAACTCAGGCTGCTATGACAAGCTCTGTAAGTAAATTTCTTACTGCAAACAAAACCAGCCCGGATATTATCAAGAAAAAATTGGATGAGATCCAATCGGAGTTTGATGCGCAGAAAGAAACTACGATTGGTAAACAGATCCAAGGTTTTGGTGTTTCTATCATTTTTATATTTGTACTTGCCATTATTTTTGCAGCGTTTTTCAAAAAGGAGGGTCATGTACCCTATAATGATCCAGGCGCAGCTTTAAGATAAATAAGCATATCATTTAAGTAATCATAAGCGGCCATTTCTGATAAGAAATGGCCGCTTTGTTTTGGGGAGCTATAGTTTAATTATTTATTACTGATGATTTTATTGGGGAAATATTATCTATTTTAGATTAATCATAAACCTAAAATCATGGAAACAAAAAAAGTAAATTCATCAGGAATAGCTGTAAAATGGTCATTAATATATTTGGTCACCTCCATAGTGATCACCTACCTTTTTCAATTTATTAACGTTGATCCCGAATCTCCTTTTAAATATGTTAGTTTACTGCCTTTTATAGCTTTTTTATTTTTAACCCAAAAGGAATATAGGGATCTGTTAGGTGGCTATATGAATTTTGGGCAGGGGTTTACTTCCGGATTTTTATTCTCTATCATTTCAGGTGTTTTGGTTGCCGTGTTTATTTATGTGTATTTCGCGATATTGAGCCCTGAAATGATAGATAGATCACTGGGTGCTGCTCAGGCTAAATTAGCTGAAAAGGGTATGTCGCAAGATCAGATCGATAAAGCGTTGAGTATTACTAAAAAATATTTCCCTGTTTTTGGGGCTATCGGCTCTGTTATATTTTCGGCCTTTATGGGTGTAATTGTTGGCCTTATTGGCGCTGCTATATTTAAAAAAGAACGCTCACCTTTTGATGTGCCTGATGCTGAAGGTTCAGTATCAGAACCTACAGTTTAAATATACAGCATAATAAAAATGGCCTTCCAATTATTGTAAGGCCATTTTTGTTATAGGGTCTTGGTGGAGTACTTAAGCGTTGGCTACCAATTTGCTTACGCTTCTGTAAACATAATCGTTATAAATATGCCTGCGGGCAAAACGGCCCGGCGAATCGGCGTTGATCAGTTTAACGTACACGGCTTTGGGTACATCAAAATACTCATAGGTATTGCCGTCGGTAAAGCTTATTTTCAACACTTGTGATTTATATTCAAAATCAGCGATAGCAGATGTCGAAGTAGTAATGGTATACTCAGCAAAAGATTGGTTACGTGTTTCGGGAGCAATACTTACCAAAAAATGATAAGCTTCTATAATGGTTTTGCTTTTTTCTTCGGCTTCCAGCTTGCTTTCAGGACTATCCTGAAATTTATCAGGGTGCCAGGCCTTCATTAAGCTTCTGTAGCTGTTTTTTAATTCCAGCAATTCGGCTGCTTCAGTTACACCTAACAATTTTCTGTAATCGACAATTTTTTTCATGCTATTGATTTAAGTTTTATTGTCGTTGAAAGAGTCATGTAATGATTTTACACCTTTTCAAGAAAATAATGGCGCGAAGGTACGCTTTTCCGGCTTATAAAATTTCGGGGTTTGTAAAGTTAATGTAAGAGTTTGATTATGAAATACTTTAGAAGTATATAATATGCCTTAAAACAGGTAAGCCCGGTAAAAGCAATTTTACCGGGCTTACCTGTTTTAATAGCCAAAAACTTATTTTTTGGTGATGATCTTTACAATGTCGTTTCCAAAAACAAATACCATCAAGCTAACCAATATCACGAAACCAACTATTTGGGCGCGCTCTAAAAATTTATCGCTTAATGGCTTGCCTTTTATCATTTCAATAATTAAAAATACCGCGTGGCCGCCATCAAGTGCGGGGATAGGCAGTAAATTCATGAAAGCCAGTGCCATTGATAAAAAGCCTACTAAGGTCCAAAATCGAACCCAGTTTACATGGGTACCAAACAGGTTGGCAATAGCTATAGGGCCGCTTACCGCTTTATTAAACTTAACGTCGCCTTTAAATATTTTACCAATGCCTTTGGCATTTTCAGAAAAAGTTCGCCATGCTTTTGATGCGCCAATAGGTAAAGCGGCAAAAAAGCCATAGTTAATGGTTTTAAATTCAGGGAAATCATTTTTTGACCGGGCAAAACCGATAGTTCCATCAGTGTTAATCTGAATTTTTAGCGGTACAAGGTTATTGTTACGCTTGGCGGTAATATCAGCTACTTTACCTTTATTGTTTAGTAAGGCAATTTGCAATTCATCCCAGAAAGCAATAGGCTGGCCGTTAACAGCTACAACGCTGTCGCCTTTTTGTAAACCGCCTTTAAGTGAGTTGCCATATACAGAATCTACCACAAATTTGGTACGGGGTAAGCTATTTATAAACTCTTCAATACCACCATGATCAGAAAGATCATTCAGTATGGTTCGTGGTATGGTTATGTTTAAGTTTTGCGCCCCACGCTGTACAGTGAAAACAGTATTTTCAAGCAGTACTTTCGGGCTGGTCAAATCGTCAAAATACTTTACATCATTGCCGTTAATAGCAGTAATCTTGTCACCTACCTGCAAACCTATCTTTTTGCCAATTTCGCCAGGTACAATACCATATTTGGCAGCCGAATTAGGAATATGGCTATCTCCAAAACGCATAGTAAGTATCCAGAATATTAATATACCGAGTATAACGTTAACAGTAACACCACCAAGCATTACAATCAGGCGCTGCCATGCTGGTTTTGAACGGAACTCCCAGGGCTGCGGCGGGCCAACTAATTGGTCGGTATCCATTGATTCATCTATCATGCCGGCAATTTTAACATAACCACCCAGCGGTAGCCAGCCAATACCGTATTCAACTCCCTTGTATGTAAATTTAAACAGGCTTACATTCCAGGCATCAAAAAACAGGTAAAACTTTTCTACCTTAATGCCAAATGCACGTGCTGCCAAAAAGTGTCCCAACTCGTGCAGGATTATTAAAATTGAAAGGCCCAGTATCAGCTGGCCCACCATTATCACTATACTCATTATTTATATTTATGTATATTTTAAAATTGTATTGCCTTTATGGGTAACTTATTTATTACATTTTGCGCAAAGATGCGTGTTTCTTTATCAGTATTCAAATAGTCGGATAAGGTTGGTTGGGCTATGTATGGTATATGTTGCATGCACTCTTCAATAACGTTACTCATGGCCAAAAAGCCAATACTGCGGTTTAAAAAGCCGGCAACAGCAATTTCATTGGCGGCATTAATGATGCAAGGCATATTACCCCCCTGCCTTAAAGCAGCGTACGCTAAACTAAGATTACGAAAAGTATCCATATCCGGTTTTTCAAACGTTAGGTTAGGGTAACTGGTAAAGCTGAAGCGTTTAAAGTCGTTTTGCAAACGGGTTGGATAAGATAGGGCATGCTGAATAGGCAATTTCATATCGGGCAAACCCATCTGCGCTTTAACAGAACCATCATGAAACTGAACCAGGGAATGAACGATAGATTGGGGGTGAACGATCACCTCGATCTGATCTGCATTAACGTCAAACAGCCATTTGGCTTCTATTACCTCCAGGCCTTTATTCATGAGCGACGCTGAATCAATAGTAATTTTGGCGCCCATTACCCAGTTGGGATGTTTTAAAGCATCTTCGCGGGTTACATTGGCTAAGAATTCGGCATCACGACCGCGGAATGGCCCACCGGAAGCTGTCAGTATAATTTTTTCAATATGGTTCAGATCCTCACCTGCAAGGCATTGAAATATAGCCGAATGTTCCGAATCAACAGGCAGAATTTTAACATTATGCTGTTTTGCCAAACCTGTTATCAGTTCGCCGGCTACTACCAGGGTTTCTTTATTGGCTAAGGCAATATCCTTACCAGCTTTTATGGCTGCAATAGTGGGTTCAAGCCCTGCAAAGCCAACCATAGCAGTAAGTACTATCGTAATATCCGGATGGATCACGGTGTCAATAATAGCCTGATGGCCAGCTAATACCTTTATGGGTAAAGGTGCTAACGCTTCCTTAACCTCAGGATATTTGCTTACATCGCATATAATGGCATACTCGGGCACAAATTCAATGGCTTGGCTAATGAGCAGATCGGCATTGGAATGCGCGGTTAAAAGAAATGCCCTGAATAAGTTGCTATTATTTCTGATAACCTCCAGCGTTTGTGTGCCTATGCTGCCGGTTGAGCCAAGAATGGCTATGTTTTTTATATGATTAGTCAATGATATTCTGATTACTAATTAGTTGTTTAAGTTAACGTTTAAATCACTAAACTATTTATCTCAACAACGTCAAATTTACTTATTTATGGTGTATTCCTTTAGCACGTCTGCAATCTTCCTATCGTTTGCAAGTCTGGGCACTTTATTTTGCCCACCCAGTTTACCCTGTGAACGCATGTAATTGATAAACGCGTCTTTCTGTAAGCTTTGGATTATTAAAGGTTGCAAAATGTTACCTTCAATCAGGTCAAAATAGTAAATATTTTTCTTTTGCAGCACTTTATCTACTTTAAAGGCAAAGTCTTGTAAATCAACTGGTGGTGTGCCAAACTCAATAAACCACTCGTGGTAAGGTAATTGCCCTGCCGGTGGGTTAACCTGCGGGGCTACGGTAAATTCTACCACATCAACACCTTCCTGCTGCGCAACACTCATTAATGATTGTTCTACCTCTTCGCCTATCACATGTTCGCCAAAGGCAGATATATAGTGTTTAATGCGACCGGTAACTACAATTTTATAAGGGTTTTTGGAGATGAATTTAATGGTATCGCCCAAGCTATAACCCCATAAACCCGCGCTTGTGTTCATGATGAGCGCGTAGTTTTTATCAAGCTCCACATCTTTTAGATTAATGCGGGTAGGGTGTTCATTATAATATTCCTCCGAAGGGATAAATTCATAAAATATCCCTGAATCAACCAGGAGCAGCAACCCTTTTTCTTTTTGCGAATCCTGGAAAGCGATAAAACCTTCAGATGCCGGATAAGTTTCAATCGAATCGATATTAAAGCCGATACTCTCTTCCATTCGGGCCCGGTAAGGCTCAAAGTTTACGCCACCATGCACATACAACTTAAAGTTGGGGAATATATCTTTAACCTTTTTGCCACCTGCTTTTGCCGATAACCTGTCAAAATACATCTGGCACCAGGGTGGTATGCCCGATATCAGGCGCATATCTTCATTGAAAGTTTCTTCAACAATGGCATCAACTTTTTGCTCCCAATCTTCAATGCAATTAGTTTCATAACTTGGCAATCGGTTTTTTTGCAGATAAGCAGGTACATGGTGCGCTACAATGCCCGATAATCTGCCGGTTGCTATGCCGTGTTTTTGGGCAAGGGTGGGGCTGCCTTGTAAAAAGATCATTTTACCATCAACAAAGCCAGTGTTACCTGTTTCATGAATATAGCTGAGCAAGGCATTGCGTGCCGCTTTGATATGCTCAGGCATGCTTTCTTTAGAGATTGGTATATATTTTACGCCCGACGTGGTGCCCGATGTTTTGGCGAGATAAGCTGGTTTCCCCGGCCATAACACATTTTCTTCACCGTTTACAACACGGTCAATATAGGGGCGCAGGTCTTCATAATCATGTATGGGGACAAGCTTTTTAAAATCTTCGTAATTATTGATCTGCTCAAAATGGTGATCTTTACCAAAGGTGGTATTTTTAGCGGCATCAACCAGATCAGTAAAAGTTTTTTGCTGCAGGGCTACCGCGTTTTGGCGTATACGATTGAGCTGTTTATTAACAACAGCAGCAAATACTTTACTCAGTGCAGATTTTAATCCCATTGGTTAATTAGTTTCGGCAATATCGTCGTCTACATCCTGGTGGCTGTAAACCAATTTACGGTAGGCTACCAACAATATGATATTTACAAAAGGTACAACAAATATCATCCCGATAATGGTTAATGAACCAATGGCAATCAAAGCCTCAATTAACAGGAATAATAAAAAGTATTTGAAAAAGTTACCTCTGATGAGCTGAAAACTTTGAGCTACTGACTCAAACGGTCCCGATTCGTCGTCGACTATAAAGCAGGTACAAATTGGGAAGTAAAACAGGAAAAAGAACTGAACTATAGCTCCTATGATTATCCCTAAAAATTGTTGTGTATATCCCGTTTCAAATTTTTCAATTAAGTTGGTAATAATCACTGTAAGCGTACTTACCAATACCAGTAAGGTTAAATAACTTACCAGCATTTTTATTTTGGGAAGTATGTCGCTAAAATCGAAATCATAGTACTCTTTATCAATAAGCCTGAAGACTAATTTAATGAACCCTAAAAATATAAAGCTTATCTCTACCAGTAAAACAACAAAACCTATGGATGATAGTATGGCATCATCAAAAAAGTAGATCAAAAAACCCGATATCAGAACAATGATGAACGCGATGACGGAATAAACAGAAATTGTGGCGAAATTTTTCTTTAAAATATACCATGCAGTTTTAATAGTTTCCGCAACAGAAAATGGGTGGTACATAAGTGGTTATGATCTGTTAAAAATTACTCGCTTCCAAAAATCCTGCATAAATCCTAACCCGTAGGCAATAAGTTGGGTGAAGGCGGCTATAACACTCAAAAATGCAATTTTTACTGATTTGTTTAGCAACAAGGCGTGAAAAAATATTAACAATGTGAAAATTGCTAATACAAAGTTAGCCAAAATTGCTATTCTCCAACTTAGTATATTGAAAATCAGCGTACATATAACACCAACTGTAAAAATCGCCGGAAAAAAATGAACAAGCTTTAATTGTGCCGGAAAAAATTTATAAATGTTGATACGTGCCCTTCCAAAAAAGTGAAGTTGTTTATAGAATTGCGAGAAGTTGGTACGCCTTTTATGAAAAACAATAGCATCTGGTATCAGCCCGATCTTGAAACCTTGCGAATGGATGCGGATGCTATATTCAATATCTTCACCCAGGCGGGTAATGATAAAGCCGCCAACTTTTTCCCAAACCTGTCTTGATACACCCATGTTAAAGCTGCGTGGATGAAACTGGCCGATAGCCTTTTTATTACCGCGGATGCCACCTGTTGTAAAAGGGGATGTCATAGAATAACTGATAGCCTTTTGAGTCGGCGTAAATGAACTATGCGCACCATCCGGGCCGCCGTAAGCGTCCAAGTAGTTAGTAGTTAATGAGTTATTTACAATTTCGAGGTAATTGGCAGGGATAAGGCAGTCGGAATCAAAAATGACAAAGTAATCACCTTGTGCACGTTCAAAGCCAAAATTACGGGTAAAACCCTGTCCCTCGTTAGGCTTTTTAAAATAACGAACGTTAAGATTGGCGCTAAAGCTGTTTACGATAGCTTCGGCATCATTAACAGAACCATCCTCAATTACCAAAACCTCAAACTGTTTATAAGTTTGAAGTACAAGGGTCTCCAGCAGTTCTTTAATTTCCTGGGGGCGGTTGTATAAAGGAATGATGATGGAAAAAAACATGTTTTAAGTTAGAATCAAGAGATGAGAACCAAGATATAAGACTAAAGCAACACTCTTGACTCTTGTATCTTGGTTCTTGTTTCTCAAATTATATAATCTCCTCTACCTGGTAGTTGTTACGTTCGCTTGCGTTTCTGGAAACCAGTTCGGCCACAAAGCCCGTTAAAAATAATTGCGAACCTAAAATAATGGCCACCAAGGCTATATAAAACAACGGATTAGCGGTTATATCCCTGTATTTTTCGTTGTGAGCTATTAAGTACAATTTTTCGGCAATGATCCATATTGCAATTATAGTACCTGTAAAAAAGCTCAGTGTACCCATTGTGCCAAAAAAGTGCATGGGGCGCTTGCCAAATTTGCCTACAAAAAATATCGAGAGCAGATCTAAAAAGCCGTTTACAAAGCGGCTCATACCAAATTTGGTTTTGCCGTATTTGCGGGCGCGGTGTTCAACTACCTGTTCGCCAATTTTGGTGAAACCTGCCCATTTAGCCAGTACCGGTATGTAACGGTGCATTTCGCCATATATCTCAATATTTTTAACCACGTTTTTACGGTACGCCTTTAAGCCGCAATTAAAATCATGCAGATTATTGATGCCGCTCATTTTGCGGGTGGCCGCGTTAAATAGCTTTGTAGGTATGGTTTTACTAAGCGGATCGTACCGTTTAGCTTTCCAGCCCGAAACCAGATCGTAGTTTTCTTCTGCAATGCGGCGATAAAGCTCGGGTATTTCGTCGGGGCTATCCTGCAGGTCGGCATCCATTGTGATAATCACATTGCCGTTAGCTGCCGCGAAACCGGTATTCAATGCTGCCGATTTGCCATAATTGCGCCTGAATTTGATGCCTTTAATAAAAGGATTATTTAACTGCAGCTTCCTGATCATTTCAAATGATCCGTCTTTACTGCCATCGTCAACAAGTATGATCTCGTAGGTAAAACGATGTTCGTCCATTACGCGGCTTATCCATGAGGTTAATTCCGGTAATGATTCTATTTCGTCATAAAGTGGTACTACTACTGATATATCCATTTATTAGGCATGTGATAGCGGGCGGTATTTTGCGTGCCCGTAATCATCCGCAAAAATATAAAAAATAGGTAATGATTATAACTGTATAAAACAGAAAGGCTTTTTTGATACAAAGGTGTGCAATATAAAATGTTAAAATATGTTATATGAACAAATGTGCTTACCTGCTTAGCCTTAATTTTTAATATCTTGGCATTCAAATCATCTGGCTATATTCATGAAGTTTCATAAAATAATGCTTGTTATACTGTTGTGTACCGGCATCAGGGTGGCGTACGCGCAAAATGCCGATCAGGCTGGCCCCAAATATGATCAGCACAAAGTATTTTCGCCGCTTTTTTATCCTGAAAAAGGCAATGAATTCAGGAACTCCGGAGGGGCACCGGGAGCCAAATATTGGCAAAACCGGGCCGATTATAAACTGAATGTTAATCTGGATACTGCCAAACACCGGCTTGATGGTACAGCCTTAATTACCTACACCAATAACAGCCCTGATGCGCTTGGCTTTTTGTGGTTACAGGTAGAGCAGAACATTTACCGGGAAGACTCCAGGGCTGAGGCCACCAGCCCTATAACCGGTGGACGATTCAATAACCGAAGCTATACCAAGGGTGATGAGATAAAGGCTATTTACGTAGTAAAAAATGGTAAAACCGAAAAAGCTGATTACGTAGTAACGGATACACGCCTGCAAATAAGACTGAAAGACTCATTAAAGGCGGGGGGCAGCAAACTGCAAATTAAAATAGAATATGGTTTTGATGTACCCCAATACGGAACCGACCGTATGGGACGTCTGCTTACCAAAAACGGTTGGATATATGAGCTGGCCCAATGGTATCCCCGCATGGAAGTGTATGATGATATAAGCGGATGGAATACCCTGCCTTATTTGGGTGCAGGCGAATTTTACCTGGAATATAGCAATTTTGATTATATCATTACCGCGCCTTCGAGCTTGATGGTAGTAGGCTCGGGCGAATTGCTTAATCCCAATGAGGTTTATTCGGCCACAACATTAAACCGATTGATGGAAGCCCGAAAGAGTGATAAAACAATAATGATCAGGGATTCAGTAGATATTTTGCGAAAAGAGGATCATGCTAAAAAGCCGGTGCTTACCTGGCACTTTTTCTGTAAAAACGCTCGTGATGTAGCTTGGGCAGCTTCAAAAGCATTTGTATGGGATGCGGCACGAATTAATTTGCCCAGCGGCAAAAAAGCATTGGCTCAATCTGTTTACCCAGTTGAAAGTAAAGGTAGCCAGGCCTGGGGGCGTGCAACAGAGTATGTGAAAGGAGCCATTGAATTATATTCTAACCAATGGTTTGAGTACACTTATCCAGTTGCTACCAACGTGGCGGGCACGGTAGGAGGGATGGAATATCCGGGTATTGTTTTTTGCGGATCGGAGAATAAAGGCCCGGAATTATGGGAGGTAACCAATCATGAGTTTGGGCATAACTGGTTCCCGATGATCGTAGGCTCCAATGAGCGCAAATACGCCTGGATGGATGAGGGCTTTAATACTTTTTTAAATAACGTTGATACTAAAGTATTTAATAAAGGTGAGTATTATGTAAAGCCTGACCAGCAAAAGGCCGCACCGGGTTTGTTTACCCAGGATGCTGAGCCCATTATGACCATCCCCGATGTATTGCAGGCTGAATTTTTGGGTGTGGCGGCTTATGAAAAACCAGCTCTTGGCCTTACTATCCTGCGCGAGCAGATACTGGGTGATCAAAGATTTGACTACGCTTTTAAAACATACATTAAACGCTGGGCATTTAAACATCCAACACCCTGGGACTTTTTTCATACCATAGATAACGCGGCGGGCGAAGATCTAAACTGGTTTTGGAATGAATGGTTCTTCACTACCTGGAAACTGGATCAGGGGATACGTGATATAAGTTATCCCGACGGCGACGCTACAAAAGGGGCGCTCATTACCTTGGAGAATCTGGAAGAAATGGCGCTGCCGGTTACTATCCTGATCAAGGAAGAAAATGGTAAAACCGCTACCGTAAAACTACCGGTTGAAATATGGCAACGAGGCCCAAGCTGGACATTTCACTATAAATCTACCTCAAAAATTGTTCTGGCTACGCTTGATCCAGATCATCAGTTGCCGGATATTAATCCTGAAAATAATTCATTTAGCGGTTTACCTATCCCTGCCGGTACAACGGCTGCCGGGGTTATCAAAAACTATATTGATGCTATTGGAGGAACTGAGAAACTGAAGAATATTCGCGATCTGCAAGTATCATCAACGGGTACGGTGCAAGGTTCGGAGGTACAAATGGTAACGCGTTACCGGGTTCCGGATATGTACTATCAGCAAATCACGGTGCCATCATACAATAATATGGTGGTTAACCATATTTTAGTGAATGGCGATAATGTAAATGCCCAACAGCTAAACCGGGAAGTGCCGCTGGATGATGTGGGTAAGAAAATAGTTAAAGCAAGAAGCAAACCTTTCCCCGAATTGGATTATGAAAAAAATGGGTATGCTCTGGTACTTGATTCCGCGCTTAAAATTGTAAACGGCGATCTGGCCTATGAAGTTGATGTAAAACTGGCCGAAAGCGCGACGATAAGAAATTTTTATAGTCAAAAGAGCGGCCTAAAAGTAAAACAGGTTATTGATGGCCCGGTGACCTCTGTAACTGAATGGAGTAACTATGAAGGTATAAATGGTGGCATCAGGATACCGTTTTTTATAAAAACCACCCTTTTAGGGCAACCCGCAGAGTTTAAGGTGAAAGAAACGGCTGTGAATAGTAATATTTCGACGGTGTCGTTTCAGTAGAACCAATCAAAAATAAACGAGGCCTGATGAATGTATTCATCAGGCCTCGTTTATTTTACTATTATCAATTCTTTATACTAATCCCAACGCTTTGCTTGTTCTGGCTCTTGTAGCTTCACTTAATGCTTCATCATTGGCTAATGATTGGCCGTATGAAGGTATCATTACTTTCAATTTTTCTTGCCAATCATTGGTTTTAACGTGGTTTTTAAAGCAGCGCTCAATTAAATGTACCATAATAGGTACCGATGTTGACGCACCCGGCGAAGCGCCTAATAATGCTGAGATGCTGCCATCGGCAGAGGTAACCACTTCGGTGCCAAACTCCAATACGCCGCCATGTTTGGCATCTTTTTTAATAACCTGTACACGTTGCCCTGCCAGATCGAGATCCCATTCGCTTTCCTTAGCAGATGGCATGTATTCCTGTAAAGCTTTTAACCTGTCTTTAGGCGATTGTAAAACCTGAGTGATGAGGTATTTAGTTAAAGGCCAGTTATCTCGCCCTACGGCAAGCAGCGGGCCTATGTTATTCAGTTTAATGGAGCAAAACAGATCGAGTAATGAGCCTTGCTTTAAAAAGCGTGTTGAAAAACCTGCATATGGGCCAAATAGTAATTCTCTTTTACCATTGATCATACGGGTATCGAGGTGAGGTACAGACATTGGCGGCGAACCTACAGAGGCCTTACCATAAACCTTCGCTTCGTGTTGTTTAACAATATCAGGGTTGTTGCAAACAAGCCATTGACCGCTTACCGGGAAACCTCCAAAGCCTTTGCTTTCCGGAATGCCTGATTTTTGCAACAGGTGCAAAGCACCACCGCCTGCGCCCACAAAAACAAACTTGGTAGTCAGCTTTCTTTTTTGTCCACCGGTCTTATCTTTCACAGTTACCAGCCAGCTGCCATCCTGATTGCATTTAAGGTTAGTAACATCATGACTCAGGTGCAGGTTAACTCCCGGTTTTTGTTTTAACTCATTTATAAGACTGGTAGTTAAGCTGCCGAAATTTACATCGGTACCTAAATCCATATGAGTAGCAGATACTTTTTCCTGCTCACCGCGGCCTTCCATTACCAGTGGAATCCATTTTTTCAGTTGTGTATGGTCTTCCGAATATTCCATCCCTTTAAAAAAGTGATGTTTAGTAAGTGCCTGCTGACGTTTTTTTAGATAGTTTACATTGTCGGCTCCCCACACAAAGCTCATGTGCGGTACTTTACGGATAAAGCTTTGGGGGGATTGTATATATTTTTTATCAATAAGATATGTCCAAAACTCTTTGGATATCTCAAATTGTTCGGCAATTTTTATCGCTTTTTTTATTTCAACAGTACCATCCGGGAGCTCTGGGGTATAGTTTAGCTCACAAAAGGCAGAGTGCCCTGTGCCGGCATTGTTCATCGGGGCCGAACTTTCGGCAGCTATAACATCAAGTCGTTCAAAAATTTCAATTGTTAAATCGGGCTGAAGTTCTTTTAGCATTACTCCGAGTGTGGCACTCATGATACCCGCGCCTATTAAAACTACATCAACCTTTGTTTCCGAATTAGCCATCTTATTATTATACCCGCAGGGTATTCAAGTTAAATTACACCAGGTATAACCTGATTTTTTAAAAATTGTTATGACGATCAAGTGCCGCCCATGTGTGTAAAGGCAAGCGAAATTTAAATCAGACAATTTTAAGAATTTTTTATAGAAAAAGCGACCCCACCTGTCCGTTAAATGCAATAAAACCATGTTTAAATTAAAATAATCCTGATTATGTACCGCTTGTGTTTAAAAAATGTTAACACAAAATCGAGACGAGAGGTATTTGTAGCTGATGAGCAAAAAAATAGCGGCAGGTTATTTAACCTGCCGCTATGGTAACAATATTGTTGTTGGTTAATATGCTTAACCGATTATGTAGTATAACCTAATATTTTCAGTACTTGTTTACTGTTTTGCTCCTCACCAAACACCTCAAAGTTAAATGTCTCATCGCGGTTGCGGCGAATGATGACATGCTTTGGTGAAGGGAGTAAGCAATGATGTATACCGCCGTAGCCGCTTAATACTTCCTGGTAAGCTCCTGTGTTAAAAAAGCCCAGATATTGTACTTTACGTGTTTTAGGCATAAATACGCTATTCATATGGGCTTCCTGGTTGTAGTAATCTTGCCCGTCGCAGGTAATACCGCCAAGGTTTACACGCTCATACTCCGAATCCCAGTTGTTAATCGGAAGCAGAATGTATTTTTGATTTAAAGCCCAAACATCAGGTAGGTTGGTAATAAACGATCCATCAAGCATTAGCCATCTTTCACGATCATTTTGTTGCTTACGGCCTAAAACCTTGTATAGGATACCTGATGCCTCGGCAACGGTGTATTTGCCAAACTCAGTAATAATATCCGGTTCGATGGTATCATGCTCGGCGCAAATTTCTTTGATGCGGCTCACGATCTCGTTGATCATGTATTCATAATCAAAATCAAATACCAATGAATCTTTGAAAGGCATACCGCCACCAATATCAAGGGTATCCAGATGAGGGTTTACCTTTTTAAATTTGCAATAAAGAGTTACATATTTTTCAAGCTCATTCCAGTAGTACGGGGTATCAGAGATACCGGAGTTGATGAAGAAATGCAGCAGTTTTACCTGGAAATTAGGATTGTCTTCTATTTTGTTATGATAAAAATCAATCACATCCTCCATACGTACACCTAAACGTGAGGTATAAAATTGAGAATCCGGCTGCTCTTCTGCCGCTATACGGATACCTAAATTACAAGGGGTATCCATTTCAATTTCATCGTCGTAAAGGTTAAACTCTTCCTTATTGTCCAATACCGGAATGATGTTTTTAAAACCATCATGCAGCATGTCAATAATGTATGTTTTATACTGAAAAGTTTTAAAACCGTTACATATCACGGTAATATCTTTGGTAACCGCGCCTTTTTTCTCCAGGGCGTCAATCATCGGCATATCAAAGGCTGATGATGTTTCCAGGTGGATCTCGTTTCTGAGCGCCTCTTCAACAATATGCCTGAAGTGCGAGCTTTTGGTGCAATAACAATATTTATAACTGCCGCGATAATTATTTTTTACAATGGCCTGCTGAAATAACAGCTTAGCCTGCTGTATTTTTTTAGTTATCATGGGCAAATAAGTGAAGCGTAGGGGGGTACCGTACGTTTCGATCATTTCCATTAAATTAAGATCCTGAAAGTATAGTTCATCGTCGATGATTTCAAAACCATCCTGCGGAAAACCAACACTTAAATCAAGAAATTCCTGGTAACTCTGCATCCTTTAAAATTTTGGCAAAAATGTAATTTTTTAACGGAATTACCGGTCAAATGTTAGGATAAAATTTATAGTTTGAATGTAATTTATTTGTGAACGGAAATTACAACCCATATATCATCTCTGATTATAGTCTTTTTTTAATCATAATTTAAGTATAAATATCTCATATACAGATGTTTAAATTAGTATCATAAGTAAGTTTCCATCTATTATTGACGTGATTTTTGAATGTATCATTAGGGTTGTATTATTGTTAAAATAGGGTTAACGAAGTGGTGACGGAAAATCTAAGCGTATTTTTTACACTACTGATGTGTTTAACTTGCTATTATTGAGGCATAAAGCAATCCAATCCTTATAAATTAAGGTCAAGGCCTCCAAACAGCGATTGTGCGGAGGCCTTAATTTTTTTAATTAATTAGGTCGTATTAATTACTGCTGTCAGGTCCTTTAATCATTCAATTTATAGGTACTTAAATCAAAAAAATATTTTCTTGATACTTGTTAAAAATCTAAGCGTAGTTTTTTAACTAAAAAAGCTTTTAAAACTTATTATTGGTACATGTAAGTAAATTCCAAAATTTACTTATTGTGATAAGGTTTAGGTTAGACCTCCAAGCAGCGAGTGTGAGGAGGTCTTATTTCTAAACCTTTATTTATTTAGTTAACAATAGCTATTTCAATTCGGGTAAATGAACTTCTGCAATCATACACCGGGCGCTGCCGCCGCCATTGGTTTCAATAGTGTTTATGTTGGCGTAAATTAATTTACCATATTTTTCCAATGCGGTTTGTTGATATGCAGTAAGAGTCTTGTGGGCACTTCGCGACATTACGATCAAGTTTTCTCCATCCTTATTTTTTAATTCCAACATGTTGCCGGCAAAATGGTTCATTTGATCAAATGTTATGGTCACCACTTCCTTTTGGGTTGATCTGAGTGACTCTAATACTACTACCCTTTCATGCGGGTTAGGAATGCTGTCGGCACATATTACTGCGAACTGGCTGCCAACACACATCAATACATTGGTGTGATAAATGGCTTTGCCTTGCGCGTCTATCGCTTCAAAACTGATAGGTTTATAACCAGCCTGTTCACAAAAAAAGTTTAGCGTTTCCTTATCGGTACGGGGTGAGAGGCAGGCATAGGCTATTTTATTTTCACGATCGAGTACCATGCTGCCGGTACCTTCTAAAAATTTATGTTCCGCCTCAAAACGGCTTAGGTCAATCACATGGGCCACACTGAAATTGTCTTCCAGTTTACTGATGATATCTTCGCGGCGTTCCAGACGACGGTTCTCAGCCTGCATGGGATACAAAAACACACTGCCATCTGTATGAAAAGATACCCAGTTATTAGGGAAAATGGAATCGGGCGTATGGGGGTGTAAAGTATCATCAACCACGGTAACATTTACACCATTGTCTTTTAAAATTCTAACAAAGCTATCAAACTCGGCTAATGCCTTTTCCTGAACGGTCTGCTGATCGGTATCACGATTCTGAAAAGCATTGCTCGCGGCAGTTTGCTCGTTAAAGCCGAAACTTACCGGGCGGATCATTAATATATTGCTGGTTGATTGCATAATGCAATATCAAACTTTTAGCTTGTAACGGCAATAGTTGTATTAATCGGCTTTATAATCCAATATATCACCAGGTTTACAATTCAGTTCGCGGCAAAGTGCTTCAAGTGTATCAAATCGTACGCCTTTTACTTTACCGGTTTTAAGTAACGAAAGATTGGTCATACTGATATCCAGGCGTTCGGCAAGTTCTTTTAATGACATTTTGTTTTTCGCCATTTCTACATCAAGGTTTACTATAATAGCCATTATACAAACTCTCCATTTTCTTTTTGAAGTTCAAAACCATATTTAAATATATCTGCCATAATGTAAATCACGATGCCTAAAATTAGTCCTATAAAACTTTCAGACCATACCATTTGGCCGTAATCTTTCACATATGCCCTTAAAAGCATTGAAGTACTCAGGCCTTGTAAAATGTTCAGTGGGGTTAATGAGGCAAAGCATAAAGCGGTGATGCGCAACCTCCGAACGTTATCATACTTAAAAGGTAGGTTTTGTTTTATGCTTTCCAATAGCTTACGCAGCTGATATAAAATGGTCATCACTAAAATTTCAAGGGAAATCAAAAAGAAATAAGCCATTGCCATTTGTCCTACGGTATTCTTTACCTTCATATTTAACAAACCCTGGTCGCTTTTAAAAGTAATAGGGCCAATGTTGGGCGCTACGGGTGCAAGCTTAATAATTTCTGCCTTAAGCGGATATTTTACAGGTATGCTAAGATCAATAGTGTTGCTGGTGATAAACTTCCATGTTAGCATGGAAAAGGCGATAACTATTAAAACAATATTAGCATACCACAATATGCTTAATATAACCTTAAAGGTATTTAAAAGCCATTTTGAATTATTCTTCATGTCTGTAATCAATTTATTGATACAAACATAAATACTTATTGGATATTAAACAAAAATTATTTTATGTAAAACATAAAATAATTTTTGTTTAATTATAAAATTTTGTCTCGAAAGAGCGGCATACTCATACAATGAAAACCACCGCGGGCACGTGAAAGTTCTGCCGAAGGCATTAAAATAAGCGTGTCGTTTAGTTTTTGTGGATCAAGTTCGCCGCTTTCAAACTTTTCAAGCAGTTCACTCACCCTGATAACATTGAATCCATTTTGTTTAAAGGCTTCAACCGTTTTGTCGTTACGGTCGTAGCCTAAAACTACGCCCTCTTTTATAGCCAGTAAGTTACAGGAGTCTGTCCACTGTTCGCGGGCATCGAAAGGGAACGTATTATTACCAGAGTATATGAACCTGGTTTTATTAGGGCTTTGCAGGTCGTTCTCGCTGATATCAGCCAGCAGGTCTTCAATGCAGCTAAAAAGTTTTGGTTTTTTATCTTTTTGAAACTGTACAATTTCGGCCCTGTCCTTTTGTTTTTTATCAGCAAACCATGATAGAGGTTCCTGCTCTTCAATAGGTGCTTCCGCCACAGCTAATGAGCGTAGCAATACCCAGGTATCCCGTTTTATTTGAGTAAACACAGTATCAATATGCATGTAATCACGCTTGTGAGGAATTTTTACAATTGTCACCTTTTTCACCACGTTGTTTTCAAACAACAGTTTTATAGCTTCATTGGCGCCGCTTATAGAGGTGCGTTCGCTGCAACCAATAATTAAGTGTTGTGGACTCACCATCATCACGTCGCCGCCCTCTAAGGTGGTTTTTTCCAGGTTATCTTCGCCAGGGCGTAAAAAGTGCTGAGCGGTTTCAGGGATCTCTAAAATGTTATTGCTATAAGCGGCAAATAGCGGGTGATTAAAAAATATATAACGGGCCAGTAGCGTTTCGCGGAAACGGGCTTTTTTTGCCGGTTTATTTAAAAGCATAAAGTTGTTGACTGCTATGCCAATATCTCTGGAAAATATCAGGTTAGGTATTGGCGCAAATATCATTTCTTCATTAGTTAATGACCCGGAAATGAATATTTTAGCCAGTTCAACCGGGTTGGTGTTTATCAGTTGCTCCTGCTGGCGGTAGCTGCAGCTTTCAATGGCACACACAGAGGCTACCAGTTTTTCGCGGATATCCTCCTGCTGTAAGATATCAGCCAACAAGGTTTGTATCTCAATTACCTGGTTGGAGGCATGAAAATCCGCATTATCAGGCTTGAAAAATGAACGCTCCTGGTCATGATCTATCTGTTGCAGTTTGCCTTTTATTTTGGCAGGATCTAAAAAGTACAGCAATAATTTTACGTAATAATCATACTCGTTTTTACGCATAGTATCCAGGTGAACTATGTCTTCAAATAGCCAGTCCTGAGCTTTTGAAGGTACAACTTTACCCAAACCGCTATCGGGGCTATGGATCAACAGAGTACGCAGGTTACCAATTTCAGAAGTTACATCTATTTTAAAATTGCTGTTGGTTAGTATCATAAATTGATATAAGAAGAACAAATTTATTCAGAATAATCAACATTTTATTTATAGCGAGGTTATTGGCAATTTATTTAATTTTGCGGAATGGATTTTATTATTGAAGCAGCTGTTAAAGCAATAAAACAACTGTATCAAACAGATGTAGCCCCGGCTGCTATAAGTTTACAGGAAACCCGGAAAGAGTTTGAAGGGCAAGTAACTATCGTAACCTTCCCGTTTACCAAATTTTCGCGCAAAGGGCCCGAACAAACCGGTGCCGAAATAGGGGAGTACCTCAAAAATGAACTAAAAGAGATTGCCGCGTTCAACGTGATCAAAGGCTTTTTGAATATATCTATAAACGATGAGTACTGGATAGGTCAGTTATATAATCGTATTTTACCTGATGATTTTGCCGCGGCCAAACCGAACGGGCAAAAGGTAATGGTTGAGTATTCATCTCCTAATACTAATAAACCCCTGCATCTTGGCCACATCCGTAACAACCTGTTAGGTTACTCGGTTGCACAGATATTGGGTGCTGCCGGTTATGAGGTGGTAAAAGCCAATTTGGTGAACGACCGCGGTATACACATATGCAAATCTATGCTGGCCTGGCAAAAGTTTGGCAATGGTGAAACACCGGAATCATCTGGCTTAAAGGGTGATCACCTGGTGGGTAAATACTATGTATTGTTTGATAAAGCCTACAAAAGCCAGATAGATGAATTAAAAGCTGAAGGCCAAAGCGAGGACGAAGCCAAAAAGAACGCGCCGTTTATAAAAGAGGCGCAGCAAATGCTGCAAAAGTGGGAGGCTGGCGATGCTGAAGTGATCAACCTTTGGAAAACCATGAACGAATGGGTGTACGCAGGTTTTGATGAAACTTACAAACAGCTTGGCGTTAGCTTTGATAAATATTATTATGAGTCAAATACTTACTTGTTAGGAAAGGATATTATTGAGGAAGGCCTGGAGAAAGGTGTTTTCTTTAGAAAAGAAGATAATTCTGTTTGGATCGACCTAACCTCTGACGGGCTTGATGAAAAACTGGTGCTGCGATCAGATGGTACTTCGGTATACATTACTCAGGATCTGGGTACCGCGCAGCTAAAATATAATGATTTTCACATGGATAAATCTATCTATGTGGTAGGTAACGAACAAGATTACCATTTCAAAGTACTGTTCCTGATACTGCGTAAATTAGGTAAAGCAGGAGCTGATGGATTGTTCCACCTGTCATACGGTATGGTTGACCTTCCGTCAGGTAAAATGAAATCACGTGAAGGAACTGTAGTTGATGCCGACGACCTGATGGCGGAAATGAATGCTACAGCCAAAGCTCAAACAGAAGCGATGGGTAAGGTTGACGGTTTCACGGAAGAAGATAAGTTGCAACTATACCATACCATAGGCATGGGAGCCCTTAAATATTTCCTGCTAAAAGTTGATCCTAAAAAACGTTTACTGTTTGACCCTAATGAGTCAGTAGATTTTCAGGGTCATACGGGGCCGTTTATCCAGTATACTCATGCTCGTATCAAATCGGTATTAAACAGAGCTAATTATCAGGTTAATAACAAAATTGAAGTAACAGAACTTGCAGGTGTTGAACGCGATCTGATCGTTTTATTAACCCAGTTTCCCGAAGTAATTAATACGGCTGCTAATGAATATAGCCCTGCCATTATAGCTAATTACGCCTATGAACTGGCTAAAACGTACAATAAGTTTTACCACGAGAAATCAATTTTGCAGGCCGAGGACGAAATGTCAAAACAGTTCAGACTGCAGTTATCAGCCTCATCTGCAAAGGTGATCAGCAGGGCTATGAACCTGCTGGGCATTGATGTACCGGAAAGGATGTAGAAAGCCCCTCGGCCCCCTAAAGGGGGAGCTTTTTGATGTGCAGATATGCGGATTTCAAATGTGCGGATATTAAAAATAACAAAGAAGCCCTGTTTATTCAAACAGGGCTTCTTTGTTTTAGTCATTTGCATATCTGCACATCTGAAATCCGCACATTCGCAAGGGGCCGGGGGGCGTCTTACCTCCAATACCCTCTGTGCCATGCATATCCACGACGAACCGGGTGCCAGTATCCGCGTACGTAAGAACGGCCGGGACGAGAATGAACATAATAACCGTTAATGTAAGTATATCTTCCGCCGCGCCATATCCATTCGCCGGGTACCCAGTAGGCACCGGCGTAAGGAGCAGGAGGGCGTACATATACGGGTTCGGCAGGGCGGTCGGCTACATAATAATCAGCAGCGCATGAAGTGAATAAGGTGCCGGTTATGGCTAATAATAATCCTATTTTTGCTATCTTTTTCATCTGTAAATGTTATTTCTGTTATACTATTACAGAATTTTTGACACCCACAGATTTAAATAGTTTAATTATTTCGTTGCAAATTTATCGGCTATTACCAACTCTTTGCTACCTGGAGTGTATTTGTAAAAACCACTTCCCGATTTTACGCCTGTGTGACCGGCAGTTACCATATTTACCAACAAAGGACAAGGGGCATATTTTTGATTTCCGAAACCATCGTACAGTACTTTTAAAATGGCCAGGCAAACATCAAGGCCAATAAAATCTGCCAGTTGCAGTGGACCCATCGGGTGGGCCATACCCAGTTTCATTACCGTATCTATTTCTTCCACACCTGCAACGCCCTCATACAACGTGTAAATGGCTTCGTTTATCATGGGCATTAAAATGCGGTTGGCCACAAAGCCAGGGTAATCATTCACCTCAACAGGGTCTTTATCCAATGTTTTTGCCAATTGCATAATGGTAGCTGTGGTTTCATCTGTAGTAGCGTATCCTCTTATTACCTCTACCAGTTTCATTACAGGTACCGGGTTCATGAAGTGCATGCCAATCACATTGCCGGGGTTTTTAGTTACGGCTGCAATTTGCGTAATGGATATAGATGATGTGTTGGAGGCGAGTATAACCTCGTTGCTGCAAATTTCACTCAGTTGTTTAAACAGGTTCAGTTTTATTTCCCGGTTTTCTGTGGCAGCTTCTATTACCAGATCGGCCTGGGCAGCTCCTTGCTTTAAATCGGTAAAGATCTCAATACGTTTTAGGGTATCGGTTTTAAGTTGTTCATCAATACTGCCCTTTTTTATCTGACGGTCAAGATTGTTGGTAATAGTTTGTATTGCCTTATTTAAAGCATTATTATCAATATCAACTAAAGAAACATTAAAGCCATGCTGCGCAAAGGTATGTGCAATGCCATTGCCCATAGTACCTGAGCCTATTACCGTTATATTTTTCATAATGAAGTAGAGGGTATATTAATATTAAAATTAACTTTTCTTTGGAAATAATGCGTTACAACGATAGATAATTTCCGGCTTCAATTATTGTTTTCTTGGTAACGTTATCATAAGTAGGGATGTGCCCAATTTCGTTAACGCCAGAGTAGTTAAGGATATAGGTTTTAGAGTAAATATCCTTATCGCCATTAAATATGATCCCCATTACCGGGATGCCATACTGTTTAAGCGTAAAAAGTGATAACAAAGTATGGTTAATACTGCCCAGATAGTTTTGAGATACCAGCAGCACTTTAGCATTTAACTGTTTGATCACGTCTATGATCATCAGGTTATCATTCAGCGGAACCATCAGTCCCCCGGCTCCCTCAATGATGAGCTGGTTGTCGGTTTCCGGAAGGACGAAATTTTGAGCATCGATCACTATTTTATCCATAGCCGCTGATTTATGCGGAGAATAAGGCTGTGTTAAACGGTATGCTTCCGGATGAAAACGTGAAATACTGTTTGATACCAGGCTTTGTACTTTTATCGTATCGCTGGTTTCAAGATCCCCCGATTGCACAGGCTTCCAGTAATCGGCTTTCAATTTTTCTGTTACAATTGCGGAAATAATTGTTTTACCGATTCCGGTATCAATACCGGTAATAAATATGGGCTGTTTAGCAGACATTTATAAACTGATTAATTGTAGAAGTAAGTTTAATTATTTGGTTGGTTGTATTGTAGGCGTGAAGGCATATTCTTATTCTCTCTGTTTCTGATGCAACAGTAGGACTGAGTATGGCCCTTACGTCTAACTCCTCAGCTTGCAAAATGTTTGCCAATTCACGTGCCTTGTTATTGCTTTTAAGTATAATACACTGTATTGCGCTATCACTTGTGCGTAAAGGATAGGTTTCATTTACATTAATTTCTTTTTTAAATAACGTAATGTTTTTTTGTAGTTGGGAAATTTCTTCCCCGGCATTGTTTAAAAACGCATAAGCCACTTTTATAGCGGCAAGCTGATGAAAAGAAGTTGCCGTAGTATAAATAAAGGAGCGTGCGAAGTTGATGAGGTATTCTCTTAACAAATTGCTGCCTAATACAATGGCTCCATGACAGCCCAGCGCTTTACCAAAAGTAACAACGGAGGCAAAAACGCGGCTTTGTAAACCCAGGTGACCAATTAATCCGGTAGGATACAAACCCACCGCGTGTGCTTCATCAACTATTAAATGAGCTCCGTATTTTTCTGTAACATTTAGCAAATCCATCAATGGAGGTGTGTCACCATCCATTGAATAAACACTTTCAACAACTACATAGCAATTGCCCTTGGCGTGCTTTAGCTTGTCTTCCAGACTATTTAGGTCGTTATGTTTAAAGCTGTACCTGTTTGCATAACTTAAACGCGCTCCGTCAATTACAGAGGCGTGTATCAACTCGTCAAGTATAATGGTATCGCCGCGCTGGGCTAATGAGGATAATAAACCCAAATTAGCATCATAACCGGAATTGAAGAGTAAGCCCGCTTCATATTGATGATGAGCGGCTATTTGCTTTTCAAGTTCTTCCGTATAATTGAGGTTGCCCGAGATTAATCTTGAGCCTGTTGATCCATTGAGGTTGGCCGAATTCTTTTGCAACTCTGTTTCGATATTATGCTTTAAAGCTGCTGAGTGTGCAAAGCCGAGATAATCGTTAGAGCAAAAATCTATAAGGCTGTTTTCGGGCTTTAAAGATCTGTATGCACCTGACGAACGTCTTTCCTCCAGTTTGTTTTTGATATATATTTCGGCAGATGTCACAGTGAACGATTTCTGCAAAAATAAAAAAAGCGGCGCTAAGCCGCTTTTTATTATTAATTAATTTTGCGAACCGCCTCCTCCGCCGCCTTGTCTCATCCTGTCGGCCATTTCCTGTTGCCATTTATCAAAAGCAGTAGCTTGTTCTGGTGTTAAAACAGCTTTAACTTTTTCGTTAGTTGCTTTTCTCATAGGCATCATGGCTTCGCGCATTGCAGCTCTGTCGCCATTGGCAGCTGTTCTTACGCTGTCCATTTTTGTTGCCTGGTCTTTGTATATGGCGGTAATTTTAGTGGTCTGATCATCAGTCAGCTTAAGCTGGGTCTGTAATCCTTTGGCCATCTCTTCAGGGCTTCTTCTCATACGGCCGCCTTGAGCATGGCTTGCTGCTGAAATCCCGATCAGGAAACAGCACATCAACAAAATTTTTTTCATAGCTTTTTTAATTTTTTTATGTTTTAAGGTATGATAAAGATATACCCTAAAGGTTTAAATAAGCTGATGTAACTTAATTGTTGCTTTGCTGTAAGTTTGATATAGAACGCTGCATTTGGGCCATCATACTGGTAAGGCTTTCCATAGTAGGTTCAGGTGTTGGTTGCGGCAATTGAGTTGATATATAGCCTTTAGCTTTCCATATTTCTAAAACATCTTCGCCATTTATTTCGTAAGGCTCATATACCGGATTATCAGATATCAGTTTAAGCTTTTTATTTTCCTTGAACTTGTTACCGATACGTTTATATACTACACCATCATTTTTTGATATCACTACATAGGTTTCGCCGCTTTTAATGTCGGCCCAGTTTTCCAGGTACTCACCTATAATAATATCACCCGATATAATAGGTAGCATAGAATCTCCTTTTATTTCAAAGGCCCTGAAAGTACCTTGCTTAAACATGGGTAAATAAAACTTAGGCAATTGCGATACATATTCCGGATCGGCATAGCCATTTAAATAGCCGGCGCTTGCCTTAAGCGGTACCATTTCAATATTTTCATTGTCCTCTTTATCAACAGAAATGCTAAGTATCCGAAGGTTGGCCGGGTTGCCTTTAGGTTTTGGCGCCCATTTTTCATCAATGGTTTCGTTGATAAAATCATCAATAGTAATGTCAAAAAACGATGCTAATGTTTTTAGTAGTTCGTATTTTGGTTCGGCACGTTCTTCTTCATATGCGCCTACTAATGAACGTTTTATACCTAATTGATCGGCAAATTGTTGTTGGGTTAACCCTTTCTTTTTGCGGAGGAACTTAATATTTTGTGAAATTATTGACATAAAATTTGCATTTGCTAAAATTATTAGTAATTTTATGCTCATAAAGTTAGTAATAAATATTTGTTCACCAAAATTTTTATCATAAAATGAAGCGTTTTATATATATCATCACCGACAGAAACAGGAAAAACTTACACGTTGGCTTATGCGCCGATCTGGTTAAAACGCTGCAATTTTATAGCGATATGCCTACCTTGTTTTTCGACAGCGCACAGCAGCTCAATCGTTTAGTGTATTTTGAAGAGATCAATACCGAAGAGCAGGCGATGGAGCGTTTTAAAGAGGTAAGTACTTATACACGCCCGCAAAAAGAAAAAATGATCAGACCGGTTAATCCTGATTGGATAGATCTGACCATTGGTTTGAAATTTGAAAATGGATTACGCGTAAGGCCGCAATTGCGCCCATCTGTAAGTACTAATCGCCGCGCTGTTACTTTTTAATAAATTTTAAAGCACCGGAATTCATGCAATACCTTTTACCCCCACGATCGGCGGGGCCATCGTCAAAAACATGACCCAGGTGTAAGCCTGTACTTTTTTCGATGACCTCATCACGGCTCATGCCGTAGCTGTCATCATGTACTATAGCAACTTTTTTAGGATCAACAGCCTTAACAAAGCTCGGCCATCCTGTGCCGCTGTCAAATTTATCGTCAGAGCTGAATAATACTTCGCCTGTGGCAGCACTTACGTAAACACCTTTTTGGTGGTTATTCCAATACTCATTTTTGTAAGGTGGTTCTGTTCCGCTTTCAACCATGATATGATATTGGTTTGCCGTTAAGGTCTTTTTCCATTCTGTAGCTGGTTTACTCAGCTTTCTATTGGCATTCTGTCCATTACTGTTTTGGCAGCCAAAGGCTGTTAAAATACATAATACTGCTATTACTAAAACTGATCTTTTCATTTTACTGTAATTTAAATAATAGTAAGGCGCTATGCTTTACTGTTATACATTAGTCGTAAAGCAGGTATTTACCTTACAAGCTATTATACTTTAAATACGTAATCTTATTTTTAGCAGTTTGTCATGCCTCTGTATATTAAATGGCTTTTGGTTTAGGCATTAAAACCTTATTTACAACATGAAGTACACCATTGCTTTGTTCAATGTTAACACGGCTGATGATGCTTTGCCCCCCGGTTTCATCTTCTAATACGATATTGTTATTGGCATCAATTTTAGCGATGAGCTTACTGCCCCCCAATGTGGTAAAGGTTACTGTTCCCTTATGTTCGTTTATTCGCTTTTGGATATCCTTTGTGCTGAATTTTCCGGCAATAGCATGGTAAGTAAGCAGGTGGGTAAGTTCCCAAACATGTGCAGACCGGGCAAGAGAATCAAGCTTACCGGGCTGCAATTTTTCAAAAGCCTGATTAACCGGGGCAAATACGGTAATAGGGCCCTTACTTTCGTAGGTTTCGGTTAAGTTGGCTGATTTAATAAAATTATAAAACAAAGACAGATCTTTTGATGAGGCTATGTTTTTAACAATATCATTTTTTGGCTGCATGCTTCCGGCGACAGTAGTATTTAAGGTGTCTAAAACGGCAGTACTATCTGTTTTATTGATAGTTTGTGCAAACACAGCAGTACTAAAAAGAAGAACGATATTTAGAAGAATTATTTTTTTCATACCAAATGGTAACATAGGGGATTATAATTGCAAAACTACTTAACTTAAAATTGGTTTTAAATAAAAAAAGCGACACATAGGCCGCTTAAGTTATTAGGTTACAATAAGATTACCAGCCTGGTGTAAAGCCTAAGCCAAATACGGGTTTAGTTACATCGGTACGGTTAAAGGGAATTGCTAAATAAGGCTCCAGCACAAACGCACCAAATACGTTTATTCTTAATGAGACACCTGCACTTAATGCCGGAACCCTGCCGTATTTAGGTTGTGTAACCGGCTGTCCGTTATCGTCAAGTTGTGGAGTACCATCAGGATTCAAAACATTTTCCTGGCCTATAACTGGTGGGTTTTTCTGGAAATAGATATGCTCGCCGGCATTCCAGGCTAATCCCGCGTCAAAAAATAGGTTAAGGTCGGTAAACAAAAATTTTGATTTGATCATAGCCAATTTTTCAGGACCTGTAAATGGTAAACGTACCTCAAAATTAAACACCGCTATACGGCTGCCCGATAATTGATCAATAGTAAAACCATTGGTTGCCGTTTTGCCGTTATTATAAAACGTTTGCCCTTCATAACCGCGTATATAAAACGGATAACCAACATATAAAGGATAAAGCCCAATAGCATTATCACCTAAACGGCCATAGCCGTAAAATCTTGCTGCAAAAGTTACTGGCTCTACACGTACATATTTCCGGAGATCAATAGTAGGAGCAAAGAACCGGTAAGTACCAAAGTTATATTCAGCCTCTAATCTGTACCTGAAACCATTGAGAGGCGATGTTACCCCGAAAAAGGAATTATCGCCAATCAAAGCGGTTGAGATCTGAAACAGCGAGTATGACCTTAAATTAGTACTGATTAGGTCTCCTTCTTCTTTATTTGATATCTTTTTTCTGTCTGATGATAAGTAAGTGGTGCTTATCTTTTGGCTGTTATCGGCATTGGTAGTAGTATCCAGTCGGTAAAAATCGCTATATCTGTCAACCCGGTACGTGTTGTAGGAAGCACCTGCTCCAACTTCAAAACGGGTAGTTTTGGAAATAGGATAGGAGGTGAATACCCGGGCAGCATCCTCAAAGTTCCGGATGATATCAATATTGTCTGACAATACTATTTGATTTTTACCACCTACATTTTGCGTTGGGAAGGTGCGTGTTTGCAAACCAAACTGATAAGGGATGTGCGATATCCCGAAGCCGAGATTCCAGCGACCCGTTTGGTTTACATAGGTGATAGCCGCGCCGGAGTCATATATCTGCCCGTTAACAGAAGCCGCGGCAAATATCTGGTTACGGCCTAATATATCGCTGAAAACGCCTTGTATACCGCTTGATAAACTGGTGCCGTAAAAGCTGCTCACGCCTACACCAATACCGCTGCCAGCCAAATAATCAAGTTTGAATTTAGGCTTGTACGCAATGTTTACTACCGAATCGGCAGGTATTTTTTTATAAGCGAGGTAGTTGTTCAGGTTAGAGTTGATCAGATCAACACCAACAGCGCGAGGAGGGGGCAGCATAGCCGCATTAAAGTTTACATTGGTCGCCTCTAAAGTTGCAGGCTTAAAGTCGGATGCTTTGGCATTGTACAAGGCATATTTTTGAGCTCGGTAGTAAGAGTAAACAATATCGTCATGATTAGATATGCTCAATGCGGGCGAGTACTCTGTAATACCGCAAATGCCGGTAAACAGATCGGTCATCTGCTCAATTTTTCCGTTGCTTAGCGTGTAACGATACAGGTTACGGAAACCATCCCGGTTTGACAGGAAATATACCTGTGAACCATCCGCAGAATATTGCGGGTTCAGGTTATTGGCCCCGTTAAATACTTTTATATCGGTAATTTTTCCGGTAGCGAGGTCAAGCTCGGCCAGGTTAAAAGGGATGTCCTGCTCTAACGACTGATCATAGGTTGTTCTGTCGCTCGAAAAAATGATCTTTTTACCATCCCTTGAATAGCTTGGCTGATAATCGGAATATTTATCATTGGTAAGCTGCGTAACTTTTTTGGTATCAAAATTATAGGAGTACAGATCGCCCTGGCCTTCTGATAATCCCTGAAAAGCGATATCTTTACCATTAGGCGACCAGGACAGGTTACTAAACTGCTGGGCTTTTTCCATCGATACATCGTCTAACGTTCGGCCACTGGCCACATCAACAACAATCATGCGGTTACGCCCCTTACTGAATACGCTGAACGCAAATCGCTTACCATCCGGCGACCATGCACCTGCCGATTCTATAAAATTAAACTCATCAATATGCGTGTTGGAGACCTTGCTGGTGAGCTTTCGTAATATGCGCCCGTTATGTGCATCGGCCAGGTAAAGGTCGATAGAGAACAGGCTCTTAGCTGATAAGAATGCCACGTAATTACCATCTGGGCTCACCGCCGGCGCCACTACCAGATCGCCGCCGGTTTTGCTATCTACCAGTTTAAGGCCTACAGGTTTTTGAACCGTATCTTTCAAATAAGGTTTATAAGTGCTCTCAATAGAGTTTTTCCAAAGACGCGATAACGTTTTATCATCATACCCAAAAGTGCGTCTGATGCCGTATTGCAAGCCGTAACGCGCAGTGTTTTTAAAGAAAGGTACAATTACCGTATCGCCATAGGTTGATCCTAAAAATGACCAAAAAGCCTCGCCATAACGATAGGGGAAGTACTTACTGCTTTCAGTAAGATCGCGTACTGTTGGTATATCATGATTTAGATAGGCATCGCGCATCCACATTGCGGTGTATGAATCTTTTTTGCCTAAGGAAAGGTACTCGGCCATACCCTCAATCATCCACAAGGGGATATTATTTATATTATCAAAGCTTTCGTTCTCTCCTCCTTGCAAAGCCCGGTATTGAAATGCGTGAACCAATTCGTGCCCGATAACGTGCCGGGTGGTTTGGTTGGTTTCCATAACCGGCATTACTACCCTGTTTTTCAAACCTTCGGTAACACCGCCGGTTCCAACACCAATTTCGCCATCAATGGCGGTGGTCTGCTGAAAATCGGGATGGTTGGCGTATAGGATAATAGGGTTGGCAGTCTTGAAGGTATCCCTGAAAATTTGCTGGTGCAGTGTATACCATAATTCACTTTCCTGGGCAAAGCGCTTTACCATACTATCATTTTTTAAGTAATAGTAAATTTCAAAGTGAGGTGTCTTATAAACGTTGAATTTTAAATTCTTGTAACGTACTTTATTTTGCCCAAAATATTGAGCACTTGCACCAGTGCTTATCAACAATGAGCTAACAAAGCAAATCAATATGATTGTGAACCTTTTAGCCTTGGTTGATAAGGTGTAACGTTTATTCATAATTTAACTAATAGATATGGCTAATTTAATGAAATAGAATATTATTGAAACAAATTACTATTAATTACCGGTTAAAAAGCAAACCGGTAAGCAGTATTAGCTTACCGGTTGAGAATTTTAATGATATATTATTGATAATGAGTTATCTATGGTGTTGGCGGAGTGCTTTCAGGATTTTCCTGGGTTGGAGCCGAGGTTGGCAATACACCGGTTGTATCAACAGGGGCACTTGTACTATCGGTTGATGTGGTATCGGCAACTATTCTCGGCGACGGACAATTATACTCTTTAGTTATTTTAACCCAGGGTTTAGGGAACGGCCCATAAGTATAACCCAATTTGGTATCAGCATATACCTTTTCCATAAAGCGGCCAAAAATTGGCAGGGCTGTATGTGATCCTTCGCCGCTTTCTGATGTGGTAAAGTGTACGCTGCGGTCATCTGCACCTACCCATACTCCGGTCACCAGATCTTTAGTGATACCCATATACCAGCCGTCTACATAATCTGAAGAAGTACCTGTTTTACCGCCAATCTGGTTGTCTTTTTTCCATAAGCCCGGATATTCCCATAAGGCCTGTGAGGTACCTCCAGGTTCTTCCATACCACCACGGAACATGTAAAGCATCAGCCAGGCGGTCTCCTCACTTATTACGCGTTCTTTTTTCAATTCAAACTCTTGCAATACATTGTCCTGCTGGTCTGTAATTTTTGTAACTAATATTGGATCTAATTTTTCGCCTTTGTTCAGGAAGGTACTGTAAGCCCTTACCATCTCAAAAACAGATACGTCATTTGATCCCAATGATACCGATGGAACCGATTTCAGCGGGCTTTCAATACCGCATTTGTGGGCGTATTCTACAATTTTATCCCAACCCACTCTTTCGGTCAGTTGCGCTGTTATGGAGTTTACTGATTTACCCATAGCCCAGCGTAATGACATTTCACGGTATGAAAAGTTGAAATCGGCATTGTTGGGCTGCCAAACTTCATCCTTACCATTATCCTTGTATTTAATGGTCACCGGTTTATCGGTAAACTTATCGCAAGGAGTAAAACCATTGTCTAACGCGGTTAAATAAGCAAATGGTTTAAATGTAGAGCCTGCCTGCCTGCGCGATTGGTTTACGTGGTCGTAATTAAAAAAGCGGTGATCAATACCACCTATCCAAACCTTTATTTTACCTGTTGATGGTTCCAGGGTCATCATACCCGTGTTCAGGATACGTGCATAGTATCTGATGGAATCGACAGTAGAAAATGTAGTATCTTGTTCGCCATTCCAGGTAAAAACGGTCATACGTTTTTTCTTTTTAAAGTACTGCTGTATCTGCGTGGTATCGCTGGCGTATTTCTTTTCAAGCAGTTTATAAATAGGTAGTCTTTGCTCGTTCTTCAAAATGAAATCTTTGATCTCTACACCTTTTGAATCGCGCCACGGGTTTTTATTTCCCCATAAGTTGTTGAAGCGTTTTTGCAGCATCTTCATCTTTTCGGCAACAGCTTCTTCGGCGTATCGCTGCATACGCGAATCAATAGTGGTATAAACCTTAAGCCCATCTTCGTACAGGTTATAATCATTGTCCTTACACCACTTGTCGAGCCATTTTTCAACCGCGCGGCGTAAGTATGAGTCACCGTGCGAATCTTCTTCCACATAACTCAGATCAAGCTTGATAGGCTTTTTGGCACTGGTATCATAGCCTGTTTTGGTAAGGTAACCATATTTTTCCATCTGACCCAAAACGGTGTTGCGGCGTTCAAGCGCCCGTTCAGGGTATTTGATGGGATTATAGCTTGATGTTGCTTTGAGCATACCGATGAGAAGGGCAGCTTCTGCTGGGGTAACCTTATCTGGCGTTTTATTAAAGTATTTTAACGATGCCGTTTTGATACCGAAGGAATTATTGCCGAAAGGTACCGTGTTAAAATACATGGTTAGTATTTGCTCCTTGGTATAAACGTGCTCTATTTTAAAGGCGGTAAGCCATTCCTTACACTTATAAACCATCGTACGGATAACCGGTATACGCTTTACAAATCCCTGCGATTTTCTTTTACGCGTTTCAAAAAGGTTTTTTGCCAGTTGCTGGGTAATGGTACTACCGCCACGGCGTTCGCCTTTAGCGGTGGAAAGCACGCTGGTAAAAAATGAATAAAAATCAACCCCGTGGTGCTTATAAAAGCGCACATCCTCAGTGGAAATAAGCGCGTTTACCAGGTTAGGTGAAATGTTTTTTAATTCTACCGGCGAGCGGTTTTCTTTATAATACTGGCCTATTAGTTTGCCGTCGGCAGTGTAAACTTCAGACC
>NZ_JBCECK010000025.1:0-52069 GCF_039207105.1 Mucilaginibacter sp.
TATCCCTTAGCTGTAAAGCTTTGATGATAGCACGGTATCTTTCAATGTCTTTTTTGTATAAGTAAGCCAATAACGCACGGCGTTTACCTACTAATTTTTGCAGTGATAACTGGGTTGAAAAATCATGTTTGTTTTTTTTCAGGTGACCAGTTAAGTGTGCGATACGGGTTGTAAATAAAGCTACTTGTCCTTCTGCAGAACCTGTGTCTGTAGCTGATTTACCGTGTTTTGCAAAGATCTCTGCCTTTGCTTCTTTACCTAAATACATTACTTGAATAATATTAAAGCGTGAATGATTAATTAATTGAGGTGCAAAGATAGGGAATTAAGTCAAAATTCAAAAGTAAAAACTACAAAGTATTCTTGAGCACCTTAACTAACAATAATAAGCGAAAAATTCAAAAACTTTCCAATTTAAAACAACACTAAATTAGCAACTATACTATATGAACTTTATATTTTTCAAATAGCAGGATTTTTGAATTTTGAATTTTTACTTTTGAATTTTCACTTTCTATGTATAGCACTTTTGAAACCGAATTTCGTGTACGCCCTGATGATATTGACATGTTTCAGCACGTGCACAATAGTAAATATTTTGATTACGTATTAGCCGCCCGGTACGATCAGATGGAACGCTGCTACGGCATGGCTATGGAGAAATTCATGGAACGCGGTTTTGGCTGGGTGGTACGTGTAGCACATGTTGATTATAAGCGTGCCTTAGCAATGGGCGATTACTTTATTGTAAAAACAGGCATCGAAAGTGTTAACGAAAAAGGCTGTCGGGTAAAGTTCAGTCTAAGCAATAAAGCAACCGGTAAAGTTTGCTGTGATGGTTATTTTGATTATGTAATGATAGACATAGCCACCGGCCGTGGCGCCAAAGTGCCCGCTGATGTTATTGAACAATACTCCATATAGTAAGTAACATGAGTTTACCACATCACTTTTTACTCACTAAACCCTCATACCTGTAATAGTTATAATAAAAAAACAGGAAGGCTATCATGAAATTCAGCGGTATCAGCAACCATAACAGGTGAAACATAATAATCCAAAACAGCACAATAAAAAGTCCGAGTATCCACTGTAGATATCTGTCCATATTTAAACCAAACCAATAGAGCAAGCTGTGAAACAGCATAGCAATACTTAGTCCGGCCAATAATAATTGCAAAGCCATCAATGGGTTAAACCTGCTGAAAAGCCAGATACTCTCGGGCAACAGCAATAAAAAATAAACGCCCACAAAATTTAAAAATAACCTGAATCTGCTGTAAGGCAAATTTCTCGAAAAACTGAGAAAAGTTTCTTCAAAGCGGCGCTCTTCAAATATCAAAACAATATGGGCAGTAATCACAGCCAGTATAGCTATGCCCGCTACCCGCAAATCAGTTTTAACATCAGCGAATAAATAAAACACACCAGTAATAATCAACCAGGATAATCCCTTGGTAATAAAATAAGGCACTTTTTTACTATCAAAAATATGATAAATGTATAGACTGAAATAAGGTTTACGCCAATTACCACTTAACCTTAATAATATGGATTGATTACTGCCATCAACTAAACGGTTCAGTACTCGTACATATAATAATGAACTGCACCATATAATACCTACTAAAAATATCAGAATAGCAACAGGCAATACATAATAATGATGGCTTACCCCTACCGCCACAGCCAGTAAGGCATAAATTATTATGGGCGCCATAATAACCGCCTGGGCGTAACACCAAGATGTTAATTGCTTTGTCCTGCTTAACGAATTACTACTATAAAATAAAAACTGTTTATCAGGCGTAAAAAACTGCCCCGTAACGTAATGCCAGCTTTTAAAAATATATAGCAGCCAAACACATAAAACAAGACCCAGCATCACTACACTACTGGTCATTCCCAGCATCAATGATTGGTGATACGTTACCTGCATATTACCGGGTACACAGCCTACCATTACAAAAAATACAAAAAATAAAATACCGGCATGTACCTGGTAAAAACCAGCGGCAAATACTTTGATCAATACTTTGGTGAGTGGCTGCTGCATCAGGCAATAAATTTCAAGGTTTGCTCTTCAACCAGCAGTTCATGGGCTATGGGTAATTCCGCATGCTCCAATGCCTGGTGCGATGATAGCAGGAAACTTGTCCCCTCCTGGTTATACCGTTCAGCTATCCAGCCATTCAGTATCTTTAATGATGCCACATCAATGGTGATCAGAGGTTCATCAAGCAAAATTAATTGGGGTTTCCCCATAAATGCCAGCACCAATGATAGCTTTTTAAGCATGCCGCTTGAATAAGTTCCAACTGGCCTGTTCATATAACCCTGCATCTGCATGGTATCAATATAATGCTGCTCCTGCCCTGCTGGTGCATCTTTGGCTTGAGCAAACAAAGCTATCATCTCCTTACCGGTTAAAAACTCAGGAAACAAAGGCTCAGCTTCGGCAAAATTTACCAGTTTGCGATAGGCTACAGGATACTTTTTAATGCTGATGTTACCATCCAGCAAAATATCGCCCTCAAACGATAATATACCGGCTATTGATTTAAGTAAAGTACTTTTTCCAGACCCGTTAACTCCTTTTATCCAATATATGCCCGGATTAATAGATAGATCGTCAACAGTTAATGCCGGGAAACCACCATAAAGTTTTTTAAAGTTTATAAACTGCAGCATGGATAATTTGATAATAAAACGTGTGCTATGTTACAAACAAAAGAGACGCAAATAGCGCCTCTCCAATAAATTAAAAAATCTATAAATCCGAGATCGAACATCTCAAATCCGAAATCAAATAGCTCCTTCTATCAGGTTACCATAAAATTCACCCAGATCCATTCCTGCAGCCCGCACCTGTTGCGGTATCAGACTATTGGCCGATTGCCCTGGTGTGGTATTAATTTCAATAAAATAAAAATCATTTGTACCCTCCAGTAAAATAAAATCAACACGCACCATGCCTTTACAATTAAGGCGGCTGTAAACCTCGGTAACAATGCGGGCAATGCGCTCATTCTGCTCGGCAGTAAGATCGGCCGGGGTTACTTCTTTAGTTACTCCCGAAGTATATTTAGCCTCGTAATCAAAAAAATCTTTTGAGGTAATGATTTCCGTTGCCGGCAAAACGGTTATTTTACCATGCAAACGGGCAATACCAATACTAAATTCCCTGCCTTTAATAAATTCTTCAACCAGGATCTGTTCATCTTCATGAAACGCTTTCTTTAATGCTTCAGGCAATGTTGCTACATTATAAACCTTGCTCATACCTACACTGCTGCCGCCATTATTGGGTTTTATAAAAAGCGGAAATTTCAGGGTGGCTGCTATAATGGCCACATCATGCATATCCTTTTCAAACAAACGCATAGAATGCGCGGTATGCAGCCCGTGTATACCATTTACTATAGTTTTGGTGTAAGCTTTATTCATAGTAATACCCGATGTGGTGGCATCGCAGGTATTATAAGGTATACCCAGCATATCAAAATAGCCTTGTAGTTTACCGTCTTCTCCCGGAGTACCATGAATGGTAATGAAAGCGAAATCAAATTTTATTTTTTCGCCTTGCACCATGATGCTAAAATCGTTCTTATCCACGTCTGTTAAGCCGCTATCTGACTCGTAAAACCACCTGTCGCGGTTAATAAATATGGTATAAACTTTATATTTTTCCTTAGATAAACTGGCTGCGATATTTTGGGCGCTGTTTACAGACACCTCATATTCACCGGTAAAGCCGCCGGCCAAAAGGGCTACATTTTTAGTTGTCATATACTTGTTTCTGTTCCGAAAGTCGGAAAAATGAGTAAAGCCCGAAAGTAAAATCTTTAAATTGAATATTTAAGTAATGGGCAAGATAAATTTTATAAATACTGATTCTTTACTATCATCACCCAACGGCTTATCAGCATTATTGCCCCAACAACTTTTCCAACATTCAGACTTCCTCCTGTCCAAATCCAAAATAATCCTTATGTTTGATACTTATTTTGACTGCTATTATCCTTATATATACCAATGAGCAAATTTGGGGCTTACTTAAAAACAAAATCATTTCGTAATAACATTATAATGGCTATTATCACGGTAATAGCCGTAGTTTTAATAGCCTTTTACAGTCTTGGATATTACACCAATCATGGCACCGGCATACCGGTACCAAAATTGAAGGGACAATCTGTAGATCAGGCAACAAACCTTTTAAAACAGCAGGGTTTCGATTACAAAATAGACTCTGTTTATGTACAGGATATAACCCCCGGAACCATTGTTGAACAAGATCCCGATGCCGGCACCAACGTAAAGGAAGGCCGGGTTATATACCTTACTATGGTTACGCTGCTGGCTCCCAATATTTCGCTTCCAGATCTGGAACAAAGCAGCTATCGCGAAGCCATCGCAACCCTATCAAATTATGGGTTAAAAGTTGGTGATACAACCTACAAATCTGACATTGCCCGTGATCGTATTCTGGAAGTTCATTTTGCGGGTAAAGTGATCAAGGCGGGCACCAAAATACCTAAGGGATCACGCATTGATCTGGTTTTAGGCGACGGCGAAGGTGCAAGTGAGGTGGAGATACCAGAGCTTGTTAATCTTGACCTTGATGCCGCACGATTTGCAATTAAAGGTTCGGGTTTAACTATAGGCAGTATCACTTACCAGGGTTCTATTACAGATTCTACCAATGTAGTTGTGGTATCACAGTACCCTATGCGAACAGATTCATTGAGTAAAACCAGTATAGGTACCCGGATAAACCTTACCGTAACACAAGGTACAAAAACACCAGATGCTCCAGCAAATTAATGCAACGGAATTGCTTGAAAGGATAAATAACGGAGAGTTATTGAACATCATAGATGTACGCGAACCTATGGAGTTTCATACCTATAATATAGGCGGCAATAATATTCCGTTATCCAAACTGATACAGGACATAGATGATCTGGATTACAACAAAACCGACGAGATCATCGTTATCTGCAAGGTTGGCTTGAGGAGTAAAACAGCTCAAACTATATTACAGCAAAATGGTTATCAAAATGTTAAAAATTTAACAGGCGGTTTAATTGCCATTCAAAAAATAAAATAATTACCAAACATTTCATTTATCATGACAGAGCAAAAAGCGCCATCAAAGGGTATGTTAAAAAAATTCATCATAGCCCTGGTGCTCGTTATTATTGTACTGCTTGGATTCACAGCAGTAAACTATTATTTTAAATACTTTGGCCCCAACGTTACCGACAAACAGGAATACCTATATATACATACCGGCGCAACCTATGATGAGGTGCTGAAAACCATTCAACAACAGGATATGGTTAAAGATACCACTTCATTTAACTGGGCAGCGGTTAATATGAATTACGTTAAAAGAGTAAAACCTGGAAGATACCGTTTGCACCCGGGTATGGGCAACCGAAAATTCATTAATATGCTGGCCTCGGGTACACAAGAGCCTGTCCAGCTTGAATTTCATGGATTAAGACAAAAGGAACAATTTGCAGGCTTTGTATCAAAAAAGATTGAGCCGGATTCTGTTTCGATCATTCGCCTGCTTGATTCTGCAAGCTACGTAGCACAATACGGTTTTACTACCGACAATGTGTATACCATGTTTATGCCTAACTCCTACCAGCTTTACTGGAATACATCGGCCGATAAATTTTTCAAACGGATATATGCCAATTATGAAAAATTCTGGACACCGGAGCGTAAGCAACAAGCCGCGGCGCTTAATCTTTCGCTGCCCCAGGTATCTATTTTAGCTTCTATTGTTGATGCCGAGGCATTACATGATGAGGAAATGCCTATAGTGGCCGGTTTATACCTGAACAGGCTTAAAAAAGGTATGACTCTGGATGCAGACCCTACCGTAATCTTTGCGTTGAATGATTTTACTATTAAGCGTGTATTAAACCGTTATCTCTCATACAATTCGCCTTATAATACTTATTTGCATAAAGGTTTACCTCCAGGGCCGATCATGATGCCATCGGTTAACGCGGTTAAAGCGGTACTTAATTATCAAAAAAACGATTACATATACATGTGCGCCAAAGCCGATTTTTCTGGCTACCACGCATTTGCTACCAATGTTGCCGACCATTTAGTGAACGCGCATAAATTTCAGCAGGCACTTAATGACAGAAATATCAAGCGATAATGTTTGAGCATACAACTAAGATACGTGTTCGCTATGGCGAAACTGATCAGATGGGTTACATGTATTATGGTAATTACGCCCAATTTTATGAAGTTGGCCGCGTTGAAATGCTCAGGAGCATGGGACTAACTTATAAAGGGATGGAGGACTCGGGTATTATGTTGCCTGTATTAGAGCTTAAATGCAAATACTTAAAGCCCGCGTTATATGATGAGGAAATAAGCGTTAGGGTAATCATTGACAAAATTCCGGGGATACGTATCCATTTTCGTTATGAACTGAGTAATGAAAAAGGAGAACTCATTAACCAGGGAGAAACCCTTTTGGCCTTTATCAATATGACTACGAACCGTCCGTGCCGTCCACCCCAGGATTTCATAGACAAATTGGTGCCATTTTTTGAGTAAATTTGGTATAGATGAAATGGTTACATCATTTTTTGCTCCGGTTCAGGTTTTACAGATACATCATTGACTGGACAAGGTATATTATACTACCCGGTTTCCGTCCGTTGCCGCTATATACAGTTATCGACTTTTTTATAAAAGAAATCACCAACAGTTCATTAGTTAACCGGGCATCATCACTGGCGTATAACTTTATGCTGGCTGTATTTCCGGCAACTATATTTTTGTGCACGCTGATACCTTATATACCCATTGATAACTTTCAAAAGGAGTTATTGCGCGTACTGGCTAATATAATGCCTACAAACGCTTATTTAGCTTTTAAAGACACCATTATTGATATCATCAAGAACCAAAATGGGAAATTATTGTCCTTCGGCTTTTTAACAACCCTTTATTTTGCAACCAATGGGGTAAGCAATCTTATGAAGGCCTTTAATAAGTCATCCTTAATTACCGACAGACGCAGCTGGTTAAAAAAGCGTGGGGTCGCTCTATCACTTACGGTCACCATCAGTTTTGCTCTCATCATAGCTATTGGTATCCTCGTAGCCGGGCAATCTGTTATCAGCTTTATAAAACTTCATCTGGCCACTAAAAACACATTTTGGTTTTACTCTATACTTTTTTTACGCTGGGTGGTTAGCTGGCTGGTTATCGTTATTATATTTTTTGTTACCGTATCTGTTTTATACCGTTATGGCCCGGCACATAAAAAAAAGTGGAAGTTTATTAACCCGGGATCTATTTTAGCTACTGCGCTGGCGGTACTCACCTCTTTAGGATTTTCATATTATATTAACAATTTCTCATCATACAATAAAGTTTACGGCTCTATCGGAACCCTGATCGTAGTAATGATCTGGATGTACCTAAACTCATTAATTTTACTCATTGGTTTTGAATTAAACGCCAGTATTGAGCTTTCAAAACGTAATATCAGGATTGTAAAACCCCGATATAACACCTTCAAAAGCAAAAAAACACCTCCTCCTCAAAAATTAAGCCACTGATAGTCAAATGCTTATTTCTTAACATTAATTAAATCAAAAAAAAGCAAATTCAAATTTGGTAATTCAGTTCGGATTTGTACTTTTGTCGCCGGAGAGCTGGCAGAGTGGTCGATTGCGGCAGTCTTGAAAACTGTTGAACTGTGAAAGGTTCCTGGGGTTCGAATCCCTAGCTCTCCGCCAAGAAATTAAAGCCTTGTAAATTCAATTTGCAAGGCTTTTTCTTTTTCCTTCAGCTGCTTCAAAAATATATGAAGTATTTTAAATCGCCAGCTTTCAGAAGTACACTTCACAAGCAATAGGAAAATCGGCATTTCTCTTTGTATTCGGAAGATGTGTAAATAACAGAGTCCCGTTGCGTTTTGTACATCGGGACTTCTCTTTACCTGTTAAATCAATTTTTAAAAGTCATATAAGGCATGACTTAGAGATTTGGTTACATATTATCAATTTGTAATATTTCTGAATTGATATATAGTTAAATAAGAATCATCGGTCAGGCTACATGATGATGCAGGCTTTCCTGCAAAAACGGATGGTTTTTAGGCGCCAGTGATGTAAAGCTGCTCAAAGCGGTACAAACAGAATAAATGAATATTCCGGCAAAACCAGCGAATGTGCTAATCTCAACAATACCAATTTGATCATACCAATGGCCTTGCCTGCCCAGCGAACCGGGTATGATCATTTGCCATTTATCAAGCCAGTGACCAAACACAAGAACAAAACAGGTTACTTTCATGAGTTTCCATTTACGTTTTGAATCTCTGGACATGAATACAAAGAGCGGTGCGCAGAAGTTGATAACCATGTTTATCCAAAACCAAAACTTAAATTCAGGCTGCCACCTTCTGTGAAAGTATATCGCCTCCTCAGGAAGATTGGCATAATACTGAAGCAAAAATTGCTCAAACCATAAGTAACACCAGAATATGGAAAAACCGAAAACAATTACGCCTAAAGTATGCAGATGCTCCACAGTGAACCATTCCATATAACCAGCCTCTTTAAGATAGATGGCAATCAATGAAACAACTATAAATCCACTTACTAATAGCCCTAAAACATTGTACCATGCAAACAAGGTAGAGAACCATTCCGGCTCTAAAGACATAATAACATCAAACACAAAGAGTGGAACAGTAAACATGAATATGGCCAAAAAGGCGGCAGAAGTAGAAAAGCTTTTTTTGTAGTTGGTTGTGCCTCCTATTAGGTCTTCATTTATAGATTGTTTTCTCAGTCGTCTACCTATCAAACTGTATACCGTTAGGCAAAGGAAGATCCGGATCAAGAAAAACGGAATATTCAGATAACCTGATTTTTTTGCAATGACACTGTTATAATTTGGATTTCCTGGAATTGTAACCCCTTTGAGTGTCCAGCCTTTGTAGAGATACGAAACTACCGTTTGCTTGCCTTCCTCGTTTTGCCCGGCGTGCGTGAAATAGATTCCAGAACAGATCACTATAAATAATACTACCCCTGCTACTGGTAAACTTTTTGCCAGTGCTTGTGGTATACGCAATATAGACGCCGACCACCCTGCCTTAGCAACATATGAAATAGCCGTAATGCAAATACCACATAGGCAAATACATACAAAATAATAGGCATTTAGTAACAGATTGGAAAATGTACGCTCCTCGTTACCCGTCAGGAAACCGTACGATACCCCCAATATACCGACACCTATCAAAACAATGCTCCATATTTTAGCCTTGCCTTTGAACTCAAATCTTTTGTCGAATGAACTTGACGTTATCATGAATAGTAGTTTATTGTTTATAGAATTGACTTTTATGATTTAATAAATGATCTTTAGCTTAACAGCATCTTCTTTACAGCTTGAGTGATCTCTACAGAGCCGCTGTACTGCAAGAAACTGGCGACACCTTCATCTGCGATAATATTTCTTGTTTTAATGACTATTAAAAACCGAGTATCATTCGATGGAAGTTTTACAATTTCCGGTGGCTTGTTCATAGTAAGCCAGGAAGCAAAGACAATTGCAAAAACTAAAAAGAACACCTGCAGTCCCATTCCTAAATAATCTCTTACTGTTGCAGGGGCACCCCAATTATGACCTGCTGCATAAAATATGATTGAAGTGATAGAAGCTCCCCCAAAACACCCATATTTCAAAGCGATCTGCCCGGTATTAAGCTTTTTGAGCTCTAGCCTGGTTTTTAGTGCATCTATGTAAGTTGGCGAATGCACCTCATAAATCGGGATATTGAACGATTTGAGTGCATCAATTCCAAATAAAAGGTCTTCGGCATGGCTAAAACTACATAATACAAACCCACCGGCTTTCTTAGATAGTACACCGGTTAATCGCTGTTCAACTTTTTCTTCTTGTGTTTTATAATTCACTGCCATTTGAAAATATTTAATCTAAGCTTCAGGAGCCCAATTAATGGTGGGTTTCGGTAATTTTAGGCTGTTCATCCTTCTTCCATAAAGCAATTAGAATGATCATGGAAATGATCGGCAAAAACTGCGAGATCCAATACCAGCGCCAAAAGCTATGCCCTGTTTGTTTTGCAAGTATGCCCGCCGCAAATTGGAAGCAATTAATAATACTCAAGATGGTTGCGATAAAAAGAAATTGTAATACCCACATAGTTGTAATTTTTAATATTGATTAACAGTATATTATAACTATCCAATAGGTTTAACCAATTGGATAAAATTAAGCCAAAAAAAATTAATTAGATAACATTGCTTTTATTAAAGCGGGTAAAAATTCGGCCCGTTCCTTTAACATTTTGATAATATCATTTTCTGAAATACCCATTGATCTCTGAAAAACGCCTCTTGATATATATGGAAAAATGATCATTCCTAAAATGCACATCATTAATTGCATAGGATGAATATCTGGTCTCGCCTCATGCAACTGCCGTGCAATCACAGCCTTGGCCAAGCCTTGATTATCTTCCATATTTTTGGCGATCCTTTCCGGGCGGTTTTGCATTTCACTTGAAATAAAGAATACCATTCCCGGTTCTTCAATTAGTATTTCTGTATAGTAATTGATCAGTCCTTTCACTTTTTCGTCAAGATTCGTATCCTCATTATTAACAATCGGATAAATTTTCCCAAAAAAGGCGGCAACCTGCTCCTGCGTTACAATATCAAATAACTTATCCTTACTACGGAAATAGTAATTGACTAAAGCATGTGTAAGTCCAGCTTCATCTGCAATTTCACGTGTAGTTGTTCCAGCATATCCTTTACGAATAAATACCTTCCTCCCCGCTTCTTTAATCTTTTCCTCTGTTGTAGAATCCGCTGGTATAACTTTTTTCGACATTATAAAGCAAAAGTAAGATGTTTTTTTAATCTAACCAAATATTTTAACCAATTGGTTAATGCTTATAAGTCTGTAGAATTTTTGGTATTCATCAGAGATAATTACGCCGCGAAGGTCATGGCCACAATTCCGCAAATAGCTTTTACAAGTAATGCGCCATCAATCAGGATAAGATAATAAACAAGACTGTGCCTTTTACGCATGGTGTAAACTACATACAACATAAACAAAAACGGAACACAATTGATTAGTATCTGGATCGGCAACAATCCTCTATAGAGTGTAAAACATATGAGTGATAACAACCCCACACTCAAGAGCGGTATTAAAATAAAAAATATAGTTTGCCTAAGTCCAAACCGAACGACAAAGGTTTTTAGTTGTTTATTGGCATCTGTTGGATAATCCTTGATGTCAAATATTATAGCGTTCACGGTACAAAACATCCAGTTTTTAATGAATAGAAACAGCCAAAGAATTGAATCTGGATAAGCGTTACCGGTTTCTATATGCGTCATTACCATAGGAGCAAGATTGGCACAACACGCCCACACAAACCCAATTACAAAGGCTTTAAGCCAACCTACATTTCTTAAACTTAAACCACCAGGTAACAACCCATAATACAAAGTAGCAGTGATTAAAATAATAGCGAAAAATATCCAGTAAATCAGCGGAAGATGCAGAATATGGTCATCATAGGCTACAAATAGTACTACAGAAATAGCTACCGATAAACAGAGCATAACAGCTTGGCTGTACTGTACGAATTTCCGGTTTTTAGCATACCAACGACTTCTCGGATCAGCTTTTGACTGATCAATAGATTGATGTTGGTAAGCATAAGTGTAATAAATTATGGGGAGCATGAACAATAAGGCATAATATAGTAATGAATTATGCGGCATGCGTAACTGAGCACTGGCCTCCAGATTAAAGGCGATTGCTAAAAAACCAACAAAATAATTACCAAAAAAAAGGAGTCTTAGTCCCTTATTCATGTTATAGGCAAGATTTGAATAGAAAGCGCTAAATCTACGTAAATAATTTTGTGGTGTAGAATTTACTATTAAATCTATATAAACAGTGTTGAATAATTTTCATTACCAATAGATTACAGGTAAAAGACTCGGAGGAAGCTTTTTAATTTGTTAGTTTGCTTGATCTTAACCAAACCAATTTATTCCAACCTTTAAAGCGGTATACATCCTGCCACCATGCCGCGCCTCCTCGGCAGGATGTTAAAAGTAATTTATGCTTAGCATCTATAGTAACGTCACAAAGGTCTGAGCAATTGGAATGAGCATAATCCGGATCTTTTAATTCTTCGAACCGCTTTGTCCCGGAATTATAAAGCAGAATGCTAAATGTATGATAAACTCCCATGCCCGCATCAGGGATAGAAAATGCAATATCATCATAGCCATCAAAATTATAATCGGCAATAATGCTCTCTCGCTGATAGTTGGGGTTATCAAAGCCCGGTAATTGTATAATTTTTTCCTGCCCGTCGGCATATTTGATACTCAGCTGATCATTATTAGAATGACTGAAAGAAATTAGCGCTCCATATAATAGATATCTGTCATCACCGCTAAGCGTATCCTGATCATCACTTGTTGACTCAAGCGGGAAACGCTTACCATCCTTATTCCGTAAATACCAAGCTTGAGTAATTGATCCTTTTTCTTCAGTAAGGCCATAGTTGCCTGTTACTTTTCCTCCTATAATTTCATTCCATATATAGATAGTACGCCGCGTGTTTTGGGTGTATTTGCTTATTTTTAATTGAATAATTCCATTTTGACCTTCGTACTGTGTGAACGCTCCTTTACCTTCTGTACCAGCATATATAGCAAGCGCAAATGGCTTGTTCCCACCTATGGATTTTAATTTGAATGGCTGCGACTTGGCAATGGCGGTTATAAAAGTTAAGGAAAGGGCAAGTGTGGCTATTTTCATTGAAAGCATAAGGTTAAGCACAGTTCAACACAAATCTCGCTCATTTGTTGCACTTCATGATCAGTATCTGTTAAATCTTTACTTAGCAAGATACCTAAAGCTGCAAAAAACGATGAAACCCGTTGTTAGTATTGTAACAACGGGCTTCATAAATCGATATTGAATAAATAATGCTGGTTTTATTTATAACCAACTATTCTATATTGCTATTATTTTATTTTGGGGCTCTGTTTAAGAGATTTGATAATTTGGAAAGTCTATATAACCGATCTCTCCATTCCTGGTATAATATGTAGATCGGTCGGCCACGGTAAGTGGCCAGTTATTTTTCATTCGGGCAACCAGATCGGGATTACCAACAAATGGCCGGCCAAAGGCAATCATGTCTACCCAACCAGTTTCTAAAGCTGCTTGGGCTTTCTCTTTAGTAAAGCTGCCACACCAAATGATAGCACCTTTAAAAACTTCCCGTGATTTTTTCACAAAATCATCTGGCAAATGCAGCTCTTTAAATTCAGTAACTTGCTCCATGTTACCGCTTGGTAATAGTTCATAAAGTAAATGGATATAGCCAACACCCCGCTTTTGAAGTTCATGACATAGGTAGAAAAAAGTTTCTTCTCCGTGTGGATCATCAGGCATGCTGTTGTAGTGCCCAAATGGAGAAAGTCTTAATCCGATACTTCCGGCCCCTAACTCTTCTATCGCGACATCAACTACTTCCAGCAAAAAGCGGGTACGGTTTTCCAGTGATTGTCCACCGTATTGATCATCACGGGTATTAAGCACAGTATTCATAAACTGCTCAAACAGATAGCCATTTGCAGCATGAAGTTCAACCCCATCAAATCCCGCTTTACGTGCATTCTTAAAAGCGGTTCTAAAAACATTAACCAGATCAGAAATCTCTTCCGTACTGATTTGTCTGGGTTTACTTGCACGTACAAACGTTAACTTACCTTCGCTGTTATGGGCAAATACATCCGATCCAACCGCCTGCTCATCTGTAACACCCCACGGCACTTCGCCATCTGGCATTAATGATGTGTGTGCCATACGCCCAACATGCCATATCTGGGCGAATACCTTCCCCCCGTGGCGATGTATCTCTTCAGTAACCAGTTGCCATCCTGACACTTGCTCACTGTTATAAATACCAGGTGTCCAGAGGTACCCTTTACTGTGCGGCGCTACGTCAATAGCCTCAGTAATGATCAAGCCGGCGCTGGCACGTTGTCCATAATATTGGGCCATCATAGCATTGGGTACATCACCAGGTGATGTGCGTGTTCTGGTCATAGGAGCCATAACTACACGATTGTTAAGCTGTTTTGATCCCAATTCGCAGGGATCAAATAATGTGATATTTTCCATGTTAATATTTGCGTAAAACGCTTTTCGTCCATACAAATAAAATACGTAATTAATTAAAAAACAACAACTTACACAAATACCAGTCACTGAAATTCAGGTTCGTATTGTTGATAATCAACATTTTACCGAATCAAGAAAATGTTGATTATTTTACATATTACAAAACTTTAACATTTGTGAACACAATAAAACGTGGCTACTTTGACTTACCTTTGCAATGAACAAAATAGTATAAGGCTTCAATTAGAAAACGACTGTAAAAATGGCTTATAACAGGACATTGAGATCGGAATGGGCAAATAATCCAGACAAATGCGCGGTGGAACTGGCGTTGGCTTCCATTAGCGGTAAGTGGAAGCTTAGGATATATGATGTAATAAGCAAAGGACAACCGATACGCTATTGCCTGATCAATAATTTATTGGAAGATATTTCTGAAAAAACGCTAACAGCGCAGTTGCGTGAAATGGAGCAGGATGGTATAATTACCAGGGTAGTTTACCCGGAAGTGCCGCCGAGAGTTGAATACGAACTCACTGATTTAGGCAAATCACTGCAAACCGTTTTTGACGCGCTGAATAATTGGGGAAAGGCTTATATTGATGATAAAAACACTGCTAAAAGTTAATAAACTTCAATATTAATATGAAGCCCCGTAGGTTGAACCTACGGGGCTTCTTTGCTTTTTTAAAACATTCTGCTAATTATTTATAGTCCAATTTGCTTCCCCGTTTGCTGATAATTCGACTATTGCGTTTGAAGCAATAACTTCCTTTTTTGATTTAGTAACGAGTTGAAACTGCTTGTCTTTAAAAACAGATGATAGATCGACAGCAAAACGCCGGGGCTTGTTGGCTAAGTTCTTTAACTTGAACCCTTTTGATGTAATTGTGTAACGTATATTGTATAGTGGATTTGTAAATTCAATTGTTCCGTACTCATTAAGGCTTGGCTTAATGCGGAGATCGGCATCCAAAGCATGCTGTATACCTAAAAAATCATTAATAAGCACCGATGTATAAACACATGGATACTCATAATACATGTCGGCACCATGCCAATCCTTATTATCAACATAATATACATGATTCATGTCATATCTTTCGCCCATGTAATAAGAATCCTTAACGGCTTCAGCTGCAACAGTTTTAAGTTGTTTATAAAGCATATCGTTGTTATTGTTCCATTTCCAGTATGAAGCATCCCACCACCAATAACGTCCGGCGGCGCAAAGATCATAAGGCCCGCCATCACCAATTTCATATTTATTATAAGCGGCAACATCTGCCGATATAAAACTTGGGAACCTTTGAAATTCGTTAAGGTTTGCATTCACCAATTTTGCTACCGCCTGGGTTTGAGTTTCTGTGGTATATCCAAACATTACAGGCAGAATGTTTGCCAGCAAATGTATATGGTTATGCTTAACACCGTTCCTGTCTACCCAATCAACAAACCTTTGCTCTTTCTCATCCCAAAATCCTTTAGGCAATGGCTGAACCAATTGCGTAGCAATCTTTTTTGAAATTTCGGTATAATAAGCTGACTGATCTCCCCTGTTCAATATATTTTCCATTTGGGCTAATAATTGAAAGGTATAGGCAGCCAATGCTCCCGACATGGTTTCCCTCCCATCCTTCATTACCTGGTCTTCATAATATACATCAGACCATACACGCCCATATTGGTCGGTATTGGCGATGGTAAGCGCAGCGGCTTTTTCAAGATTATCGATGTTTTTATTGAGCCAGGAAGAATCCTTGGTAGCTTCAAAATAATGGAAAGCTTCTTCCAATATTTCCATATTGCCTGTCAACAGGAACATATTGGCATTTGACTTATTATTTTGACTATTCCTGCGAATGTGATATTCACGTTCGCCGGAGGGCTGAACAGAACAAGGATCACGAAACAATCCTTCAGGATCATCCTGCATCAATTTAAACTGAAGCTCCATCATCCGTTTCACAACATCAATGTCAAGGTCGGATCCAAAAGCAAGCCTTCCTTTTATTTGAAATTCATGATCAACATCTGGATACGAACCTGCATAAGCCTTGGGGTTTAATGTACTAATAACGTATCCGCTTGAATAAGGATAATTTTTAGCTTTTGTTTTTTCGATTACCGATTGCAACATGGTTCCCCAGTAAAAACCTGCTAAAGTGTTTGCCAGGGCATCGCCACCTGCTATGTTGATGGCATAACGGTTATTGAAACAATCACTATGAGGGCGGGCCTCCGCTGTATGCAGTTCAAATTTGGGTGAATATACATTTACGGTTATCCTGTCATTTTCTATAGTAGCCGTAACAGAGTCGCGGTCTGATAATTTGATCAGATAGGCGTTATCTTTTGAAAGGGCATCCTGAGGCAATATCCACAAATTTGTATTCACGCTGATTTTGCCGGAAGCTCCGTTTAAGGGCAGAACATGCCATTTATTGTCTTCGCGATTTATACCAACACAGGTATGTGTTTGAAAAGTCAGTTGAACGGGATTACTACTATTTTGGGCACTTACTAATGAAACACCTTTTGCAGTTTTGGCATTAGCATTTTTAACATTCACTAAGATGCCAGAAGGCTTAATTTGAGCATGGATTACAAAACTGTTTAACAAAAACAAAGCGACTAAAAATCTTCTCATATAAATATTGAAATTGGGGTATTAAAACTTATTTCAGGTTTATCCGGAAACGAATATAAATTTTTAATCCCACCTTCAAAAATCAGCTGAAAGGTTTTAGTGTTTAGTTTCAAGTAATTCCCCAATAGCACTATATCGTACACCAAAACGTTCGAAAACGAACAGTTTAATTATATTATACAAATACAACTATCAGTAACAGAATAAATTGAATCTATGGCATATTTATTATTCTTATTTTCAATATTATTATCAAACAGAACACAATCAGTATATTATGATATTAAAAAGTAACAGTAAAAATCAGCTTTAAAAGCTATCCTAAATTTAAACACAACATCATCATTATGTTTAAGACTTACGTAAAACTTGCTTACAGGAATTTGATTAAGGACAAAGCCTATTCCGTTCTTAATATATCTGGTTTAACGATAGGCCTCGCATCAAGCATTCTGATTTTGCTTTGGGTGCAAAATGAATTAAGTTATGATAAGTTCCATAAAAATGCATCGAGCCTTTATCGCATAACATCAGAAGAGCAGGATTCAAAAACTGCGCAAAGTACCGCGACAATGGCTGCTGTTTTAAAAGAGGAAATACCAACTGTTAAAAACGCTGTCCGCACAGATAGGTTTTCCAATCCTGTCCTACTGCAGACAGGCGAAAAAAAGATCTTAGAAGGTCGTGTGCATTATGCAGACCCGAGCTTCCTGGAAATGTTTACATTTCCGCTTGCCAAAGGAGACCCGACCACAGCATTAAAGCAGCCCAATGGCATTTTAATAACCCAGGCAATGGCAACAAAATACTTCGGCAATGAAAACCCTATTGGCAGGGTATTTAGAACAGATAATACCGAAAATATGGTAGTAACCGGTGTCTTTGCACCTATCCCGGATAATACACAAATAAAATTTGATTTCATATTACCACTATCCTCTTTAGCACGTTCAGATCAATATTTCAAGCGAAATTTAACCCTTTGGGAGGCCAGCCCTGTATATACCTATGTTCAGTTAGATAAAAACTTTGATCCGACACCAGCTAATATACTAAAGCTGGAGAATCAAATTACCCAGATATATCACCAACACCTGCCCAAAGCAAAAGCTGTATTCCACTTACAGCCCTTAACCGAAATTCACTTGGCCCCTGAATTAGGGAGAGATCTCCCCGGACACGGTAATCCACAATATGTAAAAATCTTCTTTATTGTTGCTATTTTGATACTTGTAGTAGCCTGTATCAACTTCATGAATCTGGCTACCGCGCGTTCTGCACGAAGGGCGAAGGAAATTGGTTTACGCAAAGTATCCGGTGCACAGCGAGGGCAGTTGATCTTTCAATTTTTAAGCGAGTCGGTATTAATTTCGTTTCTGGCCTTGTTTTTTGCGTTTTGGATAGTCTATTTATTCCTTCCGGTATTCAACCAGTTATCCGGTAAGCAACTTATTATTAATTTAGCAGATGGGAAACTTTGGATCAGTCTTTTAACCATCGCCATATTAACGGGATTAATATCGGGTAGTTATCCTGCGTTCTTTCTATCTGGTTTTAATCTTGTCAAGATACTCAAAGGAAATGTAAAATCAACGGGCGGTAATTTAGTATTCCGGAGCACTTTAGTGGTAATCCAATTTTCTATTTCTATCATATTGCTCATAGGTACGGTGGTTATTTACCAACAGCTGAAATTCATTAAGGAGCGTAACCCTGGTTTTGAGAAGGCTAATCTGTTGTACATGGACATGGTTGGGGATATGTATAACAAACCGTGGGAATTAAGGGCCGCGCTAAAGCAAAGCCCGCTCACCAGTGATTTTACCATGACTTCTAAATTGCCGGTAAACATGACTAACGGTTTGGACGCCACATGGGACGGCAAAGCTTCTAATTTACAAAGCGTGTTTTCGGGAACGAATATAAGTGAGAATTTCACCCACGTATTTGGGATTAAATTGCTGGCAGGGCGAGATTTTAAAGAGGGAGTTATAACAGATTCAAGTGATTACATAGTCAATGAGAAAATGATTCAACTTATGGGCTTAAAAGTAACTTCAGCGATAGGCATGCCACTAACTGTAGGTAACAAGAAAGGAAAGATCATTGGAGTGGTAAAAGATTTTAATTTCAAACCAGTTCAAGCGACTATAGAACCGTTGATTTTAAGGTTGATTACTTATAATGGCACGGTAGTTATCCGTACTACACCAGGGAATACCAGTAAAACTATTGATGCTTTAGAGAAAATAAGTAAAGAACTTAACCCGGCTTTTCCGTTCAGCTTTGGTTTCGTAGATCAGGACCTTGCTGATATTTATCACTGCGAACAACAAATGGGCAACATTTTTAAACTATTTGCTATTATTGGAATTTTCATTTCCTGCCTTGGTTTGTACGGCTTATCTGCCTTTACAGCAGAACAGCGAACCAAAGAGATCGGTGTGCGCAAGGTTTTAGGGGCTTCGGTATTTAATATGGTTTACCTTTTATCAGCCAGTATTACAAGACTGATGTTTATTGCTATAAGTATAGCAATACCTATTTCCTGGTTTTTAGTAAATAAATGGCTTCAAGAATTTGCCTATCATATTCACGTTAGTTGGTTCATATTTTTCTTTACATCTGTGTCAGTAATCGTTATTGCATGGCTAACCGTTAGCTATGAATCAGTAAAAGCTGCCGTTGTCAATCCAATAAAAAGTTTGAGAACTGAATAATCCAGACAATTTATTAGTTTGATCGCTATCTTTTAATAAACCTGTTCTTCAAAACGCGATCAGTTACACTATCAGCATAGCTTAAACCCATTGTGATCTTTGTATTACCCAGGTGCAGCATATTTCCTTCAATGGTATTTATTTTATTGGTATTTACTATGAAGCTTTTATGTACCTGCATAAATTGATTAGCCGGAAGTTTTTCCAGTATTCCTTTAATAGTCAGGTAAACCACCATTTTATCATTAATGGTATGAAGGATTACATAATTAGCCATCGCCTCTATATAAATCAATTCATCATAAATCACTTTTTCAATCCGCCCTTCACATTTAACAAAAAAATGATGGGTATCTGATTTTGTATTGCTTGATTTACCTTCCTTTAATGATTTAAGTTCAAAAGCCTTCATGCACGCTTTCAGAAATCGATCTAATGAAAAGGGCTTTACAAGATAATCAACCACCGCCAGCTCAAAGCCGTCAAGCGCATATTGTCCGTATGCGGTGGTCATGATCACCATAGGTAAAGTAGGTGCCGATCTTAAAAATTCAAGTCCGCTCATTTTTGGCATGTTAATATCCAAAAAAATCAGATCTACAGCTATGCTATTGATTAGCCCTGCTGCTTTCAATGGGTTTTCGGCAACTCCCACCAATTCTAAAAAATCGGTTTCCTCTATATATTCCTGCAATAATTTGCGAGCTATAGGCTCATCGTCAATAATCAGGCATTTTAATTTCATACGTCAGCTAATATTAAAGTAACCTCATAAATTTCTTTCTGATCATTAATCTGTAATTGATGTTTATCAGGATACAAAAGTGCCAATAGCCTTTTAGCGTTCGCAATACCCAATCCAGACGATTTTTCTCCATGACTAATACAAGCATCTTTGGTATTTATTATTTTAAAAATAAGATGCTCATTTTGATAGGTTAAGCTGATATCAATGTAGTTATCTTGACTTTCATTAAAGCCTACATATTTGAAGGCATTTTCTATGAATGTAATAAGCAGCAATGGGGCAATTTTTAAATTACCACCGATATGGGCGTCACAAAATGATACCCGAATACGTTCATCTATACGGCTTTTTTGAAGATCGATATAGTTCTTGATATAATTAAGTTCCCTATCCAGTTCAATTTGTTCTACATTACATTCGTAGAGCTGATAACGTAGCAATTCAGAAAAACTAAGTAGCATTTCCCGGGCCGGCTTATTTGACTTGTCTATGTGCCCATAAATGGAATTGATGGAATTAAACAGGAAATGGGGATTAAACTGCGCTCGTAAAAAATTAAGCTCATTGGCCGCCTTTTCTTTTTCAATTTTTTCAATATAAATTTCTGAGCGGATTTTTTCACCAATCATTTTACCTGCCAGGATCAAGGCTACCCAAAACAGGATGTTGACGAATGAATCATAAAAAATTCCTAAATAATTGAAATGGGCACCCGCAACTTTAAAAACGTAAAGGGTTACTAACATAGATACCGGCACCCTTACCAAAGCTGTTATAGCTACCGCCATAACAAACAGCACGCCAAATTTTACATATTTCTTTTTATTGAGCAGATATGGAATATTGTATAGCGTGTTAAAGTAGTAGTTAGCAGCTATAAATAGTAAATAACAAAACTGGATAGTAATGGCATGCGTAAGCACCAGCGTATTGTTTCTGAATACAAACACCCAGAATATATAAGCAAACAGCCAAAACAGCAAATGATATATGATTGAACTCTTTTTCAAATTGATTTGAGTTTTTTATATAAAAATACAATTATTTCTGCCCCGCAGCACCATCCGGAAAAGCTTCACCTTTATGACAGGTTGTGCAGGTGACTGTAAGGGCTTCACTTCCTATCAGCGGGTGTTTTAATTTAAAGTACTTTTTATTGATCCCAATAGTCATACGCATCATGGCACGTGAAATTTCTTTTTCGGGCTTGGCATCGCTGGCAAAATCAAGACCGTGGCCATCTTTAGCGTTGGCATGGCAAAAACTACAGGTAACCCCCAATCCATCCTGAAAGTCATCTACCATGATTTCCTGTAGTTTTTTTGACGAGATATCCTTCGGCAATACTTTTAAATTAGTGTAATGCGTAACAGCAGGCTTTGAGGATGTAGCCGCAACACCAAGAGTTACTGTAGTTAAAATACATACAATAACGCCTAACTTCTTATTGATCTTCAAAACGATTAATATTAATGATGTAAAAACATATATTGCCAATAGTCAGGCCTTAACCGCATAAACGTTAAGCGATATTTCAAGTTCATTTGAAATTGTACTTGTGCCACCAATTCCAAAATCCTTCCGGTTTATTTTGAACGAACCTTTAAAAATAAATTCCTCATTTTGCTGTTCAGCAGTAAAAGGAATTGAAATATCTTTTGATTTACCTTTTATGGTAAGCTTTCCGGTAACCAGGTAACTACCTGTTTTATGCCCATCCGTAATTTTTGAGGACAGAAAGTGAATGTTAGGATAGTTTTTAACATCAAAATACCCTTCGTCTTTCAAATGTTTATCCCTCAGATCATTGGCGGTATTCACGGTATTGGCATCGATAGTTATGTCCATGCTGCTATTCCCAGGTGTTTGCGAATCAAAATTGATAAGACCTTGTATACCGGTAAATGATCCTTTTACATCAAAACCAAAATTACTTATTGTAAAATCTACCGTCGATTTTTTATCAACGGGCTTATATTGCGCTATAGCTGCCGCGCTTGTTAGCACAAAAAGTGCCAATAATGTTATTGTTTTCATATTTGTTAATTAAAATAGGAGCCGCCGGTTAAAGCGACTCCCTCCCCTTTTACTAAGGCTTTGAACTTACCAGGTCCAAGAGCATCTTTACCCCTTTATTATTCGGATTTTATTAATGGTATATCGGTCACAGCGAGCGTATGGTCATGCTCCTGATAATTTACACTTGTGAGGCCAAGCATGGAACGAAGCTTTTCTGCCGGAACTTTCATTGGGCCGGGAGAGGGTGCCGCTCCAGGTGCCGGTTGTGGAAAAGCAGTTGAATTTGCAGTATGGAACGTGATATTCCCCTCTACCTTTTGAATAGTTTGGTGAATATGCCCATTCAATACCGACACCGACCCAAAACGTTTCAGCAACATTAAAGCCTGGGCACTATCTTCAGTACCCCATCCCCACTGTGGGTAAATGGCCCACATGGGTATGTGTGCAAACACAACAATGGGTGTACTTGATGTAAGGGGTTTTAAATCGTTTTCAAGCCATTTGATTTGATCTGGGCCTAAATAGCCTAAGCCGCCGTCAACGTGGTTGGTTACATTTACTAAGCCAATAAAATGCACGCCGTTTGAGTCAAAACTATACCACCCATCGCCTTTTGTTCCCTTACCAAAACGTTCCAGGTAAAGCTTTCCATTGTCGGTTACATCATGCTCACCGGGAACATAAAATATCTTCTCGGTCTTTACGCTTTTTAAGGATTGCTCAAGTGCGTCAAATTCTTCTGCCTGGGCCAGGTGTGAGAGATCCCCGGTGTGCAGCACAAATGATGGCGCCGACGGCATATTATTGATCTTATCTATTGTAGCCTGTAGTGTGCCTAACACATCAGGATTGGCGGCTTTATTAAAACCGATATGACTATCGCTGATCTGCACAAAGCTGAAATCAGACTTTGGTATTACCAGTCCTGATTTTAGGCCTCCGGTACTTCTGTCAATCATATGGCTCAAACCATATGATTTTAAAATACCGCCGGTCATCATCCAAAATACGCCTGTGCCAGCCCAGGCCATACATTCTAAAAAACCTCTGCGGTCAATGCCGTCACTGTTAGCATCGTGTGCATGCTCATGTCCGTGGTGAAAGTGTTTATTTATCATTTTTTTTCTAACTGATTATTGGAATACACCACGAAGAAAAGGAAAGTACGAGGGCCTATATATTCTTTTACATGAAAGAAGATAAATACTTGATGAACATTGGTTTTAGTTACAATACGATCCACTATAATTCCTGAGCAATCAATTTTCTTTAATTAGGGAAACTGATGCTTGTGAATAATAATCGATACGATTTGGTTAATAAGTAGCGGGAAATATTTTTTCTTTATGTGGGATTTTAAATCTGTCAATCCTAAATTTCTAAATCACACTTAACCAATTTAATTAACCATTTATGAGTTTTTTCTCAGTAGGGATAAATGATGCTAAGAAGTCCTGAAAAAATAATCAAGGAATTTTTTCTTCTTTGGAATATCAATTTGTGACCCTTTCGCTTTTGAAGCTACATTAATGAGTATTCGTGTAAGTTCTTCCGGATTAGCTAATTGAATCATATGCCCACAATCTATAGAATAAGTTTCTTCAATATCAGCTGCTGCAACCATTTGTTTTTGAAGAGGCAGAGTAACAACATTATCCTGCAACGCATAGATATATATCTTTGATACTGTTCCAAACTTTTCAGTTGTAAGAAACACCGGATTAGTCAACGGAATAAAAGGTTCAGGGCAATAACTCGACATAAATGACGAATAATGATCTAAACAATCATTAAGAAATATTGCCGGAATATCTTCTTTTCTAAAACCTATAGTTAAATTATCATCAGACACGATAATATTAGGATTTGACTTGGATTCTTCATCCTCAATGCAAAGATCAAATAATGATTGACCACTAACAGGTAACAAAGCAGCAACATAAACCAATACGCTAATTTTTTCTGGAATTAATTCAGCAACAGCCGATATAACCACTCCTCCAAAACCATGACCAACAAGAATTACATTATCTTGAGCTTTAGTTATTATGTCAGCTACATAATCTCTATAAAAGTCCAAGGTCAAATCTGCTGCATTTCCTACAGTATTACCATGTCCGGGTAATTCAATATTAATTACTTCATTATTTTGCTTTTCCAGTTTCTCCTTAACCATCCACCAAGCACAACTTCCCTGACATGATCCATGTATTAAAACAAATTTGTTCATCAAACCCAATTATCAATTTTCACTATAACGCCACAAAATTATAATACGTAATAAAGTTGTCGCACGCTACAAATGTTATCGTATTGTTAAATAATTACCATCCTGCATTTTTTGACTTCGCTTTTGGGAGTCATCAAATAAAATCGATTATAATTCTTGAGCAATCAATTTTCCCTATTAGAAAAAATGATACTTTTTGACTAATAATCGATACGATTTGATTAATAAGCGATAAGTAAAATACTTTTTCTTTACGTGTGATTTTAAATCTGTCAATCCTACATTTTTAAATCACACTTAACCAATTTAATAAATCATTTATGAGAAAAATTTTACTGCTAAGGCAGGGGGATTATTCCCCTCTGCAGTGGCCCCCCTGCATTTGGGGCCAAAAACTCACCATTATCATCCTTTTCATTCTGGCTTACCAGCTTACCCCGCTTTCGGCTTTCGCCCAAAACAAGTTTCAGGTAAGCGGTACAGTATCTGACACCACAGGCGAGGCGCTAACTGGTGTAGCCATCAGGTTAAAAGGTACACAAGCCGGTACAACAACTGATGCAAAAGGTAAATTCAGCTTGAGCGTTCCCGATGCTAATGGCGTTTTATTACTGAGCTACATTGGCTTTGCATCGCAGGAAGTACCTATTAACGGGCGGGCGATTATTGCAGTCAAGCTCAAATCAAACAATTCATCACTCCAGGAAATTGTGGTAACCGGTTATGGAACGCAAAAACGTGAATCAATAACAGGTGCCATATCCAGTGTTACCAGTAAAGATCTGGAGCGGGTACACGCCGGGGCTACCGTAAGCACAGGCCTGGCAGGTAAAATTCCGGGCGTAACGTTCAGGCAGGCCGAGGGCCGCCCCGGAGCAAGCGCCAACATCCAGATCCGAAACATGGGTTCGCCTTTATATGTTATTGATGGTATACAACAAGATGAAGGGCAGTTCAACAACCTGTCTCCCAATGATGTGGAAAGTATTACGGTATTGAAAGATGGTTCTGCCGCTATTTATGGTGTACGCGCCGCCAATGGTGTAGTTGTGGTAACTACCAAAAAAGGCTCGGGCGAGAGCCGTATTAATATTGATGCCTATTCAGGCTATCAAAACTGGACACGCTTCCCTAATGTACTTACCAACTCGTATGACTACATGCGATACCGTGCCGAGGCCGAGGTAAACTCCAACGGATCAACCAGCATCACTCCTGCCGAGCTTGAAAAATATAAAGCAGGCACTGACCCGGGCTACAAAAGCTTTAACTGGCGCGATTATGTTTTAAAAAGCAACAACAATGCACCTCAAAACTCTGTTAACGCTAACTTTACAGGCGGTACAGACAGGGTTAACTATTATGTATCAGCAACTAACCTTTTCCAAAGCTCGCAATTGGGTAAAGAATATAAGTTTAACCGCTCTAATATTCAGTCAAACGTTTCACTGAAGGTTGCAAATGGATTAAAAGTGAGCCTGGACATTAACGGCCGTATTGAAACACGCGAAAACCCTGGTGTACCGGGAGGCGATGATTATTTTCTGGCCAAATTCGCGGTATTAAGAAATACACCGCTTGAGCGCCCTTACGCTAATGACAACCCGGCTTATTTAAATGACATTGGCCATACGGAATCAAACTACGCATTTTTAAATAAAGATCTGTCGGGCTTATATCATAGCGACTGGCGTGTTCTGCAAACAAACTTTAATGCCGAATATCAAATCCCCGGTGTTAAGGGTTTGGCTATAAAAGGTCTATACTCATATTATATAGCCGATTATTTATTAAATAACCAGGAGTATACCTATGAAGCATATACCTACCGCCCTGCAACCAACACTTATGATGTAACCGGAGGTAGTACCAACCCCTGGAGAGAGCGTGAGCAGAAAAAAGAGTTTGCCAAAACCATGCAGGCCCAGATCAATTACAATAACTCATTTGGTAAAAGTACTATCGGCGCAACTTTCGTTGCGGAACGTATAGAGCTAAACCATTTAAGAAACTGGATACATGCTTCGCCAATTTCAAATAACCTGCCACTTATTTATTTCCCGACGACTGATCAATACCAGGATAGCGACGATAAAGAAGCCCGCATTGGTTATATAGGACGTGTAAACTATAACTATGATAACAAATATTACTTAGAAGCATCGGCCAGAAGAGATGCCTCTTACCTGTTTGCCCCTGATAAACGTGTTGGTTATTTCCCTGGTGTATCTGCCGGATGGAGAATTACCCAGGAAAGTTTTATGAAAAGCCTGTTAGGTGAAAACAGTCTGCTTAACGATTTAAAGATCAGGGCATCATACGGTGTTTTAGGTGATGACCGCGACCCTGCCAATACAGCCAACCCAATTGTTCCGGCATATGCATACTTACCTGGTTATAATTACAACAAGGGTACCGCTATATTAGATGGCAATGCGATAACGGTATCCCGCGATAAAGGCATTCCCATCAACCGCATTTCCTGGTTAAAAAGTAAAATTACCGACGTTGGTATGGATTTCAGCTTACTGAACAATAAGCTGACTGGTACCGTTGATTATTTTTACCGCAAACGTACCGGATTACTGGGCACTAAAAATGATGTGATCGTACCAATAGAAATAGGTTATTCCCTACCGCAGGAAAACGCTAACAGCGATGCACAATACGGAGAGGAAATTGCCTTAAACTATAACACCAAAATAGGCAAGGTAAGCTTTAATGTAGGTGGTAACTTTTCTTATACCCGCTCAAAAGACCTGATGCAATACAACCCACTTTTTTACAACTCGTGGGATCAATACCGCAACTCTATGCAAAACAGGTATTCCCATATTGACTGGGGTTATGAGGTAATTGGTCAGTTTACTTCTCAGGAGCAGATCAATAACTATAAAATCAATAACGACGGTAAAGGCAACCGAAGCCTAATCCCTGGCGACCTGATGTATAAGGATCAAAACGGCGATGGTAAAATTGACCAATATGACGAACGTCCTGTCGGATTTGGAGGCGGCAAGCAACCTAACATCAACTTCGGCTTTACATTGGGCGCAGCCTACAAAGGTTTTGATTTCCATGCCGATTTTTCAGGCGGCGCAGGTTATACCTGGGTTCAAAACTTTGAGTCAAGATGGGCTTTCCAAAACAACGGTAACCTCAATAGCATATTTGAAGACAGGTGGCACAGGGCCGATCCATTTGATGTGAATAGTGCATGGATTGCTGGTAAATACCCTGCCAACCGTGTTAACCCCGGATTTGGCCATAGCGACTATGAACTCAATGGTCAGCGTAACTCTACCTTTTGGCTGCATAGTGTAAGATATCTGAGAGCCAGAACCATCGAGTTAGGTTATTCATTACCATCACAATGGCTTACCAGGGTAAAAATAAAAAGAGCAAGATTTTATGTTAATGCCTACAACTTGTTTTCATTTGATAATCTCAGGTCTTATTCAGTTGACCCCGAGGTTTCTGACGATAACGGGCTTCAGTTCCCGCAAAGTAAGGTACTCAACTTTGGCGTTAACCTAACCTTTTAATTGATCCCTTAAGTTTAAAATTCAAATGAAAAAAATATCATTAATAAGCATGTTTGCAATCCTGTTAGTTGCAGGATCATGCAAAAAAGATAGTGCATTTTTAGATGTACCACCCAAGCAGGTACTGCCTACCGAGCTGGCTTTTACAGACCCTGCTCTGGTTTTATCTATCCTGGGCGATTTATATAATAGACAAAGAGACTTTTCAAGTCTGGATGGCCATCCGCTAAAAGAATATCCTTTAGCTCCTACAGATGATATAGTACCCGGATGGATTACTTTTGCTGACTTTAGCGAATCTTTTCCATCAGAAAATGGCAGTTCATATATAGTGCAAAGAACCGGTTGGGGATACGACGAATGGTATATATGGGATTATGGTTACATCCGTGACCTTAACTTGTTCATTCAGCGTGCTACAGCCGCTACTAAGCTTAGCGATGGTGATAAAACACGCTTTATTGCCGAAGCCAGATTTTTGCGCGCTAACTATTATTTTGAAATGGTAAAACGTATGGGTGGCGTACCATTGATCACCGATCCACTTGCCTATGATTATTCAGGTAATGTTACACCGCTACAAAAGCCACGTGCTAAGGAATCTGAATTATATGATTTTGTGATCAGCGAAGCAGAGGCCGTTAAAGACCAATTACCAAATGATGTTAATGAAAAATCAAGGGCAACAAAAGGTGCTGCACTGGCTATGGAAGCAAGAGCAGCGTTATATGCAGGTTCTATCGCTAAATATGGATCCAATACGCCGCAAGTATCTTTGCCTGGTGGTGAAGTAGGTATAGCTTCAAGTTTAGCCAACGGTTATTATACTAAGGCGTTAGCCGCAGCGCAGGCCATCATCAATGGCAGTGCGGGTAGTTACCAGTTATACAAAGTATTACCAGATCTGGCCGATAATTTTGCAGCTGTTTTCCTTGACAAAAGCAGTGTTAACCAGGAAGCTATATTTGTAGAAGACTTTAAGGTTAACTCTGGTAAAGTACATCCTTTTACTACTAACAATCAACCCTTTTCCATTTCAGACGAGGGTTTGGATGCAGGCCGTTTAAACCCATCATTAAACCTGGTTGAAGCATTTGAAAAACTGGATAATACCTATGCGCCATTAGCTACTAAAGATGCATCAGGCAATCCTATTTATTATACAGATCAGCTTGATATTTTTGCAGGCCGTGATGCAAGGCTTGCGGGAACAATACTTTTACCCAATGGCTCATTTAAAGGAAAAAGGACAGATGTTTGGGCTGGTTATCAATTAGCTGATGGCAGCATACTAACCAGTGGCGACGCCGGCCAGTTAAAGCCCCTACCTGGAACTACCACTCCTGTACAGGTTACAGGTAAAGATGGCGTTATTAATGGTCAGGAATTCCGCACGCAAACAGGTTTTTATATCCGCAAATATCTTGACCCGGCCGTAGGTTCTGGTCGCCGTGGTCGTGGCAGTGATGTAGCGTTTATCCGTTACCGTTATGCCGAAGTATTATTAAACGCTGCCGAAGCCGCTTTTGAACTTGGCCAGGTACCTGTTGCCGCAGGTTATCTGAATCAGGTACGATCACGCGCTGGTTTAACTACAGCATTATCACCTATTGATGTTACTTTTGACAGAATTGTTCATGAGCGCCGTGTAGAACTTGCTTTTGAAGGCCATATCTTTTATGATATGAAACGCTGGAGACTGGCGACCGCTGTTTGGGATGGTGTACCTATGAGCGTTATCGATCTGGTTAGCAACATAGGCAAAGCCAACAAACGCAGTACACAGCCTTATGGTTTATGGCCATATAAATATTATAATCCGGGCAACCCTAATAATGGAAAATGGCTGTTCAAAGAAGTACTGCCATCGCCGGTAACGGGTGCCAACAGGTTTCAGCTGGGTAATTATTACTCGCAAATTGGCAATGATGTATTATCGGCCAATCCAAAAATTGTTAAACAACCAAATCAATAGGTTTTACTTATAAAATTACGATCATGAAAATAAAATTTCATCATATACTACTGGCGCTCTTGATTGCAACCACGGGTTGTAAAAAAGATAATTACGATGCGCCTTCCCTAAAACTTACAGGCAAGCTGGTTTATAAAGGCGAAGCTATTGGTGTTGAATACAACCAGGTTCCTTATGAACTTTATCAACCAGGCTTTGGTAAAACAGGCCCTATAAGCCAAACCTTTGATCAGAATGGTGCTTATTCTTCACTTCTGTTCAAGGGTAATTATAAATTCACCATCCCACCTAATCAAGGCCCTTTTTTATGGAAAGAGGTGGCACCGGGTAAACGTGATACCGTAGCTATTGCCCTTACAGGCGACCAAACAATGGACGTTGAAGTAACACCTTTCTATATGATCAGGAATGCCAACCTTACTGCTGCCAGCAGCAAAGTGAATGCAACCTTCAATATAGATAAAATAATAACCGACACTAATGCAAAGGATATTGAAAGGGTGAGCCTATATATTAATAAAACCCAATTTGTATCGGGTGGAGATAATATTGCCGCAACTGATCTTGCAGGTTCGGCCATTACCAGCCTCAGCAATATCACCATGAGTGTAAACATTCCCGGTATATCCCCTTCCCAAAACTATGTTTTTGCACGGGTGGGTATTAAAATAGCCGGTGTGGAGGATATGATATTTTCCCCATTGGTAAAATTAACCTACTAAAAAGCTTACAGGGCCGTATCTTAGTACGGCCCTGTTTACAAAAAACAATTTTACTATTTTATGAAAAAAACAAACTTCTGTTTATCCCTCCTACTATTAGCTGCTGTATCGGTTAATGCGCAACAAACCGGTTGGCATTTAATTAAAGATAAAATTACTACACCCTGGGCAGAGAAGGTTGATCCTAAAGCGCCGCTTCCGGAATATCCGAGGCCGCAATTGGTAAGGCCCGATTGGCAAAACTTAAATGGCTTGTGGAGCTATGCCATCGTACCTAAATCAACAGCAGGCCCGGCCAAATATGAAGGTGAGATATTAGTTCCCTTCGCCGTAGAGTCTGCATTATCCGGCGTAGGTAAAACGGTTGGTAAGGATAGCATGCTGTGGTACAAAACCAGCATCACCTTAAACAAAACATTAAAAGGGAAAGATGTACTGCTGCACTTTGGCGCGGTTGACTGGCGTACCGAGGTTTTTGTTAATGGTAAAAGTGTAGGTGTGCATGAAGGTGGCTTTGATCCTTTTACTTTTAATATAACTCCATACCTGAAAGGTTCGCGCCAGGAAATAAAAGTAAGTGTTTGGGATCCCACAGATGATGGCCCGCAACCACGCGGCAAGCAGGTTAAAAAGCCTGAAGGCATCTGGTATACACCGGTTACCGGTATTTGGCAAACTGTTTGGCTGGAAGGTGTGGCTAAAACCCATATTGATGCTACCAAACAAACTCCAAATATTGACAACCATACGCTTACTGTCTCTGCCGAGATCAGCAATGTTCAACCAGGCGATCAGTTAAAGATCACTGCCTGGGATGGCAAAACACAGGTTGATCAAAAAACTATTGATGCAAACGGCACAGCAGTTTTGGATATTAAAGATCAAAAATTATGGTCAACAACAGATCCTTTTCTTTATGATCTGCAGGTGGCTGTGATCAGGAACAATAAGGTTGTTGATGATGTAAAGAGTTACTTTGCTATGCGCAAAATATCGCTGGGTGCCGATGCCAATGGTGTACAACGCATGTTGCTGAACAATAAATTTGTATTTGAGTATGGCCCGCTTGATCAGGGTTGGTGGCCCGATGGTTTGTACACCCCACCAACTGACGAAGCTATGAACTTTGATATAGACAAATTAAAAGCAATGGGCTTTAACATGATCCGTAAGCATATCAAGGTAGAGCCCGCCAGATACTATACCTATTGCGACAAAAATGGCATGTTACTATGGCAGGATATGCCAAGTGGCGATCTGGGCAACCATTGGGAAAACCGCCCGGGTGTGCTGGATAAAGCTACCGATCAGAAACGTACGCCGGAATCAGAGGGCTATTACCGAAAAGAGTGGAATGCTATCATGAACGCGCTTTATAATTACCCATGCATTGTGGTATGGACACCATTCAATGAGGCCTGGGGCCAGTTTAAAACTGTGGAGATCACAGAATGGACAGTGAAAAAAGATCCGTCGAGATTAGTAAACAGCGCTAGCGGTGGTAATTTTTACGCAACAGGCAATATTGTAGATCTGCATAATTATCCTCACCCAGCTATGCCTCGCCCGGAAATATTTGGTAAAACACAGGCAGTAGTTTTAGGTGAGTTTGGTGGTTTAGGCTGGCCGGTTGATGGCCATACCTGGCAGGCCAATAAAAACTGGGGCTATCAAAATTTTAAAAATGCCGACGATCTGTTTAAAAGATACAGCTCTTTTACCGACAGGCTTCAGGAATTAATTAAATTAGGTTTATCTGCCGCAGTATATACCCAAACCACTGACGTTGAAGGTGAAGTTAATGGCTTTATGACCTATGATCGAAAAGTGATCAAGATGCCGGTTGAACAATTAAACAAGGTGAATACTAAATTATATGATCCGGCATTGGTAAAGTAATAGCTACAGCATTAAATTATCTTTTATAAAGCTTTGCTTTAATTATTAAAATTGTACTACTTTTAAATTACTATACTTTAAAAGTAGTACAATTTATTAACCCAATAACTTTTAGATAATGATAAACCCCGAAGACCAGATCCCCCTTGACGATTCAGAGGGTGCTGACAAAGATGACCAACGAAGCCAGGATGATATACATTCAAATGGTTTAGACGAAGAGCGGATTCCATCTGAAACTGAAGATGAGCCATCTATTGATCTGCTAAAGCAATCATATAATGCTTCAGAATCATCATTTACCCTGTATTTAGGTGATGATGCACCTAAGGACGAGGACTAATTATTTTTGAATTAAGATGATGAAACTTAATCAAAACATACTCTATCATATAAAAGGGTATCGTTTCATCATCAACACCATCCTTATCAAAAGCAATGACTAATTCCCAGGCACCTGCCGGCAGAATAGCTTCCGTAGATGTTTACCGGGGCTTTGTCATGCTTTTGATGATGGCTGAAGTGTTATCTTTACAAAGCGTATCAGCAGCGCTCCCCGACAGTAAGTTCTGGCAGGTTTTAGCATTTAACCAAACACATGTACAGTGGACATGGCTTAGTCTCCACGACATGATCCAGCCTTCCTTTACCTTTTTAGTAGGTGTTGTGCTTCCATTCTCTATTGCTTCCAGAAAAAACAAAGGCGCAACTGCTTCTTCATTACTTGGTCACACTTTATTCCGCTCGTTGATCCTGATCCTGCTTGGTTTTTTTCTAAGATCATTGGGAGCAGATCAAACCAATTATACTTTTGAAGATACCCTTACTCAAATAGGCATGGGGTATACTTTACTGGTGATCCTCGGGCTTTATTCGCCTAAAGTTCAGTTCAGTGCCTTGATTATTATTTTAGTGGGATACTGGCTTGCATTTGCTCTATATCCCCTACCGGCTGCCGGCTTTGACTATACAGCGACAGGTGTGCCACCAAACTGGGAACATAATCTGCATGGCTTTGCCGCCCATTGGAATAAGAACACCAACCTGGCTTGGGCAACAGATCGCTGGTTTCTTAATTTATTCCCACGAGCCCAGCCTTTTCTGTTTAACGATGGGGGGTATTCTACCCTTAGTTTTATTCCTACTTTGGGCACTATGATCCTTGGACTTTTGGCGGGCGGAGTTTTAAAAAGTACTCAACCAGCTAATGTAAAACTGAAATATTTTATCATAGCCGGAATAAGCCTTATACTCGTCGGCATAGTATTACATCTTACCAATATTAACCCTATAGTTAAAAGGATCTGGACGCCTGCGTGGGTAATTTTTAGCGGTGGAACATGCTTTATTTTTTTAGCTATCTTTTATTGGCTGGTTGATATAAAACAATTTAAAAGACCATTTTTCTTCCTTACAGTTATTGGCATGAACTCCATAGCTGCCTATGTAATGGCCGATGGTGGTTTAAGAAAATATATTAAAAGCAATTTATATGTGCACTTGGGTCAACACTATGATCAGCTATTCGGACTGGCTTATGCAACCCTCGTGAGCGGCGCGTTAACCTTATTTTTAATGTGGCTGATACTTTACTGGATGCACAAACAAAAACTATATATCAAAATCTGATAAATAGAACCTTCAGATCAGTTTTCGTCTGATCTTATACCCACTTATACCAAAATATACTACAAATAAAAAGCATATCAGGGGTACTATATACCCAATTTGTATACGGTCTCCGTTTAAATCTATCACTGTAGCCATAACATAGGGTACCACAGCCCCTCCTACTATTGACATAATAAGCCATGACGAACCAGATTTAGTATCATCGCCGATGCCATCTATCCCTAATGCAAAAATGGTAGGAAACATGATAGACATAAAAAAACCAATGGCTCCCAAACAATAAACAACATAAGCGCCCTGGCCCAAAATAGCTACTCCACACAGCAATGCGGCAATCACAGCATAAATAGTCAGTAGTTTATGCGATTTTATATATTGCAATATCGCGGTACCTGCAAACCGACCCGACATAAATAAAAGGCCATAAATACCCAGGTAATAACTGGCCGTTTTCTCATCTATACCGGCACCCTGCTTAGCCATTCTGATAAAGAAACTGGTAACACAAACCTGAGCCCCCACATAAAAAAACTGAGCTATTACCGCTATTAACAAATGCCTGTGTTTTAAAGCACCTAAAAAGCTACCGTCGGACTCGGGCTCTTTAGCTACGTTCTTAATTTCTGGCAAACGGGTAAAGTAAAATGCGATAGCCACTAACACCAAGGCACCAGCTAATACCGCATAAGGCATTTTTACAGCCGATGCCTCATGTAAAAAATAAGAGGAACGTTCCGTTACCGACATATTTTTTAATTGGTCAGGCGTATACTCCTTTCCTGAAAGAATCAGTATGCCACCAATAAATGGCGCTACGGTTGCTGCAAAACCATTAAATGATGCAGCAAGGTTTAACCGGGTAGTAGCACCGGCAGGACCACCCAATACTGCCGAATAGGGATTAGCGGCTGTCTCGAGGATGGCAATACCACAACCAATAATAAACAACGCCCCTAAAAAACCTTTATAAGCCAACATATTGGCTGCCGGAATAAACAGTGATGCGCCAATGGCAGCAAGTAGTAAACCAATAATGATGCTCTTTTTATAACCAAACCGTTTCAACAATATCCCCGCAGGTATTGCCATCAGGAAATAGGCTAAAAAGATAGCAGTATCAACCAGCGCCGATTGCCTGTTATTCAGTTGGCAGGCTTTTTTTAAATGCGGTATCAGTATCCCATCCAGATTATGCACCATTCCCCATAAAAAAAACAGGATGCATATCAGTATAAAAGGTAATAAAAGCGTTTTACCTCTTAACGTACTTTCGGGTATTACCTCGGCTGTTGTAGTGGTCTGCATAGGTTAGGTTTAAGCAGTGGCTTGTTTTTTAACGAGTAAAATATGATCGCATACCTGTACAATTTCACCGTGTTGGTTTATAATTTCCACATGTTCGGTCACGTTGCCATACTCCGGTTTTTTAGAGTCTTCTTTTACGGTTATGGTACCCTCTGAATGTATGGTGTCTCCAATAAAAACAGGCTTAATAAAGCGAAGCCTGTCATAACCTTTGGAAAGCGCTTCAGGGTTGATCTCCGATGCGGTAAGGCCGATACCTATACTGAATATCATGGTGCCATGTGCTATACGTTGTTGAAATGGTTGCGTTTTACACCACTCTGCATCCATGTGATGCGGAAAGAAATCGCCGGTATGGCCGGCATGCACCACAAAATCAGTTTCGGTAATGGTACGTCCTAATGTTACGCGCTTTTCGCCAATGGTATATTCTTCAAAAAATGTCGATTTAAAAAACATATTATAATGTTGTTATGATATATTAAACTGATCTGCAACTACTACACCACCATTATCGCTTGATATATAAGCGCTTTCTACTACCGCCATTGTTTTTACCACATCTTCCACGCTGGTAGGCAATATATCCGTCTCTCCATTTTTATAGCGTATCAAACTGCTCATAGTGCCAATAAATGCGTCCGGAAACCAGGAACCATCCAGCTTGACCTCAACCCATTCCAAATCTTTACCCTCTTCAACTATACAATATTCAAATTTATCCGGTACCCCATGCGGATAATCCATCAACAAGCCCATACGGGCTTTAATGGCACCTTTGGTACCTTCCCATTTAATAAAACTTTCCTGATTATGCGAACCAAAGGAATGATCATGATTGGTATTGATCACGGCGTGCATGGTATCGCCATAATCAAATAAAATGGTGGATCGGGATGACGACAGCGTTTTAGCCGGGTGTTTTAATGTTTTAGCCATCACTGTAAGCGGGTCGCCCAAAAAGGAGCGAATGAGGTCGATGTAGTGAATACTATGATACTGTATCTCCAGCCTTGGATGAATGATCACATGGGGGAATAACTCCCAAGGCGTTTGCAGTGTCACCCGCACCTCCATATCATACAATTCGCCTATAAAACCCTGCTCAATTAAATACCGGGCAGCACTCACAAAGGGTGCAAAACGCAGCTGGCAATTAATAGCGGCAACCAGTTTTTTACGTCGGCAAACGGCCAATATTTCCTGGGTTTGCCAAAAGTAATCGCCCATAGGCTTTTGTATGAGCACGCCCGCCCCATCGGGCAACTTGTTTAATATCTCCACAAACTGATTTGGCATAATCGTGATATCGTAAACCGTGTCAGGTGCAGAATTAGCTACAGCTTCTTCAACACTATCAAACACGTTTGGTATATTCCAATCAGCAGCCAGTTTTTCGGCTTTTGGGCGTGTACGGTTGGTAATACCGGCAACTTCAAAACCTGCCTTTTGATAAGCTGGCAAATGCGCGTCGCCAACAATACCGCCCGCTCCAATAATTACAATAGGCACGGGCTTTAATGGCAATATAGGTTTATAAGGTATCAGCATAATTGGGCGTTACTTTATCAATGGTATTTATTTTTTGTTGAGCAGCAGCCAGTAATTGTTCGGTAGGGATATTGGTATTAATAGCCTGTAAAACAACCTCATCAATAACAGTTGCTATTTTTTCCCAGTTTGTTTTTTGCGGCAGTGAACGTGCGTTTTGATGCAATTGCTCCAATTTATTGTAATATGGAATCAGGGTGTTCACTTCGTTGTCGGTCCAGGTAGATACGCGGCAACCTATGCCACCTTCCATAGTTAACAGTCTATCATTCTTTTTATTGATAGCATAACGAATAAAATCATAAGCTATATCTTTATGCTGACTGCCAGAGCCAATGGTGTACAACCAGTAAACATTTAGTGATGCTGTTTTATTCCCTTCGATGCAAGGGATGTGTGCAATATCAACCATCCCTTTTACTTTTGATTCAGATATCACTTCACACATGGAGGCGAAGCCAAACCAATTGATCATCATGGCTGCTTCTCCCCTGGCAAAAGCCATTCCCGCTTTTACCGATTCGTATTGCATGGTATCAGGATGAATCACTGTTTTATCACGCAACATATCACGATAAAAGTTAAGTCCGTCAACTGCGGCTGTGGTATCTATATTTACTTTCCCGTTCTTATCAGTTAGTTCGCCGCCGCGGGTCCATAGTTGTAAACAAAAGTCAAATACGGTATTATGCCCATCGGGTAAGCCTGCAAAAACTGTCCCATAAAGATTATCATCCGGGCGGTAAAAAAACCGTGCTATGTTTTTAAAATCATCCCAGGTTTGAGGCGCTGCTAAAGGTTTACCAAATTGTTCCTGATATTTTTGTTGCTCCTCCTGATCATCAAAAAGATCCTTGCGGTAAATGAGGCATTCGGGGCCATCATGAAAAGGGAGCCCCACAATTGATGCCCCAAATTGCTGCATCTCCAATAACGATGCGCTCCATCCATCAGGAAAATCTTCCGGAGCTTTTTGGGCGATGTAGGGTCGCACGTCTTCTACCGCACCGCTGCTCCACGCTTCCAAAAGCCAGTCGGTAACCAAATGTGCAATATCCCAGTCGCCGTTTTTCAAGCCTTGTTTCCCTAATATTGCCTCATGCAGATCATCCAGATCCATTGGAACCATTTCTGCTATCAACTCACAACCAAAATCAGCACAATAACTATCCCATAGCTTTTGCAAAGCATTTTCAAACGGGCCGAACTTACGAACAGCTATTTTTATTGTATTAATATTAGCCATGGTGCTCATTTAATAATTGGTTTATGATAGCATCATTGTCTTCGCCCAATTTTGGCGAGCCTTTTGATGATTTCAATAGTTCGCTATCAATAGTGATTGGGCTGCGTGTAGTGATGTATTTATAACCATCGCTCATTTGTACTTCCTGCAGCATATCCAATACTTTAAAGCCGTCTTGCTTCATGAGTTCCTCCCAATTGAGGACTTCAGCACACCAAATGTCGGCCTTTAGCAAAATATCCAGCCAATATTCAGTAGCTTGAGATAACAGATGTTTTGCAAGTATTGCCTTGATCTCATCCCGCTTATGAAAAGCCTCTGCCACATCAGTATAAACAAGCAAAGCGTCACAACCTAATAAAGTACCTAACTGTGGGATAGAACCCATTGCCAAGGCCATATAACTATTAGCAGTTTGATATATTCCGTAAGGAGCACCTAAATAAGCGTGTGCGTTATTTCGCTCTGATCGTTCAGGAAGTTTGCCATCATAATAATAAGTGGTGATGGCCTCAAACTGAAAATCCATTGCCGATTCAAGCATACTTACCTGAACCAAAGCACCTTCACCATTAATACTTTTACGCACCAGACATGCTAAAATACCCTGCGCTAAATGATTACCGGCCAGCATATCAATAATAGATAAGCCCATAGGTACCGGGCCGCCCGCGTTACCGCTTAACCAAGTTAAGCCGGTAAGTGATTGTAACAGCAGATCCTGCCCAGGTTTATCTTTCCAGGGGCCAGTATCGCCATAACCGGATATTTCACCGTAGACTATTGATGGGTTTATTTGTTTTACGCATTGATAATCAAATCCCAGCCGTTCCATTACACCCGGCCTGAAATTGTGCATTACTACGTCTGCCTGCTTTATCAGGTTCCATATTTGCTCTCTATCGGTCTCGTTCTTGATATCAGCAGCAAAACTCTCCTTATTACGGTTAATAGCATGAAATACCGATGATTCGCCGTTCATGATCACATTGGAAGTATACAGATGCCGGCAGATATCACCGGTTCCGGGCTTTTCTATTTTAATCACACGCGCACCCATATCGGCCAGTTTTAAGCTGGCCGAAGGCCCGGACAAAAACTGGCTGAAATCCACAATAAGATAATCATCAAGCGGCTTCATATTAAATGATATTGTTGATTAATAATTTCTGTTTGCGCACCTGGCCTCGGGGCGGCTACAGGCGAATATAGCCGTTCGCCATTAATACGAATGGGGCAACGCGTTGTGCTTAGGCTATTGCCATCGGGTAAAATAACTTCTTGCGTGATGCCTTGTGAGAGATAACCTTCATGCTGTAAAACCTCGGCATACGTTAATACCTCTGCGCACCAGATACCTTCAGCTTCTAATATTGCAAGCCATTGATTGGTTGTTTTACTTTTAATTTGTGCACCCAACAAAAGCATTATTTCATCTCTTTTATCAAACCATGATGTTTTATCAGGGTACGCAGACAAATCACAAATTAAAGCCTCTCCTATTTTTTGCAGATCCCCCATAGCTAAAGACAAGTAACTATCGGCCGTTTCATATATTCCGTAAGGGGCACTTAAGTAAGGGTGGCCGTTGCCCTCTATAGCACTGCGTTGTGGTAGTTTACCGCCATCGTTCAAATAGGTGGTGATTACTTCAAACTGCATATCGAGTACCGATTCCAGCAGGCTCACTTCAACCAATACACTTTTATTGGTTTTGGCGCGCTTAATTAATGCAGCCAATATTCCCTGCACAAAGTGGGCGCCGCATATCATATCAGCAGTGGCTAAACCAAATGGAACCGGCCCATTATCTTTAGAACCAGACAGATACGCTAAACCGGATAGAGATTGGATCAGCAGATCTTGCCCTGGCCTTAATGCCCAGGGACCTTTACTGCCATAGCCTGTTACTATTCCATAAATGATGCGTGGATTAATTACTTTTACAGACTCATAATCCAATCCTATTTTCTCCATTACACCCGGACGAAAGTTATGCGTAAGCACATCCGCTTGTGCAATAAGCTTTTTTACCCGCTCCAAATCTGCGGCATCTTTCAGATCAGCAGCATAAGATTCTTTATTACGGTTGATGGTATGAAAAACCAAACTATCGCCATTAACGAACAAGTTGCGGATAGCAATTTGCCGACCCGCTTCCCCCTTAACCGGGCGTTCTATTTTAATAACGCGCGCGCCAAGATCGGCCAATCTTAAACCGGCAGTTGGCGCTGCCATAAATTGGGCAAATTCCAACACTAATAAGCCTTCTAACGGTTTCATAAGGCTTGTACTTTTTGTTTTGATTGCTGGTATAAATTATTCAACTCATCTAAAACCTGTAATTCATTGCCGCCATTCATCAAATAATTTCTAACTATATCGCCGGCGTGATCCTGGAAAAACATATGCCCAAAGTAACGCGGGCGCAAATACGCTCTTTGCAATGCAGGTAAAGTATTACTGAAATAATTGTGCGTTTTGGTATTATTTTCGGCATTTGTCCAGGCACTTAAATGACCTGGCTGACCACCATTATCAATATATAAACCCTGTTGACATGCTGCTGAGGCTACATATTCAGCATATCGCATGGCCACATTTATATGCTGGCAAGCGGCCGAAACAGCTAAGCCAGTACCTCCAAGTGAACTGCGTAGATTCGTTGATCCACCTAAGGTGATCATATCATGAAAATGAAGCAGCCTGCGTGCATAACCATTGCGCGAATAATTGGAGTAACCATAAGCAAAGGGACAATAAGCTATATCATCACCCTGTGTCATAGCCTCATAGGTTTGAATAGGATTACGATCAAAGCAAGCTTTATCGATATGTAAAGCCAATTTCCGATATAGTTGCAGTGCTTTTGTGCCTGTGGCTTCACTGATTACTTTGTCTTCCTGTTGGCAGGGATCTTCATTAAGAGAACAGCAAAAAGTATAAAAAGTCATCAACGCATCTATAGGAATGGCCGGGAAAGCAATAAGGCCTTTTTGGGCCAATATCAAAAGATCGGCGTAAGTTTTAGGTAATGATAAACCATGCTTTTGAAACAGATCCGGTCGACTGGAAGCTACAGGTGTAGCCGCATCAATAGCAAGTGCCCAAAGGTGCCCGTTATAGGCATAACTTTCATAGGAGTGCCCAACAGTATTGCTTTGCTGATCATCCAGATACGCTTTTGACAGGTATTTATCAAAGGGTAGTATGGAATTTGTTTTTGCTGCAAAACCCGCCCAGGGATGATCAATTACCAACAGATCGTAACGATCAGCCAATTGCTGTATTGAAAGATCTGCAAATTGTTGCAATGAACGTTTTTCCCAGGTTATGGTTACATTCGGATTCAATTCAGCAAACCTTTGCGCGGTAGCTACCATCGGCACAAAGCCGCGGCTGTGGTTCCAGGTTATTCCTTTTAATATAATATTTTGGGTCATAAATTGGTATCATCTAACCCTATTTAAATGGTTTAAACAATTTTGCAGGAAAAATCATTTGTTACAACCAGTGCAAGCACTGAACAATTGGTTAGCGATCAAAAGCAAATTTATTGGTAATGACCTATCATGTGCTGTATAATTTATGCAAGCCATTGTACGATATTAGCATAGGCTTAAATTTGATTAATCAGCTATCTAATGATTTCGGGGAGGAAATATTAAGCTTTTGCAGACAGTGTAAAAAAACAACTATCCCCTACCAAATATGGCAGAGGATAGTCATTTACTGTTATAAATAATTATTCCGGGGAGTAAGAAAATTAATTATAGTTAGGATTTTGAACTAACACTCCACCACTTTTATCAATTTCTATTTGTGGTAACGGCCAGCGGTAAAATTTATCTTCAAAGTGATAATTAATCACACTGGTTTTAACGGCATTAAGAACCGGACCTGCTATATGCCATCTGAGCAGGTCATAATGACGTAAGCCTTCAAAAGCAAGTTCAATGCGGCGCTCATGGCGTATGCGCTCACGCATTTGGTCTTTGGTATAACCTGCAGGATAAGGAGGCATATTTACGCGAGCTCTAAGATCTGTCATTGCTTTATACACTGTAGCATCCGGCCCTGCAATTTCGTTTTGTGCTTCTGCATACATCAGCATAACCTCTCCCAAACGTAAAATTACAGCATCCTGCTGACTCAAGGTCGAGAAGCCATATGGCATATTATTAGGTTCCAGGAATTTGATAGTTCCGTAACCGGTTGGTCTAAGGTTTCCCGGATGGTAAACCTTTCCAGGACCAAAATACACAGAATCTGCATATACGGTTTTAGCCAATCGTGAATCGCGATTTTTAAACTGATTTTTGGTATCGGTAAGGGGCGATGTTCCGTATGGCAACCCATCTGTACATTCAAACGCATCAACCATATTTTGCAGAGGTGCACAGGCATCATACTCACCATAATATAAATCCCATTGAGTAGTATTATTAGGAGCTAAAAAATTGATAGAGAAGATAATTTCCGTATTATTTTTTTGTGTAGCATCCCTGAAAATATCTTCAAAATTAGCGCTCAACTTATACTGGCCCATAATGTCAAGACATAAATCACGAACCTGTGTCAGCATAGCCAGATCGGGTGTTCCGTTGTTACCAAAAGCGGCAAACATTAATACTCTTGCTTTTAAAGCCTTTGCCGATGAAGCCGCCGCATGCCCACCATTTGCATAGTACGCTGCAGTATTCAAATTGGCTATGCTGTAATCCAAATCGGTAGTAATTTGGGTTAGTATCTGAGCGGCTGGCACTTTAGGTTGTTTTTGATTACTCAGATCAAGAGGTTTTAGCACCAGGGGCACATCTCCATAAATACTATATAGCTGAAAATAAAAGAAAGCACGGATAAATCTTACTTCACCTTCATATACTTTACGTTGAGCATCACCTATATCACTGTTCTTATAGTTTGTCAGATTTTGCAAAAATGAATTTATCCGGGCAATACCTTTATAACTATCATTATAAATAGCAGTTACATATCCCCCTGTTGTTGGATTAAAGTTACCTTGTACAAAATCCTTAGAATTACCCGAATTAAATTGATTATAGCCGTTATCGGTAAAGCAATCTCTAAAGCCTATACCTACCGCAAACTCTTCGGGCTGTAACGTAGCATAAATTGCAGCCAGCGCCTCGTCAAAGTCAGCCTTTGATTTATAGAAGGTTGAAGTGGCTATCTGATCCGGAGGGTTAAGATCAAGCGTTTTTTTGCATGCCCCTAAAAACAGCGACATGATCAATATAGTGGTTGTTATAATACGATTTTTCATGTGGTCTAATTAAAAAGAAACATTTACACCAAAAGAGTATATTTTATTTTGCGGATATTGTACTAAATCTCCGCTGCCATAACGTTCAGGGTCAAGTCCTTTGAATTTAGTTATGGTGAATAAATTATCGCCGGCAAAATAAACCCTCAACCTGTTGATACCTATTTTTTTAGTGACTTGCGCCGGTATAGTGTAACCAAGCACTAAGTTTTTAAGCCTTAAATAGGAAGCATCCTGCAGGAAGAAAGTAGATGCACGATTAATTTTATCAGGTGCTCCCTGTCCAAAATAAATACGGGGCATAGTGGTTGATGGATGCTCCGGGGTCCAGGCATTTAGCCAATCTTTAGTTGGCGAAGCACCTTGAACAAATGGCAGTACTCCCCAACCAGATACATATGATTTAACTCCGTAAACACCCTGGAACATAGCCGAAAAATCAAAACCTTTAAAGCTTGCACCAAGGTTAAATGAATAATTCAGTTTAGGGTAAACTCCACTGATAATAGTACGGTCATTTTGATCAACTTTACCATCGCCATTAACATCTTTATATTTTAAGTCGCCTGGCAAAGTTGAATCAGAAAACTGCTTTGGCGAATTAGCTACCTCTTCTGCAGATTGGAAAATGCCAACCACTTGCAGCATATAAAAAGAATTCCAGGGCTGTCCATTTTGATTAATGGTATTATTGCCAATTTCCTGCTGGCCAAATTTTACCAGTTTATTACGATTATGATCAAGATTTACACCAAGGTTGTAAGCAAAGCCATCTAAAGCACCATCGCGTACAACATTGTTGTATGACAAGCCAAGCTCAATACCACGGTTGTTCATTATACCATCATTAATAATGGGAGAACCTAAACCTACAACACCTGTAACCTGGGCATATCTTAAAATATCAGACGTTGTTTTATTATACCAATCAGCTGTTAAATTAAAGTTGTTGAAAATGGTTAAATCTAAACCAATATCAGTCATTGTGGTCGTTTCCCATTTAATGATCGGATTGTTTAGATTTACCTGTGCCACACCTGTAGTAAGGTTTGAATTATCAAAAGAGTAGCTATCTGTAATATTTAGTAAGGCTTGATAAGGGTAATTGCCGATATTTTGATTACCTAATTGTCCCCATGATCCCCTAAGCTTAAAGTTATTCAGCCATTTTAAATTCATGGCTTTTACAAATGGTTCTTCTGTGGCTCTCCAACCCGTTGAAAAAGATGGGAATACCCCCCATTTGTTTTTACCGTCAAATTTTGAGCTACCGTCATCACGAATGTTAGCTTCTAACAGGTAACGGCCTTTATAATCATAGTTTAAACGACCAAAGTATGACATTAAGGCCCATTGGTTAGATGTACCATTAGCATTTTGAATATCTGAACCACCCGCGTTTAGTTCCTGCAAATCAAATACAGGGAAGTTTTTACGATATCCTTGTAAATACTGATACTTACTTTGCTCAATGCTGTAACCAAATTGCGCTTTAAAATTATGTCCATGAAAATCATGAGCGTAGTTTAAGTAGCTAAATAAATTGGTATAAACAGTTTGTTGGTCCTGTTCGTATAAACCCAAGCCAAGGTCCACCGTATTTTGAAACTGATTAGTCTTGAAGTTATATTCATCAAAAGATCCTCTAAAATCCTTATACTTATCCATGTTAAAGTTTACGGCACCTTTGGTATACCATGAAAAATCCTTATTGAATTGAACCTCAAACCATCCTTGCGCGTTTACAGCATAGTCATTTGTAATCCGTTGAAAGTTTGAATTCAAAACAGCTACCGGATTTTTATTGTTGTACTCAAAGTCATAAGCTTTATAAGTATAACGTCCGCTGCCGTCAGCCAAATAAGGGCTGTAAGTAGGTGCCTGTGACATGGCCGAAAGAAAAAGATCCATTGATGAACCATCCCACTGGCTTGGTGAAGAAGGCGGCCCCGCTACAGCATCCCTTGTACCAGATTTTAACAATACGTTAGTACCAAATTTAATATGATCATTAATTTTTGAAGTTAAATTGATACGCGCATTATATCGCTTATAATCAAACCCTCTTTCAATACCATCTTGATTAATATAACCTAATGATACGTTGTAGGTTGTTTTTTCATTTCCACCGCTAATTGTTAAATTATGATTTTGAGTAGGCGCGGTTCTGAATATCAAGCTTAACCAATCGGTATTGGGATAATGAAGCTTATCTGTACTGTTACGATAAAGATCAATCTGATCCTGCGGGTAAAGTGAAGAAGGATCTGTAGTACCATTATTGATACGTGCCTGATTAAACAACTCCATATACTGTGCTGAGTTGGTTACCAGATCAAACATTTTAGTAGCGCTATGGATCCCTACATTGCCATCATAAGTTACAGACATTTGCCCGGCTTTACCTTGTTTGGTAGTAACCAATACAACGCCATTAGCAGCCCTTGAACCATATATTGATGCAGAAGCCGCGTCTTTCAGTATAGATACATTTTCTATATCTGTAGGGTTTAGATCGCTAAAGTTGCCCGGAACTCCGTCAATCAATACTAGTGGGTCTGAACCCGCGCCGCTGAATGTGCTGTTACCACGGATACGGATAGATACACTCTCGTTACCTGGTTCACCTGATCCGGTATTTACCTGAACACCAGATGCTAACCCCTCCAGCATAGATGCAGGATTTACTACCGGGCGTTTGTTTAGTGACTCTCCGGTAACTGATGATACCGCGCCGGTAAGGTTTACCTTTTTCTGAGTACCATAACCCACTACCACAATCTCATTCAGGGCAGAGGTTTGTTCTTTAAGCACTACATCAACCTGGGTTTGGTTGCCAACGGCAATCTCTTGAGAGTTAAAGCCTACAAAACTGAACACCAATACCGAATTGTTATCATTTACAGATATTTTGTATTTGCCGTTTATATCAGTTTGAGCACCGGTATTGGAGCCCTTTATTTTTACGGTAACACCTGGTAATGGTAAGCCCTTTTGATCTTTAACCGAACCTGTGATCACAATATCCTGGCGGATTTGAGCCGTACGCGGTGTAACTACTATAGTGTTGTTATTCAGCACATAAGTAAAAGGTTGGTCCTTAAAGCACTGTTTCAGTACCTCTTCCAGATCAGTGTTTTGCAGATGCACATTTACAGGCACTGCCTTTTTCAGCATTTTGGCATTGTAAAAAACACTGAAACCGCTTTGCAAGTGAATTTCCTGAAGGGTTTCGGTCAGGGATGCGTTGCTTTTGTCAAGACTGATCTTTTGTGCGAAGGACGTTGCAGCACTAACCTGCAATATGGAAGCCAAACACAAAAAGAATGACAGTTTCATAATCAGAACTAATTTAGGTGCAATGCAGGGCAATTCCCTGCATCTTATTGCAGCAGATTTTTTATACATTTGAATGTTAGGTTAAATAATTGGTTGTGAGAAATATGATCATTATTTGAATACCTGACAGCTGTTCAAAGCTTTATACCAGGGGCGGTGCGAACGCTCCTGGTTATAAACAAACAGGTAAACATTATTATCAGTAAGGAAAGTTTACTTCATAATGATTACCCTCCTTCCTTCTATCCTATAGTGAATGGAGCGGGTAAGCACCATTACATCCAGCAACTCATTTATATTTTTGTATTTGGATATAGTACCCCCAAATTCATTGGTTTTAACATCCTCGTCACGATACTCTATGTCAACATCGTACCAACGAGCCACTTGTTTCATAACTTCAGTAATATTCAGATCACGGAATATGAAAAGACCATTTTTCCAGGCCATTGTTTGTTGAATGTCGGCTAAGCTAACTTTTATTCCCGCCCCATTAGACACCGCTACACCTTGCTGGCCCGGCAGCAGTTTTACCATTGTATTGTTACTACTCATCTGTACAGATCCCTCAAGCAGTGTTGTAGTCAGCGCATTATTGTCAGCATAAGCATTTACATTGAAATGAGTACCTAAAACCTGTACTCTGGTATCGTTGGCCTGTACAATAAATGGATGAATCTTATCTTTAGCCACTTCAAAGTAGGCTTCGCCGGTTAATTCTACCAAACGCTCCTTACCTGTAAACACCTGTGGAAATTTAATGGATGAAGCCGCGTTAAGCCAAACTTTTGTACCATCAGCCAATATAACCTGATATTGTCCCCCTCTGGGTGTGGTGATGGTATTAAACTCGGGTTTTACATCAGCTTGGTTGTTACTGCTTAAACCGGCAATTTGGTATACCAGCATGCCACTGCTGGTTTTACTTACTTTAACGCCGGATTGTGTTGCCACTTTTCCGTTTTTTGCATCATTCAATATAATTTGAGAACCATCGGCCAAAGTAAGATAGGCCTTATTACCGCCCGGTACTATTGACTTTTTACCATTATTTGCTGTCAAATTAACATTACCAGTTTCTTGATTTTTTTTACCATGTGTAAAAAACAACCAGGCAAGTGATGTTACCAATAAAATCGCGGCTACCTGCAGCCATCTGTTTCTGATAACTTTGGCCTTTCTGATAGGCACTACCTTGCGGCTATCATTTAAATGCTGCCATATACGGGTACGCACATCATCCTGCATTACCTCGTCATCATCCCACCCCTCATCAGCTAACTTCATTTCATCGCGGTATGCTTCCAGTTGCTCTTTTTCAGCTGGCGTGCATTGTCCGCTCATGTATTTTTCATACAAAGCCAGGAATTCCTCTTTGGTTATCATTAGCTTATAATTGGTGGTTTATATACTGTTAGTGTAAATTTTAAATAGGCACACACATCAAATTTTATTTTTTTTTCAGTTTGCGATTAATTATGGAATTTTTTAGCTGGCTTTTCCTAATTTTATCCAACCAGTTATATGTACAATACCCCAATTAATGACCCAGAGCTATGGCTTGCCATCCGCAGTGATGATGAGCAGGCTTTTGCAGCGCTTTTTGAGCGTTACTGGCTAAGGTTGTATAAAACTGCTTTGAGGTACTTGAAAGATCGTGAAGCCAGCGAAGAAGCCGTGCACGACGTGTTCCTGAACATCTGGAACCGGAGACATGAACTTGATATTCAATCATTTCCTAATTTTTTACTTACAGCAATCCGGTATCAGGTTTATAACCGGCTGCGGGCTGTAAAAGCGCCAATTGTATTGGATATCGCGAGTTCAGATATCAACGAATGGCTTGATCATAACAATGGCGAAAGCCGAATTAAAGACCAGGAATTGCTCCGCGAATTAACACGTTACCTTGAACAACTACCAAAGCGTTGCCAGGAAATATTTTACATGAGCCGGATAGATCATTTATCTAATCAGGAGATAGCCGGCCAATTGGGCATTTCAAAACGAACAGTCGAAAATCAGATTACTATGGCATTGAAGCACTTAAGAGGTTGTTTCAAATACATTCCCTTCATCATTTATTGCGGAATATTTTTTTGAGGGTATTTAATGAGTAGTAGAGCTTCTTCTTATCCTGTTTGATATAGGTCTATCTAAGCAAAAAAAGAATAGATAATAAAATAAAAGAGGCTATACTTTTATAAGCAACGCGTAAATGTTTTAACGCCACTGTTAATTGATTTTCTACCGTTTTCTTAGAGATACCTAAACGCTCAGCGATATCCTGATTAGATAAATGCTCTATCCGGCTTAGATTGAATATTTCGTGACAACGCTTTGGTAATTGATCTAAAAGCTGATCTAATTCTCTTTGTAATTCAAGATCCCGGATACGTATGCCGCCTGAATTTAATTCGGACAAATGATCAGATTCATATAAATCGGCTTTGTAAACCAATGAAAGTTTAGGTGATTTGGAACGGCTGTGAATCTGGTATCTGATCGCTGTAAGTAAAAAATTAGGAAATAACTCAATTTCCAAATGCTTTCTTCGTGTCCATATACTTAAAAAAACATCGTGAACAACTTCTAAACTCGAGTCCTCATCATTGAGCTGGCGAAAAGCGGCTTTATATAGCCTGGCCCAATACCTGTTAAACAGCACATCAAAAGCCAATCCGTCATCATTACGAATGTCTTTCCATAAATCGGAATCGCTCTTGAGGGCCCTGAACATATAATTGGTTTTATAAAAGTAGAAAAAAGTAATTATATGTCAACTCAACATTAAAAAAATTAAAAAAATCACAGATGTATAGGTGTGACTTATGCAAATGCATACTATATAAGTATAAGCCCATTAGTAAATCCTAATAAAACACTGTAATGATTACCAAAGAGGAGTTTCTTTTTCTTTATAAAAAAAACTTAGCAGGTGAATGCACGCCTGAAGAAATACGATTATTGGAATCATATGAGGATGATATTGTAATGCCGGATGATCATTGGGATGCAGATTTGGGTGATAAGAAACGACTTCATGGTTTGCTTAAAGCGAAGCTAAGTAACAGCATTCCGGATAAGTCAGTTTCAAAACCTTCCAGAAAATATCTGTGGTTGAAGGTGGCAGCTTCTGCTTTGCTTGTTTTAACAACAGGTATATTACTTTGGAGATCACAGCAACACGCGCCAAAAAAATCCAATTATATAACCACTTCTAACAAAAAGATAATTCCTGGTGGCAACAAAGCCTACTTAACAATGGCAAATGGTTCTGTTATTACACTTAACGGCTTAAAAAACGGTGTATTGGCCAAACAAACGGGTGTACAGATCAATAAAGTAAAAGACGGGGTGTTGGAATATAATAAGGCACCTGGTCAAAATTCAGGTACATCTGAATTAGCCTATAATATGATGAATACACCACGCGGTGGGCAGTATCAACTGGTACTGGCAGACGGTACAAAGGTTTGGCTAAACTCCGCGTCCTCATTAAAATATCCTACCGCTTTTTATGGTAAGGAGCGAAAAGTTGAACTCTCTGGTGAAGCTTATTTTGAAGTAGCCAAAAATCCATCCAAACCGTTTACCGTGAGTGTAAATGGCATGGTAGTGCAAGTATTAGGCACCCATTTTAATGTTATGGCTTATAATGATGAGAAGGAAATTAAAACCACTTTATTGGAAGGTGCTGTCAAATTATTTAACAAAGATCAGCAAGCACTTTTGAAACCCGGCCAACAAGGTACTTTCAACCAACAGCAAACTGCATTTAATGTTAAAAATGTAGATGTGGATGATGCCGTAGCCTGGAAGAATGGATTTTTTGCCTTTAACAATGAGGATATTCAAACCATTATGAAACGAATTTCCAGGTGGTATGATGTTGATGTGGTATTCTCTGAAAAGTTTAAGAGCAAAAACTTTGGAGGGACAGTATCCAGATTTAATGATGTTTCACAGGTATTGCATTCCCTTGAATTAACCGGCTCTGTTCATTTTAAAACAGAAGGAAGGAGGATAACCGTGATGCCATAATTACCTATTAAAACATCATGTTATCTTAAAAAGAACCGACCAGGGGAAGTCGAGCGCCCCCGGTCAGTATGCCTAATGGCTTTTAAGGTAATATAACCAATCGTTACGAACAACCAATTATTAATTAACCTCAAATCAAATGTATAAAATTATAAATGCATTTCTATGCATGCGGAATTCCCGTGTCTTTTTTAAATCGCTGCTGATCATGAAACTCATTTTCATACTACTGACTGCTTCTATTTTACAGGTTAGCGCTGCAACCTACGGTCAGCAGATTAATCTAAACGTTAAGGAAGTATCATTACAACAAGTTTTTAAGCAACTCAGAAAACAAAGTGGCTACAATTTTTTGTATGACAGCGATATGCTGAACAACGCCAGGTCTGTAAGTTTTTCACTTAAAAACGCTTCTTTAGATGATGCGCTAAAAGCTTGCTTTGAAGGTCAGCCATTGACATACATTATTGATCAAAACACGGTTATAGTCAGGCCCAGGCCAGCGCCGGCTACAGCTCCTGCACAAGATGTTACCGTAACTGGTAGAGTGGTTGACGAAAAAGGGCTCGCGGTACCTGGGGTAAGTGTAAAAATAAAAGGAACCAATACCGGAGCTGTAACCAATTTAAACGGAGCCTATTCCGTTAAACTGCCTACCGGTAAAGAGACCCTGGTATTTAGTTTTATTGGTTACGCTACGCAGGAGATAGCTGTTGGTGGACGCACCCAACTAAACGTAACCTTAACCGAAATGCAATCAGCCCTGAATGAAGTTGTGGTTGTTGGTTACGGCACGCAGAAAAGAGCCGATGTGAACGGCGCTATATCATCTGTTGGAGTAAGTAAGTTAAAAGATCAACCAGTTACCAATTTACAGGGAGCGTTAGAAGGT
>NZ_JBCECK010000026.1:0-51611 GCF_039207105.1 Mucilaginibacter sp.
TTTACATTGCTTTCGTGCTCTTTTGCTGAGGTTACTATTAAGACCTTTTTGTTACTTGCATCTTCGTATGAAATTCCATCCATTTTGACAAGAAAGTCGCAAAGGAGTGATTTGAATTGTCTTGCTAACCGGATGTCTTTAGTTATTAAAAGGGTAAGAGGTTTAATTTTTTGGTAAACTTCTTTATTAGAATGGTGAATTTGATAAATTTTTTGATACTTAATCGGTTCATCATGAACCTCATCTTTATCAGTATAATAAACAGTTTTCACAAAATTGCTTTCAATGGCCGCATTAAGTGAAAATCTATATATAACATCATTAAAATATTCGCTTTCTATGTAAGCGGTTCCAGTGAACCCCAAAATGTAACGAAAATTATAGGTGGTGTCCGTCAAAAAGTTTTTCCATTTTTTTATTGCTTTTTGATCATCCGTGCTGGCTTCAATGGTATTGTAAGCATGATGAACTTCATCATTTAGCACTAAACATTTTTCACCTTTATTAAAACCTAAACTATCAAAAATAGAAGTGCGATTTTTTAAATAAACCGCATGAATGTTCTCTATACATATATCACCAGGGAAAATAGTTTTAGATGCATCAATGATATTAGGGCTTTTAATTAAAGCTGATTCCGGTATTGAGCTGGCTAAAATAGGATCATTATTTAAGTAATTAAACTTGTCGGTTAACCCCTTCTCAATTGTCAAAGATGGGCACAAAATTAGCACCTTGTCGACAAGGCCTAAGCCCAAGGCAATTTGTGCAATTCCATACATTACAAAACTTTTTCCGGTACCTGTAGCTAAGTCAATTGTTCCTGAAAGCTTGCCTGGCAATTGGAGATCTTTTTTATAATCATCAACTGTTTTATACCGCTCCCTTAGCTCCGAATTGTGATTAAAATTTTCTTCGACTAAGCCTTCAATGCTTTTGTAACGGCCAGAAAATAAATATTTAATCCCTATTAGAATTGCTTGTTTTTGATAGGTTCTATCTACACACAAAATATCTAAAAACCTGTCCCAATCTTCTATAGGAAAGGTAAGGGGGTTAACCACAGGATTAACATTGAGAACAAGCGACTGGGTTTTAAAAACTAATTTATCTTGCATACGAACCTACTGGTTTTTAAATTCTTCCGTAAATTCATTACCGTACACATCTATATATTTAACACAAATTCTCTCTCCACAATTTTGAGGGTATATTACGAGTTCTTTTTGATGTTTAAGCTCCTCTTTGATTAGATCGTCGGCAATGTCTTCATTTTCCTGCTCCTTCTTTTTCTTTTTTAGATTAAGTAGATCGGCTGCAAAATGATTTTCAGTCATTGAAAATTCTTTGCCGTTAAAATCTGCATCAACCACAACCATAGATAAACTTTCAAAATTATCCATATCTCGACCCGTACCATCCTCCGGGAGAGTAGATAAAAATCTCGATATGACTAATTTTTTGTTGTCGAAACTCGATACCACTTCCGGGTCGCGTTTGAAATGAAATCCTACGGCATCGTCAAGCGTATTTAGCTTGCCTTTGCTTTGTGGCTGCCGAAACTTCTTAAATTCTTGTTTATGTAGCTCTTGTATTATCTGATACGGTACTTTTAAAAAATAGTATCTAACATCATCGATTTCATAATAATCCGATATGAAATCAATAGCGTTTGCAGGAGCTATTATATAAAATCTCTTACCTACTTGTTTTCCTATTGCTTCGTGTAATTGCTCTAAAAAAGTAACATCCACGCTTGCATCAGTTTGATATTTCCAAAACTCCCAAACTAAGACGTAAGACCCATTCTTGTCACCAACAATTTCATACCCTTTTACTTTTTTAGGGGTTTTAACTACTTCAAAAAGAGGCAATACAAAATCAATGTATTTATCTTTTCCTAATTCAAAGAGTTTAGCAAGGTCGTAGTGACCGACGTTTACGGTAATAAAGCTTTTAGCCTTCTTGTCATATCGTTTACCAGATTCTAAATCTTTGGTATCTTGGATGGTAAGCATCCGCTTTTGCATTGTATAAAATGATAGCTTACCAATATCACAAGTTATCCAACGACGGCCTAATTTTTCAGCCACTGCCGCTGTAGTACCACTGCCGCCAAAAAAATCAAGTACCAGGTCATCGGGGTTAGTGGATGCCTTAATAACCCTTTCAAGAAGTTGTTCAGGTTTTTGGGTTGGGTAAAAAGTTCTTTCAATTGCTGCCTGATTTACTATATCAATTTGCCAATAATCGAATGGGGCATATCCGTCCCCTAAATATTCCCTGACCACCCATTCAGGATTTGTGATTTCCCATTGAGGGTCAACATCTTTTTGTGACCTAATTGGACTTTCGGCTATACCCCTTCCGCTCAATCTATATGGCTGCCCATTTTCATCCCGATATTTATATTTTTTTATAGTATTACTTGAATAATTTTCAAGTACTTTATCCCAATTAAAAATATGTCCATTAGCTGTTTTTGAGTACATCAATAAATCATCGTGCTTTCTGTTCCAATATCGCTTTGAAAACTGTCTTGTTTTATAGCACCATACAACATTATTAACAAAGCAGCTTTCACCAAAAACCTCGTCCATTATTACTTTGATGTAATGGCTTTTTTTCCAGTCCAAGTGAACATATACAGTTCCATCTACTGCTAACAACTCTCTTGCAACTATTAATCTCCTTCTGATAAATTCTATAAAATCGCTATTTTTAGCTTTATCAGTATAAGCTATTTGGCCTGTCTTAGCATCAAAATCGCTGGCAGTCCCAAATGGTGGGTCGATGTAAATTAGTTTAACCTTGCCCTTTACTCTATCTTTGATTAATTCATCTGAATTTTGATAACAAGTTTTGAGAAATTGAAGATTATCTCCAAATACTATCATGTTACGCCATCCGTCATCAAATAACTCCCGCTCACCGTTAAAAATTTTTTCGATCTGTAATGGCACTGGCAAAACACTATCTTCCCCTCTAAGCACATCTTGCTTACGCATTTTCCCGGCATAACGTAATTCATATTCCTTCTGAACAGTAGGAAATAATTTCTCTTTAAAATCATCTGGTAAGAACTCACCCGACGAAATTTTGTCTAATATAAATTGTTTTTCTTCTACGGATAGTTGCATTTATAAGGTTTATAGTTGTTAAATGTAAAGAAATATTTGTAAGGATATATGCATTTTTTCCTATGAACTTTGGCTGGAATAAATGTCAAATATACCAAATATGTTAGTTTTTAAATCTGCAATATTTAGCGGAATAACCATTATAACCACCTGCTGAATTAAGTAATTAGGTTGATTGTAGTCGTAAAGAAAAAGCCGTCCAAACTTGCTTCAGACGGCTTTTAACCTAAACCTTATCACAATTAAACCGGTAAGTTTACCAGTTCAATGAACGCGAATATATCATTTTATTCATAAGAAAGTGCAAATTGAATTTTGCATAATTTAACAATTCATTAGTTTTTAAGCCTTTGAGTACGGTTTTTGTAGGTTAATACAAATCTACTGGTTCTGTTAAGAACCGGCTAAAAATTAAATATATATAACATGGGATATTTTGTAACACCAGTGATTCTTGATATTGATACACCAGAAGGAGGTACAAGAACCGTAACGATAGTACCGGACTTTATAGAAAGCGAAAAACGCTTTACCGGCGCGTATGAAATTTTGGAAGAAGAACATAGTCATGGATATATCGCATTTGATGATGCCCACGAGCATTGGGAGCATGGGGAAATGCCAGATTTATCTTATTCAGAAATTGTGCAGCTTGCAGCATTCATTAAAGACCATGAGGATGCAGATTTGGATGGTGTCGAGTTTTAAAGCTCCGGAATTTTTAAATAGGGGTTCTTGAAAGCTCCATTTCGGGGTAATCAAGTGGCCCAGCTGCATACCACTTGATTGCCGATTCTATAGCATAGTCCGGCTGATCTTTATAGCCAATAGTTTGAAACATTAAAGGGTCACCGTAATCATTTCCATAATACTGCACTTCGGCATCATTAATTTCTTGTTGCTCATCTTCATCCATTGGTATAACCTCTATTACCAATTCGTAAATTACATCCATAATTAAATCCCGCCTGGGGTTAAGTCCGTTAGATGACCAATGATATTGTTGTTCTAAGTTCATATTATAAAATTAAAAATTGTGTTTTAACTATCATTTGATAAAAGGAAACGAAAGTAAGTACTTGATTTCAGTTCGTATTTTTGAGGGTCGACAAAGTATAAGGGGTCGGTAATTTATTGGGGTAAGGCCTGGGCTAATCTTGTCGCTTTAAACGTCCTCATTATATGAGGTTGTTATCTGAAAATCAGTAGAGCATTATAATAAACAAAATATATACTTTTGTGAAATTTTCATTTCATACTCAACGGAGTAATGAATGATTATGACTTATTGAAGATATTGCGTTAAGCTAAAACTCGTATAGAAAACTGGTAATTTTTAGTGCACGAGGGATAGGCAGGACGCTCATGCTATGGCGTGGGCTTGCTTATTTTGTGCACGGGTATACCAGTACCTCTATACGGATAGGTAGGTTCTACGCCATTCTTTGAGAACCTAAACCGCAAAATCTGTTCAATGAAAGTAAACAAGCTCATCGACAAAAAATTTCATTCAGTTTCTGTATTAGAAGATACACGAGACATAATGGAATGGTTTAAAACCTGCTCATACCTCGCCGTTGAAGATGACGAAGGTAACATTGTAGGAATAATTACACATCAAGACTTGATCAGACAGCCGGAATGCCGTGCAGTGATTGATTGTAACTTTATAAAGCCAAAAGTTACCCCTGAAAATACATTATTGCAAGTACAGAAGTTAATGGCAGAGGCCGATACGGATGTATTACCGGTATATGAAAACAGGGTTTTTCTGGGGACTATTTCTTTAAAAGATGTTGCTGACCGGCTTGCTGTAATTATCAGTGAAAATCAGCAAACGTACCAAAAGGTTGTTCATGACTTAAGAAACCCCTTATCTAACATTCAAGGTCTTACCTTTTTATTGGCAGATTCGGTAACAGAAGATAATGAGATAAGGGAATTGATCGACCTTTGTAAGCATTCATCAAAGCACATGGCTGATATTTTAGATGACTTAATATTTGTTGAGTTGGATGAAAATAAGGCCTTAAACAAAGAGCCTACCGAACTAAACGCCTTCTTCAAAGAATGTATAAGTGAAATGCAAGTGCTATGCCAGTTAAAGCATATTGAGCTTGTGAACGTAATAAGCGATAAAAAAATAATAAAGCGGATAGATAAAAATCAGTTAAAAAGAGCAATTCAAAATGTGTTATCGAACGCCATCAAATTTTCATACCCAAATAGTAGCATTAAGGTGGGGAGTATGATCGGAGGTGACAAAGTAACTTTAAAAATAACTGATTCTGGTATTGGTATACCAGGCGACTTGCAACCTTACGTATTTGATAAATTCACCCAAGCTCGAAGGCCAGGAACTAATAACGAGCCTACAACTGGCTTGGGGCTATGCTTCAGCAAGCAAAGTATTGAGCGGCATCAGGGCAGCATTAGATTTACCAGTACCAAAGCGAAAGGCACAATATTTTATATAACCCTTTAGATAATAACAGCAAAAAGAAAATGATAGCATTAGTTAAACTGATCAGGCGTATGGCCGCGTAAAAACACTATCATATTTTCAACCAGGTAAATTCTCCAGCTGATGAATATGATAGCAAAATCAACAAAAAGCTGGGCTTAAAACCGGAATAATACTATGATTTAATATTAAGCAAATGGATGCAAACGCTATAGTTAGAGAGTTTAAGCTACGATACCTCATTGACGATAATGAGCAAACACCGGTAAATGAAGAATTGACTAAATGGTTTCTCTTTATGATTTTCGGCAAGGGTAAAACTATAAAAGATTTAAATTCGGTGGAATTTAATAGACTTAAATCAAGCGTTCTGGAACTTATGGACTTGGTTTACATGTGGCAACAGGATATTAAGGGTTAGAAAGAATACTATCAAATCCTTGCGCTGCACCTGGTGCCCGGCGCAAAAAACACTATCATAAATCCGGTAGGCCTGGGCTGATCTGCCCCTGTTCCGGATTAAAAATGATAGCAAAAGGTTTTTAAATCTGTATAATAAATCATAATTTTAAATCGACCTACTTATCATATTATGCGAATACTTTTATCTATAATACTATACCTCTCTTTTTGCAGTGTTTCTTTCTCGCAAACAAATAAGCAATCTTACATTAACGCTTATAACGAACAATTGAGCATGTTGAATGGGAAAACCAGTCCTAATTTCAAACGGTCTGTTTTCTTAACTGAAAGTGCATATTATGGAGGAAAGCTCAATTATCAATCCTTTTGTGGGGATATTACTAAAATAGCCATACAGTTAAGACAACTGATACAAAATAAAGGTATTACAGGTTATAAAACAGCAGGTAATTGGGCTGCTTTTACATTTATGACTGATACAATACCGGCAAACTCATATAAACCATTTACTTATGATTTTGATGATTTTACGGGCATAAAAGACTGGTCAAAGCAATTTGTTACCAAGCTTTTAAAAACCCATTCCGGCAATTGCCATTCCCTACCCTTCTTATACAAAATAATTTGCGAAGAAATTGGGTCAAAGGCTTTTTTAGCCCTGGCACCAAACCATGTTTATATTAAGCACCTGGACGAAAAAAACCAATGGACGAATGTAGAACTTACAAACCCCGGCTTTCCGCGCGATCAGTGGATAATCAAAGAAATGGCGATAAGCGTTGAAGCCATAAAGAAAAACATCTACATGAACCCACTAACGGAAAAAGAGAGCGTTGCTATGACAATGTTTGATCTTGCCTGTGGTTATAAATCGTTATTTGGCTATGATAAGTTTGTGCTACAGGTTTCAAATACTGCGTTAAAATATTACCCTAAATGTGTTCCGTTAGTACAATTAAGGGCGAACTGCCTATTGTCAATGATTAACAAAGAAAAAAAGAAAACCAAGCCCGATACAGCTATCCTTTTTGCAAACATAGCCTTACATAAGCGGGCAATGGCCGATGTTAATCAATTGGGTTATAAAGATATGCCTATAGAATTATATAGAGATTGGGTACAATCTGTAGAAAAAGAAAAAAAGAAACGGGGACTTATTAAAAGCAATAACCAACAACCTATCCAAAAATGAAAAAACTGATCGTGACCCTTTTAATTTGCATTATTGCGGGAATATCCCAGGCGCAAGATAATCCTTATAAAATCTTTGGGTACAAACCAAAAGCTGAATATAAAGACAGCCCTTTGGATATTTATAAAGTAAATAACGCTGATAAAGATTCAAAAATTAAGTATTTAACTTTAGACAGGCAGAATAAGGTAATTCGGTTATTAGGCGACCGAGATAGTTTAATTAAGGTTATTACTTATACAGATCAGGACTTGTTAAGATGGGTGACGGTAGACCCAAAAGCAGAGAAATATCCTCAATTATCCCCTTATAATTATGTAAACGATAATCCAATGAACAACATTGACCCTAATGGAAAAGAGATTATCGGAACCGATGGTAAGGCGGTTACATATTCAATTAACAAAGAGGGTGCCGTCTCTTGGTCAAAAAACGCATCGGCTGGGACACAAATCATCGGGAATGCTTTAGTTAAAAGCGGAGCCGTTGGTGACTTGAATGCTTTTAGGGATTCAAAAGTTCAAGTAACTTTGGTTTATTCTACCGAAAACAATCCAAACGAAATCGGGCATACCGATAACTCATATATTCACGGTACCGACCAAGTGGCGAAATCCACTGTTACAGTTTATGGCGGGGCTATTGATGATATGGCTAACAAGGTTGCTAATGGAACTGTCTACGCGGGTGATAAAGGCCACTTACAAACCGCTGCTTTACAGGCGGGTGATAAAGATGCAGTTGTGGCAGCAGCAGCCGGTCATGAGCGGATTCACGCGACAGATCAAACTAATCAAAGCCAGGTTAAATCAAATCTCACAAAAGGCACTAACTTCGATACTGAAAAAGCGCCAAATGCAAACGAAACCCAAATCTTGCAAAACAACGTGATGAAAGATGTAATCAAATCGATTCCTTTACCAATACCTGCGAAATTATGAGGTTATATTATATCATAGGCATTTTTACGGTGGCGATGCTTTGCGGTCAACAAAGCCGCGCACAACAAAAGCAAGATGAAAAACGGCATCTTACTATGATTAAATTTTTGCTTAATCAAAAGGAGTTAACCGACTATAGCGATACCATTCCCTCGAATTTAGATGTAATGTATGACCGTCCAATTTTAAAAATCAAACAATCGGCAAAAACTGTGATGGTATATATATTCGGCACCTACTCACCACATGGGAAAAGGTTTATTGCCTTAATTGATCAAACAGGTATAAAGTTATTAGAAAGTAAAGATTTGGCTCCGGATATGAAAGTCATTTTAGGATTCTTAAAACGAAATAAAGTGAATAGCTCACAGGGATATAAATGCCTTGATTCAATAACTGAAGCTTACATATATAATAGTAAAAGAAACTTTAGGCCGGTACCAGAAGAAAAATAGCCTACAGTGAAATAACGGAATACTATCAAAATAACAAACGTCGCCTGGCAGCCGGTCGCAAAAACACTATCATTAATCCGGCAGGCCTGGCCTGATCTGCGCCCGCTCCGGGTTTTAAATGATAGCATTATTATTCTTCCCCAATATCTTCAACGTCGTTTTCTAATAACCACTTTTTGAATTTTAAAGGCTCTTTCGAGGTGTAATGCACGATGCGACCATTTTTTAACATAATGGTAAAAAGGTCGCTCGCTGCCTTAAATTTTTTGATATTGGTAGCAGATTCACTAAAATCTGCAAAAGTCTTTTCTATGTTTTTCATAAGGTTAGGGTGGGTAAAGTTAACGTACTTACTGATAAACGAATTTAATTAAGAAATAATCGATTTCACTATCATAACAGACCAGCTCGAAGATCTCCAGGAAAAGAAATTGCTATCATAACTGCTCGGAGATCTCGTGGCCGGCGAAATATTTTGCTATCATTTTAGCTTTTAGCTCGGCCCGATCGTAGGATGCGCCAGTATTAGACTGATAGTATTATTTATAATTAACGTATTTGTAAATGGTAGTATTGCTTTTGATATCAAGCGTTTTTCTAATATCTGCAATAGGCACCTTAGCTGCATAAAGCTTTTTTACCGCTTTCATTTTAATTTCTGCTTCTTGCGTTAAGCCTTTCGGTCGCCCTCCTACTCTACCCCGTTCTTTAGCTGCTTTTAAACCGGCCATCGTCCTTTCAATTTGAATGGTTCTTTCATTTTCCGCAAGAATGGCGTTTAGGCTAAACCATATTTTACCCATTGGGGTTGCTGTATCTATCCCCTCACTAATAGAAATAAACCTTATATCTTTTTCTTTAAATTCCGTCATCAGCTTGATTAACTCCCAGGCTGTACGCCCCAACCGATCAATCTTCCAAACTACGACTGTATCACCGGCCCTGAGCTGAGTATATAAGGCCTCCCACTCCTTCCGATACTTTACGCCACTTTCTTTTTCAAAAAAGAGCTTATCGCATTCATATTTATTTAAAGCATCATCTTGCAAGTGCAAGTTTTGATCTTTTTTTGAAACTCGTTTATATCCAAATACCATAATATTATCGCTTGATTTTATATTCGGGCTTGCGCTGCGCTACCAAAAAATCGTTAATGTCATTAAACCCTTTCTCTGCATAAAACGCGCTCTGATCAGTAGCCGACTTTATTAAATTTTTAGCTTTTTGAGTGGCATGCTTACCACCTACCCCATCACGGCCATTATCGAAGTAAGTATGTACTGGGATTCCCTTTTCGGTCGATTTTTGCTCAACTTTCTTACATAAGGTTTCGGTAAGGTTGCCGGTTCCGTTTAGTAAGATGGCATTATAACTCTCGTGAGGAAATAAATGCCTATAGCTGGCAAAATCCATAGAACCTTCAAAAAGCTTTATACTTTGTGGATGATTACCGATAGTAAAGGTGGAAATCCCGCCGCCGTTAAGGTTGCCCTTATACACACTTGATCGGACAGCATAACCCTGATTCGCATTTACAAAGCCTAATGCAAAAAAATTGCCTGTGCCATTTGACCAGTGCACTTCTTTCGCTACTCCGTCGACATCTTTTAGTTCCAATCCTCGGCTATGTAAATAATTTACTAAGGCGGGATGTTGCACCTTATCCAAAACTTTCAAAATCTCAATATTGTATTCTGTTTCGCCATTTTTCTTAAAAAAAGCGTGGTAACCATCAGCTACTATATCTGTGTTGTTCGATAAACGTTTGATGGCCTCCACGAATGTTTTTTTCTCAAACATTTGTACAGCTCTTATAATATCCCCTCCCTCGCTTGTCGCGTGATCATACCAAACGTTCTCGTTGTCTTTAATACTAATGGAGCCTGTTTTTTGATGGTCGAAGCCAAAAAAATATTCCTTCCCCTTTTTGCCCTCATATCGTAAAGCGCCTATACTTTCGAGCCTGAAAAAATAATCAAGCAAAGACATTTCCGATTTAATTCTTGCCGCTTCTGCGGTTAATACTGCATAGTCTTTTTGGGTACTCATAATTTTACATTTAAAGGTAGGTATTAATAAATAAAGTGTAAACAGTTTTGTGTAACGGTTTAGTGTAATGATTTAGACATAAAAAAAACCGACTTCTGATCGGTTCATTTAATTACATAAAAACGTTCGTTTTAATGTAAGTCTTTTACTGGTTGGGCAATTTATTTCGCTTAAGCCGGTTTAGCCTTTTCCGTTCTTCATCAGCCGCCCGTAAATCTTCTATATCTTCATCAGACAGGGATTCTAAAAATTTTTCTCGTTCGTCCCAAAGCTTTTGTTGATCTTCCTGCTTTTGCCATTCTCTATCAGCTTTATCAAAAAGGTAATCTTCCTCGTTTTCTATATTCATATTACAACTATTTAAGGCATTCCTTCAAATATAGTGATAACTCGGGTTCATATCGCGGCTCATTATGGCTGATAAAGAAGCCGATTGACTGCATACCGGCTGCTTCCCAATTCTTAATTTTATGTGACCATTCTTTCAGTCTATGCCGATCAATATGATCATCGCCTGATGCCGAAAAACGGACATAAGCATGTGGGACAGTTAAATTCATGTGTACCGCATCACGCCTTCCTGGTGTATCAGTTATCGCTAAACCAATATTGTGAGCACTAAGCAATTCCAAAACCTCCTTAAAAGCCTTATCAGTAAACCAATCCTTATGACGCATTTCAATAAATAACCTAAAATTCTGCGGTAAGGCCATTAAGTAAGCTTGCAGCTCTTTAAAACTTCGAGGTGAAAAATTTTGCCCTAACTGTAATAATGAAGGCCCAAGTTTTTTGCCGAATGCGGTCAAGCTGGCAAGGTGGGTGGCAGTTATGTGATCAGCATTTTTTAAACGGCGTATATGTGTTATACTTTGCGGCATCAATGGGTAAAATTTGAAACTGGGATAACTCCTGGTTTTCGCCTCCCATTCTGTAACTTGTTCGTAAGTAGCCGTTTGATAGAAAGTACTTTTTGATTCTACAGCATTAAAGTGCTTAACGTACTCTTGGAGAAATTCTTTGTCTTTAGTGAGAGGTGGGTATATCTTTCCAACCCAAGTTTTATGTCCCCATCTGCTACAACCAATAAAAATTTCAGATTTGCCAATTGCCCCTGATTGCTTTAATATTGCCACGGTATGTTGTGGGTCGCTCGGCAAAGAAAAGTTTATTGCAGAAAGCTGGTCAACGTTAATTCGTCCAAATTCCATAAACGGCAAAATAAACAAATGACGGCATAATCTCGTATTTAATACATCCTTGATAAACGCACTGGCAGTATAATATGTGTTCACGTATAACCTTTGAAGTTTCCGAAGATGATCTAACATCCGCTTATGCAGCAGAGATCGGTGAAGATTGCATAGGAAAACCAGTTAAAAAAGATATCCGTATCACGGATGAAGCTTGGGTGATCACCGCCGATGAGCCGGAGCGCTTACAACAAATGCACTTTGGATTGGTTCCCTGGGATGCTCCTACTTGCATGATGGTGAAGTCAACATTTAATGCAAAAAAGGAAAATTTACTTAAAAGCCGGTTGTGGTCAAAGCTAATGCGTAACCACAAACGTTGCATTATCTTAACCAGCGGTTTCACTGAACCCGAACATGTGGATGCAGATCGCACTAAACATTGGATGTTTAAATTAAAAGAACGTAAAGTATTTTCGATGGCCGGATTGTGGTCTGAATGGCGTGACCCGCAAACCGGCTCTGTATATCGTTCATTTGCAATAATCACTAATCTTGCCAATGACCAGGTAGCCGAAGTTCATACGAAAAACCGGATGCCGGTTGCTTTAACTAAAGAGCAGGAAAAACTATGGCTGAGCAAGGACTTGCCAAAAATCGAAGATTATCTCGACGTTCTTACTATAATGCCAGATGATGAAATGAACCGCGATCAAACTTTTAAACCTGGTGCAAAAGATGATGATAGCCAACTTAACCTTTTTGAATAAAAAAAGGGTGAACCCCGATTTCTAATAACTCGTTAATTCGTGTTGTATATCGTTTTGATAAATGATCTTGCCGCATTTTCCATTTTTGTTCATACCCCATAGCTGCAAAGCGTACAAAATCCTTCCCGAAGCGACTATTTAGTTTATCAGCTAATCGGCTTACATTAGCTAATTTTTTCCTTTTATCAGCATCATCCAAAAGATAAAGCTGCCCGCCGGTGGCCGGAGAAAAACGTGTCATATAAACCCCGACTTTCTGATAAGGAAAACCTGGCTGATAAATCTTTTTTAAGCATTCGCCAGCATACCGCAATAGTTCCTGGGTAATGTTTGTAGGTATGCCAATATCTATAACTGCCGAAGCAGCTTTAACTTTATGCGTAACCTCAAACTGACTGGTCATCAGGAAAACTTGTATTTGACCGCAAAGCGAACCTTGTTCGCGTAATTTCGGAGCAGAGTTTTGTACGAATGAACACAAAGCATCCTCTATAACTTTAAAATCGTCTGTCTTTTGGCCGAAGCTTCTACCGGTATTTATACCTTTTTTATCCGCTCGTACATACTCCATTTTCAAACAGGGTGTGCCGCGCAATTCATACCATGTACGTAGGCCAGTAATGGTAAAGCGTTTCTCAATATAAGCATAGTCGTTAATTACGGCAAAGTCCCATGCTGTGCTGACACCTATCTTTGTTAGTTTAGCTGCATTACGTGGCCCTATGCCCCATACATCTTCTATCGGGAGTTTTTTCAATACAAGCATCCTGCTTAACTCGTCATCTATCATGAAAACACCTTCTTTAAAATGCTTCTTTGCAACCCGGTTTGCAGCTTTAGCAAGTGTCCTTGTTGGCCCAATTCCAATACAAACAGGAACCCCAGTATATTGAAATATTTTTTGCTTAAGGGCTATTGCCATTTTATATAAATCGTGCCTCTTAAATAAATGGAGATCACAAAAACTTTCATCTATACTGTAGATTTCAATCTCCGGCCACAACTCACCCACTATCGCGGTAATGCGATACATCATATCTTGATAAAGCGCATAGTTCGATGAACGCCACCAAAGTTTCCCGGCATCTACTAATGCTTTAAGTTCAAAAAAGGGGGTACCCATTTTGATACTCATATCTTTAGCCTCCTGACTTCGTGCTATTGCGCACCCATCATTGTTGCTAAGAACTACGCCTGGCTTGCCGCGAAGGTGTGGTTGAAACACCCTTTCGCAACTCACATAAAAATTGTTGCAGTCGATTAGCGCGTACATTGGCCTGTCTCCGTTGATTTAAAAGTGTATGAGGCACCACGCCTTCAATGTTAAATTCAGTGTATTGCTCTATTTTTACTGGGTCATATTTCGGATTGTCGGGCACCAAATATTTCAGGCCGCTATATTCCAGGTAACAGGCAATTATATGCTCACCATTTAACACACCAATTACGATATCGCCGCTAATGGGGTTTAAGCTCCGGTCAACAATTAGCAAATCGCCATCATTGATACCAGAACCAATCATGCAATTGCCAGTAACCCGGATATAAAAAGCAGCTTCGGGGTGGTTTGTTACGTATTCATCCAGGCTAATCCGATCTTCCTCATAATCGGTAGCCGGACTTTCAAAAGCAGCATGAATTACCCACCCTGCTAACGGAATTTTTATATTTCCGCGATAATTTTTATTTACTGCTTGAACTCCCATACCTTTTACATGATCTGCTATTTTCTTATTAAATTAAGAATTACAAAATTATGCTAAAAATATTAGCAACACCAAAGGAGTTGTAAAGTTTTATTTTGGTATTTTAGCCACATGGAAGAAAACGAATATCCAGCCTTCGGATTTGGCATTGACTATGGCGACGAACTCGTTTATTGTGAAGTTATTATGAGAGATAACTCTTATGATATCCAATTTAATAATCAATGGATAGCTTCCATTGAACACACCGAAGATTTCACCTGGCTTCAAGCATCAGGTACTATTCTACCCCAAAAGCTTATTGATGAAATTGGTGCCCAAATTGAACACCACTACAAGTAATTAATTTATTTCTCTGATATTGATTCCGTAAGCCGATACTGATTTACTTTTTCGTTTACCTTTTTCATGAAAGTCGTGAACGTTTTGTACCCAAAAAGAGGCTTTGTATTGAAAATAAATAAATAGTCAGCTGTTAACTTAGACTTACTGATGTGCGCCAAATCCTCGCCATTATGAAGCTCTATAGTTTGTTTGTTGTCTAAACGGTGTTTAATATCTTTAATATCCATAATTCATTTAGCCATTAAGTCTTTGTAATCAAAAAGATCAGTATTAAAAACCCTTTCGATATTATTGTTTATAACGCTTTCTTCGCCAAAAACTATTGCTGCCTGATAACCGGCAATAGCAATACGGATAGGCACTTGCTCGGCCAGTGACTTTGTAATTACTTCTTGGGTAAGTGGACTATCGAGCTTAAAATTTTCATCACTAAAAAAACTGGCTAACCAAGTATATAAGTCAACTTCGTTACGACATTGTACCGGATTAATTAGTACCTCCGGGCGATCTGTTTTTATAAAGCCAACGATGAACATTATTTATCTTGACATTAATCGTGTAATAACTTCTTGTATTCCTGATAAAGTTCTTTCCCCATCAGCTTTTGTACAAATTCTTCTAACCCCACATCGTTTTTTTCGTTTACATATCTTGTAAACGGTAAAGCGCTCTTACATGCTTCAAAGCCTTTATCTGCCATGCCATTACGAATGTTTTCCGGCAGTCCTTCTAACCACTCTTTAAAATCTTCGTGGGTAGGTTCATAATTATCGTTAGCCAAACCATGATAGCGATAAACTGCGTTACCATAATTAAACATCAATTCATGATACCTTTTTTGATCTTCCGGACAGGACTGTAATAGATCAGCTTGTTGCTGATTGCATGAGGCCAAAGGGTGTTGCACTTTAATCATAGTATTAATTAATAATGATCTAACACCTCAATTCCTTCCACTTCATGCCAATGTTCTATTGTAGTATTGGGGATTGTTGGATGTGCATCTGTTTTATCCCATATCCTCAAATCCTCATGAAAAAGCTTATAAACTTTATCAATACTTAACCAATGACTTGCAAAGTGATCAGTAATACCAACTTCATTCAAAAAACTATCAAAGTAAGTTAACTGGCTGAATGGTGTAAATCTTAAATTATCAAAATCTTCACTCCAAAAAGAAATTGCAAAGCCAAAAACTCGCTGCGGGTGCAAGGTTTGATCGTCCCGATGTTGAGTAGTTATTTTAAAATAAATTTCTGAAACATCAGGTACTTCATGTAACTGCGTTTCTACTTTGATTACTTCCTGGGCGTTGACCTGTAACATATCGATGGCGTACAGATCAACAATCTTTAAAAGTTCGTCGTCGGTAAGGGTATTTAACGGCCTTACGTTCTCGTCATAAGTGAATTTCATACTGCTTAATTAAATTATAACTACGTCAAAAATTAAAGTCCTGTCCCCTATTGAGAAACGCTTTCCAACAATTAGAAGCCGCTGGTAACCTCCTTTCCAAATAAAGGTATCAATAAAAAGCCGGTACATGATCAGCTCGTTATCCTCAATATAAGATTCATCAAAAAATACAGGGTCGAAGCTATCAGATGTCAAACTTATAGTATCACCGACATTCAACCTGGACGCAAATTCAACATCTATTAAATAAAGCGGATAGTTTTCATAGAAAGGTACAAAACCAACCGATTCTTTATCTTGATACAACGCCTCGCACTCTTTGATATAACTATCAAGCGCCACTTCGTCTGACTTAATGCAGTCAGCCATATTTACTTGATCTTGCGAATAGACACTTTTATACTCGCGCTGCACAATATCATTTTCCCAGTAAGAACTAATCTTCTTAGGTAGGAAAACTGCGGTTTTTAATTCGATCATAGGTAATAGGATTTTAAAATTTTACGGTTCTGTCTATAGATACAGCTCGATATTCTTGTAACATGGCGTGGGTGCTACCTTTTTTATTAGCAAGGGCATGAAAATCCTTTATGATTCTTTCGCTGGTCAACCAGTGAAAAGGATATGCATATACTTCACCTTGTAATTTAACGGTTAGAACTATTGGTCTACGTAGTTTCAGGGCGGCAGTTAGTGAGGCTATACGTTCACAAATTTTATTGAATGCAGTTGAATTTTTATTAGTTATATAATACTGAATTTCGAGTTTGGCTAATTGCCTTGTTCTAAAATCATCACCTGTTTTTTTCTTACCAGGTTTCCTTTTAGAATTTTTTATTAATACATCTGCTGGCAACATTTCAGCATTATAACCAGGATATAATTTATTGATTTCATGGATAGCAAACAGCCCCCACTTTTTATAAAGTCGCCGTATTATATTTTTCCTTTTAGTGTTTTCTATTTGATTCAAACGGCTTATCGCACGTTCTAAGGTTAATACAAAAGGTTTATTTTGCTCCTTAGCTCTAATAGCAGCCCGAACTATAATTTTAACTATGGGGCTTAATTCAAAGTCTAAAACATTAAATAAATCTGCCCAGGTATACTTTTTAAGATTTGAACTAAATTCTTCGATTAAGTCCTGGCCGGTTAAGTTAGGAAGTTGTACCGGTTGAATTTCTATTGTACATGCCATATCTAAATGATTTATATAAAGATATAAAAATATCTTTATATTTTGATATCACATGTGATTTTTATTTTCAGTTTTTTTTGGTTGTATAGGAAAAATGATATTTTATATCTTTATATTTTGATATCTTGATATCAATTAAAAAATCAATGTAAAGCCTCTCCCCCACTTAGGTTTATCAATTTCTTCAAATCTTTTGATTTCAGTTTGAAGCAGCTTAGAATACTCCTTGCTCATAAACTCCCTAAAAAATTTAATATCGGTTTTTTCCAGTGATTCATTTAAAGCTGTAATATAATCCGGTTTAGATTCATTATGTACTATTGCCAGTGGCAGGTTATAGAATGATTGAACATAGTTCATTAAAAGACGGGATGAACGACCATTGCCATCATACCAAGGGTGTATATTGACGAGGTTGTAATGAGCATCGAAAGAAAGGTTAATTTGTTCTGATTGCTTTAAAGGCTTTTTCATTAAGTCTTTCATCTTAGCAACCATATCAGTAAGATAAGGTACTACCTTACTATAATTCGGAAAGTAGGTGTTACCGGCTTGAACATTACCAAGTCTTAATTCGCCTTTAGTTGCGTCAACAGTTCCGAGTGGGGTATTATATATCTGGCCGGTGTTACGGACTACAAGCGAATTAATCTCTTTTAAAAACTCAATTGATACAGGACGTTTAGCGCGCGCCTCTTTCAGTGTAAAAAGTAAAGCGGCATAATGATCTGTAGCCATTAAAGTGTCGTGAAGGGCTTTATTATTAGGTGTTAAACCATCTTCAAGTAAAACACGCGTTTCAAGTTCAGTTAAAGTGGAACCTTCAATTTTAGTGGAGTGATGAACGATTGAAATTAGATTGAATTTCTCATGGTCTACCACCTCGGCTATGCCCAGTGCATTATATCTGTCAATTAATTTAGCTAAGTCCATGAGTATTTTTTATATTATTTCATTGTTTTTCTTTTCTTCACAATATCGTTCATCATCTTCATATTGCGTTCTTCCTCGGTTTCTGACTTAGACTTTTTTAAGGCTACTGTGTCTTTTTTAACAGTGTCTTTTTTTATCGTATCAGAAGTAGTTACTGTATCAGTGCTTTTAGTTTCGGTTGTTTTCTGCCCATTAGAGCAGCTACTTAAAAATATAAATGCTGATAATAATGTTATAATCGTCGTTTTCATAAGGATGTTTTGGTATATACCAAAGGTATCTATTAATCTGTCAATGGACAAAAGGTTAAGGAAATGACGATTATGCTATCAATAACTTTAACCTGGTGGATCTACAATATTTAAAAATACTATCATTTTTAAAAGCTGCAGCTGCCGGCATGAAGTAATTATGCTATCATATATTGAACAGGCCAGGCCTGATCTGCCCCCGCTCCGGAAATCTTTTGCTATCAAAAGCATTTTAGCGAGGTTCCATTTGTAAAATTAAAGAAAGTGCTTCCAGCTCGATCTGACTGTTTATTTCACGGGACGTAATTTCAAAAGCCGGGTTACTTAAATTTAAATCTTCAAGGTCGGTAAGGATGTCATCAACGTATTCATCCAGGACTGCACATAATATGTAATGATTAGAACTGGGTAATCTGAGACATTCATAATCATTTTTTGCGATCTGTATTACCGCTTCCAGATTTTCACCTTTTATGATATCTGTATTAATTACCAGTACGTTTAGTTTCATCGCTTTAAATCTTTAACTGTGGTTACGTATTCTGAAATATCTATTAGAAAGTCATTGTCCTTTATAACATGAGCTTGCAGAATATTAAATTGGATGTCTGGGCTTAACTCTTTTTTAAGCGTTTCCAAAGCTTTATAAACGTTCTCGCCGTCCATTTCTAACTTGCCGAAATGTTCTACCTGAAATACATATTTTTCTGTTTCCATAGTACATATATAATTATGTATTTATATCTTGATATCTATATATCGTCAATTTCTCGTTTTATTTGGTCAGATTCTTTTGAGTTTTCAAATTTGGTTTTGGGCATTACTGCCATAAGAAAAAAGGGAACAACAGTTGTGAGCAAGAAAAGAGCGGCATCTATTGAATTGTAATTTTCTCTTAACCTTGCGAGCAATAAAACTGAAATGAAAGCATTCCAGACTACCCACTTCCAGCGATCAAAATAGTATTGGCGTTTAGCTTTTCTGTAAATTGGGTGGTTTACATAATCTGAATTTTTCATAGTTGAGATAATTATATCATGATATCAGAATATATTGATATCAATTATTAGTAAGTCTTTTAAGTTGTTCTAATCCACTAAATAAGTCCAAAGTACCCTGCCTGTAATCCCTTACCTGGGCCTGTAGGGCAGCCTTATCACGCTTTAGCTCTGCTACCTCTTTTTCAAGGCTCATACACTTCAAAGCTGCATATAGAAGCGCTTTTGTATTTACATTGATGTTGTATTTTTTTTTAATTTCATCAATCAGTTGTTCTTCAATTTCAGTTAATCTAACGGTTAAAACTCCCATGACCTTAAATTTAATAGTGACCTAAAAATCAAAGATATAAAAATATCTTGATATATTGATATCTTTATATAATTTTATTACAATTTTTTTTCACTTTTTGGAATGAAGTTTGTAACTTTATATAAAGATACCTTGATATAAATGTATCTCTATTTAAACAGTAAAGTTTGGGTTATGACTGGGTTTGGAAAATTTTTAGTAGCTACAATTATTAGCTTCTTTTTAATGGTGGGGGCGTTAGGTTCAAAACATCCAACCATGCTGATACTGCTTGCGATATTGGTTTGGGTAATCTTCGCCTGGGCATCATCTTCATCATCGAGAAAAAATCGCGACCGGGAAGAACAAATTAGACTTTTAAACTCATTCCTCAAATCAAATGGTAAATTTTAACAGCAGTCCTACAAAAATTGACTACAAGCTGAATTAAGGCCTTTCAGGTTCAATTTAAACTCGATACTCTGGAAACCACAAATATTTTTTCTTTTTGCTGTTTATTGATTTGGCATAGTTATCCATTTCAGGCTATTTTAATGCAATCTGCCGCAATATTTCTATTTTTGTGAACAGATACATCGTTTTGTTAAAATAAATTCGTTTGAAAGGAGCTAACTCTTTAATTGCTTATCGACCGAAGGGAGTAAAACAACTTTTTGCGCAGCAAAATCCTTTATATATAGATTATGCTATTAAGATATAATATTGGTCGAAATACTATAATGCTTTCAAAAAAAAGAGGCCTTTTCACCTAAGAAAAAGCCTTTTTTGTTTTCAGGTATGGTCGAAATACTATAATGGTACCCCTCCTGGGTCGAAATACTATAATTCTAAGCCGAAATACTATAATAGTTAAAGCGATCAGGTCGGTATACTATAATGGTAGGTCGAAATAGTATAATGGAAATAGGGCAGATGGTCGAAATACTATAAGGGTGGGTCGAAATACTATAATGCGTAGTCGGTATGTTATAATAGTCCGATAACTGGCTCAATGCTTAAAAAACCTTCATTTATCATTCTGATTGCTTCGCTATCCTTAAGTTGTTTTTCTTTATTCCATTCGTTTGCCTTGAAGTATACGCTTTTTAGCAGCTCTACCTTTTTTTGTAAATCCGTTTGGGTAGAGTTAAGCCACCGTTGAAAGGCATCAGTTTCCTTTTCAAAGGCTGTAATTCGACTTAAGCGCTCTTGGGGGTACATACTATCAAATAGATGGCGCAAATCCTTTAAAAGAGTTAATTTCAGCTTATGATCCATTTGCATACGCTGGACTAACTCTTGATTCATATTTGACGTAAAATCAAACTTAACAAAATAGTCCTCAACATATTTGTTATTGAGATTGCCACTAACAAATTTGTATTCAAAAGAGAAGTGAAGCTTTTTGTCACTATTGATGTTTTTATGAATGGACTTAAGAATATTGCCTACGGCTTCTTTCTTGTGTTTGGGTTCCTTTTCGACAGGGTTCCCTTTTTTATCAGGCTCCTTCATGTAACGCACCCCGGCAAGATCAGCCAAATAATCTATTGAATAAAGTGGACTGTCAACCTTACCTTGTTGTGAGGAATAGATATGAAAGATTTTATTTAGCCATATATAAATCTTCTTGCGAGAATGGCCTCCTTTGCCTTTGCCGATGGCCGGTAGGCGGGTAGTATCAAGTGTATAATATCGCTTTACAAATCCCTCAATAATGACATCAGATAGCCTAACCTCATAAACCTTCTTAGTGCCCAGGACTGAACCGCTCTGTAAATAGATATCCTTTAAAATTGGGAAGTTTTCAAGTTTTAAAATCTTACCATCTTCCCTGTAATCATGTACTTTAGAAAAAATTATATTGGTTCTAAGCATCCGGTACAGCGTATAGTCAAGTACGCTTTCAAACTTGTGGCCCTCGTAAACGGGAGCCTTAACGCGGCCACTGGCGATATCGGGGTGAATAGCGCATAAATTTGGAGCGCTTATGCCCGTAAAGTCGCTATATTCTTTAATAGTAAACTTCGTGTACCCAAAAAGGTTAGTATTAAGCTTTTTACTCATGAAAATGATGAAATCTAAAACGTTTTGTGCGTCACCTTCAAAGCTGTTATCAATATCCATCAGGTTATCAGCAACACTTCTATCAACACGAGATAGGGTAAAGCTTAACTCTTTAGATTTTTCAGACAATATGCTACCTTCCATATAAGTACGTTTTTGATATCTATATACAAAGATATCAATATATCATTGATTTAAAAAAACTCATTAAATATTTTTTGGCATAAAGGTAAATCTACACAATTTTTCTTTTTGCTGATTACATTGTAAAAAGCGTCTGAAATAAGCACTGTGTACCTAATACAAGCATTATAGTATTTCGACCGAATGAATATGACCATAAAAAAAGCCCCGAGGGGCTTAAAGCTAACGTTCGTTAGGTAAGTAAATAACCTCATTTTCTAACCAAACATGAACTTCGTCGGCTTCAAAATGAGAAATCGGAATGTCTATCACTTTAATAACGTTTTTGTTGCCATCCTCAACAGAGAGTTTAAAGTAAGACCCGGTTAATCTTTTTAAAATCCAAACCTGAAAATCTTGGGTGTCTTTTATATCCCTGGAATGAATACTGATTAAATCAACTAACCAGTAACATTCATATTTATCAGCGAGGTATTTAACCCCATCAGTAATAAGGATTCCAAACTTGTACTTGTAAAAATTCTCTGAACCGCCCAAAAACTGGTTAAATTCAATAGTGTTGTTTAACCTCAAATCTTTCATGATATTAATTTTATCGTAAACCTGAATTAGTTTACATGCGGTCACTCGGCACTGATACCGAATAAGTGCAAAAAATTTTGAAAGAAAATGCGGTGGGGTTCCCATCGGGATACCCATTTTGTTTTAAAATTATTTGAAGGGATGGGGTAGGAGCTGGCCCACATTTCGGGATTAGGTGCCGAACTTTGTATTTAAACTGATAATATGACTTCTACCATCGGCTTAAAGTAAAACACACCCTTATATAATAGAAACGCTATCATTCTGACGAGCGCCGGTTGAGCTGGCCATCAAATTTTGCTATCAAATAAAAGCGCCCGGACTTTCACCAGGTCGCTAATCTACTATCAATCCCTTAGAAAAGGGAATATTGACTTTCAGTTGCTATAGTGATGTATTCTTCTTTAATGAAATGAGTAATAGCATCCTCGGCAAAGCTCTGAAATGAAGTATAACTAATAAGCGTTTCAGGATGGAAGTAGTGTGATTTTCCGTTTTTCTTTCCAGTGATTAAGTTAGTGCAACCGACCTGTAGGTGTGAAATACAAGGTAGGCCATTTGCTTTAAGCACGTTAAAAGGTTTAAATTTAAAATGTACATCTACTTTATTGCTACCGATATTTTTAGTGTAATGATTTTCAGTAAGTAATGAAGGATGAATGTTTGTGTCCATAACGATAAGCTTTATTTTTTTGCATCGATAAAAAACCGTGAGCATAGCGGTCAAGGGCGGTGAGGTACGAGCCGTTTATATACCCTTGAACACTATAAGCGAAAGGTTAAACCTTTGCATAAAAAATTACAGCTGTTAGTGGCGGAAACAGGCCATTTACTATCATTATCATAAACCTGGTAGATCTGCAGCTTGGATTAATACTATCAAAATTGAGTGAAGATCTTGCCGGCAAACGGGACTTTTGCTATCATTCAACAAAATATCAAATCATTAAGCTGCCGCCTCGATCAAAAGATACTTATTAACTTTGTAAAAACTTAATTTATGATAAACAGATTTCCTCTTTTTAATTTTGGCTGGTTTCAGCCCGATTTCAGCACTCGGTTAGAAGAACTTGCAAATTTGGCAATGACTGAAAACTGGGATTATAATAACGCGCCGGTTGGCAACGGCCATCCTATATTATTTAACTACATTCATCATACCTTTAATAAGGTTGAAGCAGAAAATAAAGTATTGATTGAAGGTGAAAAGTGTATTTTTAATACAGGCCTTGTTACAGATAATCAAGAGGGCATATATGCATACTTCAACAAAAACAAACGTCCAGGTGCAACCATTCCGTGGTTTTTTATCGGTTGGCGAAAGGAAAGCCATAGAGATTTATTAAACTTTTCAGCTTTACCAGAAACGGCTGATTATTTTGAAAATCCAACGGAACTGATCTATGACACACGTTGTGAACTAAGGGTAAATACCGATCACATAATTACCGATAACATCACACGGTTTCCTGATGGTATGAAAACAATGGACACCTATCAACTGGGAAATTTATTACAAGGAACCATAAACGACGCGAAAAAACGCGTGAAAAGGAATTACAAGACAGCCATTCCTCAATACTTTAATGGGAAGTTACAGTTATTATTGCCATTATGTTTACAAAGTAAGGGGGTGGCCGATTTAGCGTTAGTGGTTGAAAAGGAAAATAATATTTATAGAGCTTCAACTATTTTGACGTTAGATATGGCCGTCAATAATGCTCGCCTGATTGCCAAACCGGATGATGAATGGTTAAGGCCTTAAGGTTAAAATGAATTTTAATTAAGTTTTTAATTAAAATTTTTAAACTTTTATATTTAATTGTGTTATCTTTGTATTGTTGTCACAATCGACAACATGACTATAGATTTATTATAAATCATTTTTTACAAAAGATCATACATTTTCTAAGATTCTAAAAAGAAAAAGATTATAGAAAAAGCCTCTCATTCGAGAGGCTTTTTTTGTGACCTAAATTTTCAACTACAGCTCTGTTAGCACCTGGCGAATATAGCCATCAATGTTTTTAGTAGTGGTATCATTATAATCAGCAGGTGTAGATGATTCAAAAGCCGCTTTAACAGCATCATCTTTAGTTTTGTAATGCTCTTTAGTGCTAATCGCTGTGCCAACGGAACCATAAAACTGCTTACTGGCTATAATTAGGCCACTTGTAGGGTTTACGATCTGAAAATAATAGTTCATTCGGCAACCATAATTTACTTTTTTAACGCCCCCGGAGATTGAGGCAATTTCTTGTAGAGTTGGGGAATAATACAACACAACCAATACGTTAATGCCTTTGGCTTTAGCATCAGCAAGGACTTTTGCGTCATCAAATTGCCCTTTATCATTTCCGATATCATCTTTGATCTGGCTTGATGCTTGGCTTTGTAAATCGGTTAATGAGAACCCGGCGAACTGTTTTAAATGCGATGCTAAAAACAAGTGAGCTGCTTTATCATAGTTAGCATCATTTTGGTCATCAGTACTAAGCAATATAAGGCCAACGTTCTTCGACTGGGTAAAAGCGCTTGTGCAAATAACAAATGCAAGCGATATAGTTAATAAAAATCTGTTCATTTGGTGCCAATTATTTATTAGCTTTCAATAACTCTATTTTTTCCCGCTCGCTCGCGAGTAAACGCTCATAGAGTTTTTTATTCTCTTCAAAAAGCTCAATTAATTTATCTATGGGATTAAAATTAATAGTTCCATAATTATTCAATGGCCCCTGATTATGCGAACCTTCATAATTATTTTGAATATTATAAATCGCTTTTTCTTCATCAAAATTCTTGATTGCTTCAACAGGAACTTTGAGAATTGTAGCCACCTGTGCAAGTATGTCATCATCTATGGTCTCTTTCGCCTCTAATAATGACACTCGCTTTTGGCTCCAATCGTCGCCAAGTTGGTAGGCAAGCGCTTCTTGTTTCAGGCCAAACATTTCCCTGAAACGTTTAATATTACGGCCATGATGAATGTTTTTGCGATTGTCGGTTGTTGTACTCATAAATCAATTGATAACTTCAAAACTAATAATTTATTAAAAGTTGTTTGTCTAATATTATGAAAACACAATATACTATCATTTTGAGTTGCTGCGCCTGGTGCCCGGCGCAAAAAACACTATCATTTATCGGTCAGGCCTGGCCTGATCTGCGCCCGCTCCATTTTAATTATGATAGCAAAAGACTATCATAAATTAAAATCAGGTAGATCTTCCAGGGGCAGAAATACTATCAAATCACAAAAGAGATCTCACCGGCAGCATTGTAATATGCTATCATTAAAATTATATTTACAGGATTATTCAACTTAAACCTGCTATGATGAAGAAACTCTCAATTTCATTGATCATCGCGCTTATGACAATGATTTCATTGGGGCATGCGCAAACACAAAATACAAAACAAAACTCCAGTACGGACAATTCGATTATTGAAAAAGCTACATATCGCTTATTCCCAACGGAAAATATCTGGAACTTTATCAAGCTGAATACCAGGAATGGTGAAATGTGGCAGGTGCAGTGGTCAACGGGCACTGATAACCGTTTTGTTACAGCCCTAAGTTTGGAACCGCTGGTGGGTAAAGACGAAGAAAAAAACGGCAGATTTACCTTACAAGCCACACAAAATATAAATACTTTTATACTACTTGACCAATTGGACGGCAGGACTTGGCAAGTACAATGGGCAGTTAATCCGGAGAAACGAGGTATAATACCAATTAACTAAAAACAAAAAAGGCGTTGGCCGAAGCCAACGCCAGAAATTAACTATTAAGGAACGGCTAAAAGAAAACTAATAAGTCGATATATCCAAATTTTCCGATATCGGGGTAGTAACCTGCCCAGCTGGTAAAGCCTTATACGTATAGGTTTCTATTTGTTTATTATCTGCATAAACCTTTATTGTGGCAGATATCGGAGCTTGTGATGTATCGTCGGTATTATGAGTTTGAGTTGTTGAAAGTGTAAAACCTAATCTATTAACAGCCTCCTTGCCCTCAACCACAAAACTTGCTGACGTTATATCACCAATGTAATTATAGGCGTTGCCTTGGGAAACTACTTGTGTCCATGCTGTATTAGCCGGAGCAGTTATTACAGGTTCAACAAATGTACCGCTGCCTTTAGTTAATGAATTGACTGAAAAAAGCAATTGGTAGTTTTGATAGTTGCCAGAAAACGCAACTTCAACACGCACTTTTTTTTCAGATGGGGTCTTAACATCATTTTGCTTGTCTTTGCTGCAAGCAGTAAACAATAATGCCGCAAGGCATAGTGATAATAAATTTTTCATAAATAGTAATTAGATTAATTGATTTCGATGATTTTGCTTTTAGCTCGTGCTCGCTGCACCAATTCCCGGATAGTGTCATTTAAGTTTGACTGAGGGATGCCGGTAAGGGCGATTACCAGGTCTTGCTTATCGGTGGTATATAAGGTAAGGGTCATAATTCGAAAGGCCCTCATTATAAGGTCTTGCTTGATGATATAATCCTTAACCCGATAAAGTTCGAGCGTTATCAGCGTATAGCTAAATATCCCAGTACGAATTTTCAAAGTTTCTTCGGTAAGGATATACAGGGTTGAACGAATATAAAAGAACCGGTAAAAAGCGATTCCTAATATTACAACAGCGGGTAAACAGAGTAGGTTTAACCAAAAAGCCCCGACCAAAAATACGACTACCGTGAATATCAATCCAAAGATTGACAAAAAGCAGTAGGAAATGGTGGGGCTTAATTGTAAGTATCGTTCCTGATTGGGTATGCCGATACTATTCATATTATCGGCTTCGTTGATAACCTCTATTCTCTTGATTTTCAACTTTAGCGTCCTGTGCCTTCTCGTAGACAAGCTTTAAGTCTTTATCATAGAGGGTAAGGTTTTTAAACTGTGGGCTTGCCGCGACAAAAGCCTTTTCCTCGGTTTCATTCTTTATGAGGGTTACCGATTGAAGATTACCCCGTTTAAGCGAGGACATTAAACGTTCCCGTTGTTCGGGGTCGTTTAATTCCTTAATGGGGTGGGCTGCAACTGCTTTGTCAAGATCATACCCGTAGTTTTTGAAGAACGTTCTGAATTTATAATCGCCCTGAGCATTCTTGTTTTCAAAGTCGAGTTTCATCCAAACTTCCTCTTTTCGTTTGGTAGGTGTTAGCTCTACCTCTTTGCCCTTTTCATCAAATTTGGCAATTGGAACGCCTTTTTCTGTAAGAGTGATGCCCTGGGTGTTTTTATCTTTAATCAACTCTTTGACCATCTGTTTTGCCCCGGCCATGTCTTGAACATCATAAGGGATATCGTTATTCCCTTTATCATTTTTTTGTATAAAGGCATGAATAATTTGCAAATTCTCACGAGCCGTTTTAACGGGCGTTTCCTTACCATTTTTATCAAAAGTCTTAATGACTATATTATCCTTGCCTTGAATAGCATAATCACCGGCAGCACTTGTCTTAGCCAGTTCCTGAATTTTAGCGCGCGCATCAGGTATATTTAACACCTTAGCCGTTTCCTGCCCACCGGCCAGGACGGTGTATTTGTCGGTTACTTCTGCTTTCTTTTGAATTGATCGGCCAGAAAGCAGATTGTAAGCTTCTTTCGCGGTAATATCATTGCCGACATTTAAGGCAAATACACGGCTAACCGGCTCCTGAAAAGTTCCATCAGGATTTCCCTTTTCAAGGGAGGCTTTATAGTCGTTCAAAAAATAGTTGTCGGTAGATTTGCTCTTGCTAAACCGTAATTCATAATTCACCATATCTTTTGCGGTCGGTGTAGGAAATGCAGCCGATGCGCCCAGGGTAAATTTATCCGAACCCTCTTTTAAACGAACTTCCAAAGCGTAGCTAAGATTATCCCCGAAGCCCAGATACTTAAGGCCGGTTTTGAGGTATTCAAAGTTTTGTTCGTTAAGTTGAGTTTTCTTCATATCCATCAATACATCCTCAAAATTAACAAATCTCTTATCATCCCCGGTTGGTTCGTCGGTAAAATGTCGCATGATGTAGCCCTTTTCATCAACGAAGTAGTATAACTCCTTTTGATCTATAACCAGGGCATCGAATAATAAATCATGTTTATCCTTTGAAGATAATTGATATCCGTCAATAATATCCGGGATTGAGGTCAATTGCTCGGATGTTAATTTGGGTTTTTCAAGAGCGACCGCAAGGTCTGCTTCTTGCTTAAAAGGAGCTTCAAAAAGCTCTTTTTGTTCATTAGTCGGTGGTATCACCTGAACTGGGTTTGGCTTAATTTCCATAGTACAAACATTTATGATTAATAATCTTATGATAAATCTCATGAGTGTGCATCAGGGATAGTAGTGGTTATCCTTTTTGCAAGTGATGGTTGGAGTGGGGGAGTGGGCAAAAAGATATGAACGGATAGCCCGCCCGTAGGGGATGCTCAAATTTTGAATTTATGAACCCTTAACTATCGAAAGCTTAAAATCTTTATCAAACTGGAAAAATCCGGAAAACTGATCGCCTTTACCTGGCTTAAATTTTATTACTTCTGTTCGTCCTTTATGGCACAAATCCAACAAATTTTTAACGGTAACCTCTTTACCTGAAATAACACGCCATACAGTAAACTGACACTTAACTTTATCGTTCCCAAAATTAGAGCAACCATACGCTTTATGATTCACCGAAATACTTCCTGAAAGGCACTTAGGGCACTTAATCAACTCATAATTAAACTTGACCTGGTAGCTTTCGTCGAAATAAAGTTTAGCCCCAAAATGACAGTCTATACCACTCAAAAAATCTGTCCTATATTCTGTAGAGCTACCGTTCAAAAGGACTTCCGCATCGTAATCTGACAACGCTACACCTGCAACATTTTTATTGAAATACAAATCACATTCTTTACTAAAAAAGCCTTCACATATAAACGCTTTACTTACAACATTCACCCTCTTACCACACTTCGGGCAAGGGGTATCTAAAAACTGATTCTGAAATTGCGGCTTAACAACACTATTATCTATAATTAGCTTAGCAGAAAACCTTTGATTGTTCTTATTAATCCAATCATCAAAAAAGGGAGTTTCCATTTTGTCGGCAAGCTGTTGAACTAAATCAAGGGTCATTTCTTTACCGAAATACGACTTGAAAATTGTAAAACTGCATTTATCATTTAAACTCTTAAAATGGTTACACATATAACCTTTTGCGCCTTCGATCAAATCTCCCTGATTACAAACGGGGCATTTTAGAGATTTAGTCATAAGATGATATATTTATATTTAGATATATTGATATGAAGATGTTTCCTATTAAAAATCGTTTTTAAGCGCTAAGAAGCTTAAAAAAGAAAACTGTTGCCGATCACTTGGTTTGTGCGTTTTGAGATTACTTCGCTTGCCAAATTGCCGATGGAAGGCAAAATAAGAGAATTGACCACGAGAAATGCTGACGGCCTTTTGAGTTGACTTATCATCTGCGATGGCAGTAACAGTTATAAGATTGTCGTTTAAACAAAACGTACAATCTTTGTTACTAAGCCAGAGCGAGGCTTGACAATCATAAATTTTACCAATTAAATCGTTGCTAAAAACTGTATGAAAGTTGCTGTTTTTAAATCGTCTCTTTAAGAAAAGTATTTGAGGTTTTGTAGGTTTTACACCCAGAGCAACAAATAAACAACGGGAGAAGCCATTAAATTTTGAATAATTGACATGCGCGAAGGCAATAGCTTCCATTGCTGAAAAAGACAAAAAAATGTTGCTGGGCTGGTGATGATCACCGGCACTCCAAAAGCCATTTGTACAAGCGAGCCTAACGGTCTTGAAGCCGAATACTTCATTGTCCTTTGATTGCCCATTATATTGATAGGGAAACACAAGTCTACCGGCCTGATCATAGTAAAAAGTTTTATAAAAAAAGCGTTGGACAGATTGCCCAACGCCCAATTTCGATAGTAGCGGAACTGAATAATTAACGGCCTCGGCCCCTTGATTGATTAGGTTCATCTTCTTCATCACTTACCTTTTTGGCTGTGCCTTGATCTGGGTCGTTAACGTTATATTCGTTTTCGATATCATCGGCATCTTTCGCGCGGAGCGCGTTTAACTCTGCCGGTGCCATAGCCGAAGCGTTGCTAAACTCGTGCTTAACAACATTTATCTCGTTGGCAATAGATTTGTCGTTGGGAAATTTACTTTGCTTCCTTTCCAGTTGCTTTTCAACTTCTTTTAACGCTGTCAAATATCCTTTTGAATAGGATTTTTCTTCGGCTGATTCGCGACCTAATAGGCGGGCGATACCAGTAATTAGAAGATAGCTTAAACCGCCATCAATAAGCAGTGAAAGCACCAGGGCAGACCGGTTGGAACGCAACCCATTTTTATCAGATGTTCTATACTGCACTTCTGTGCCATCGGCCAGGGTTATGACTTCACCCTCGCGCAATTTACGTTTCTTTTCAGGGGGTAAAATTTCGTTATTGATAGATTCAGGAACTTTCAGCTTGCGTGGGTCGTAACTTAAAAACTGGTTAGTTAGACTGTCAAACTCAATGATCTCTGTAGTTGGATTACCGGCTTTATCGGTAGTTTCTTTTCTTACGTTAGCAACTTTACCACTAACAAGTTGCTCGTGCTCCTGATCGGTCAATAACGGGTGTTTCTGAATATCCTTGTAGATGGGGTCAATTCGGAGTTTATTCTGGCCGTTGTCATCAACCACGGAAAGCCGGGCCTCCATTGCTTCAATTTCAAAACCATCTTCACCTTTTACGTTTTTTAGTTCTACTAAGTCGGTCATATTACCACGCTTCAATGCGTTGAGATTATCCCACTCCATAGTTATTGCTCCACCAACAAATAAACCTACGTTTTCCAGGTCTTTTAATGGCAGCTGATTGTCTAATTGCTCTTTCATGTTATATAACTTTAGATTTTACGTTTCATACTGTTTTGTTCAGAACCGATTGATTCTGGCACGGTCGAAATACTATAATCGGCCTCCCGCCCCTTATCCTGGGAGTTGTCGAGAACCGGATAAGCATTTCTGTTATTTCGTTTGGCATCAACTAAAGAGTTGAAAAGGCCATCATTTTCGGTAAGTTGAACCTTATGCTTATTTGATAAATCCTCGATAAGAAAATTTTTCTTTTCAGCTTCTAAGACTTTATAAGAAGTGCCGTTATATTTGATTACATCACCTATCTGTAGTGTGTTGGGGTTATATTCAGGTTGTTTAGTAGCTTCCTGTTTTTTATCAATCTTACGCTCAAAATCCATAACATAATCAAATATGCGCTGCGCATCTGCTGCCGCGGCATGTATCTCATAAGGGGTATCGGTTAAAACCTTTATCCAATTATCTACATAAGCAATGTGCTGTTGCGGGTCATGTCCTATTTTAAGCTCGTTACCTAATATCATTGAAGCTATCTCGGCTCTTAATTCTTCTCGCGCATAATCCGGCGTACCAAACCCATTAACCAAATCCCTGTCAAGCCGGGAGTGATGGCCTGTCCAATGGCCCAATTCGTGAAGCAAGGTTGAATAATAGCGGTCGGCGGTTTCAAACTGTGGACGTTCAGGCATATTTATTTTGTCAAACAGGGGCGCATAAAACGCGCGATCACCCGCAACGTGATCAATTTTAGCTCCCGAAGCTTTGATAATAGCCTCTGCTCGCGCTACCTTTTCCCAGAGCTCAATATCTGCTACCTCTCGCACAGGGAGTGGTGGGATGCCCTTGATCTGTTCTGCGTTAAATACCCAGGCTTTCGTAACAATTGGATTCGCTAATTCAACCTTAATTTTTATGGGCTTTCCTTCCCCATCAACAACGGGGCGTTTATGCTCATCAAGCTTAGTCCGGAGGTCATGGGTTTTTACAAAATTTATCATAAATCCCTTTGCTCCTTTTTGGACTTGCCAACCTTCGCTTTCTGCTTGTTTAAATGTCGCCCAACGTGGGTCTTGATATGGGCTAAACAAATGAAGATAAAGCGCGTTAAGTCCCTTGTATGGGTTACCGGTAACAGCATTATAAGGCATGCTGTAATCCGTACCAGCGCTGTTCCAGGGTTTTTGCCAAGGGGCGGTACCTTTTTTTAGTTGTTCAATGATTTTTTCAGCAACCAGTTCATACATTTTTTTGGTTTCATTTGCCATTTGAAACCTCCTTTTCTTCTCCTAAATCTTCATCAGGTAGAATATCAGCCACATCAACGCCATAAAGCGCCGCTTCGGCTTTAGTTAATTCAACACTTTCACCATCAGCGACACGCTGTAACTTGGCGATTAAGGTCTGGTGAGTATTATTTTTACTTGCCATCATCAATTGTATTAGTTAAGAAATTGGTTAACTGCTCTTTACCATTTACGGTAAGGATTTCTTTCAAAAAAGGTAAGGGGTTAATGCTTTGACCTTTATACTTCACGATAAAGTGTAGATGTTCGCCGGTAACACGTCCGGTACGGCCACTTATGCCAATAATGGTTCCTGGTTTAACCAAATCTCCGGCTTTAACAAAGCGAATGGATAGATGCCCGTATGTGGTTTCATACAGGCCGTGGTTGATGACTACGTAATTCCCGATTATATTATCGTATGCAGAAGTAATCACCGTGCCATGAAGTACTGAAAAAACATTGGCCTCACGTGCTGATAAGTCAATCCCGTTATGAAATTTCACACTGCCCAGTATGGGGTGAATGCGATAGCCAAAACCCGAAGTAAGCTTAATATCCTCTAACGGCAGGGAAGATAAAGCCAGTGGCTCTTTTTCGGGTAGATAGGTTGAGGAATAAATTGTATCACGAACGACTTTTTCCTTTATAATGGTGTCCTTTATGACAGGCTTCTTTTTAACGGCAATAGTGTTGACCTGTTCAACATGCAAAACGGAATTAAAATCTTGCGAAAAACCATTGACGGCAAAAAGAAAAACCAATATCAGGCACAAATTAAAATGCTTCATAATGCTTTACTATCAAAAAAGTGAATGATCAGCCGGTCGGCCAACCTGAAATACTATCATAATTTCAAGGCCTGGTTCTCTGCAGAGAACCTAAACGCTATCATTATGACGATTCCGGAAGATCTCCAGGATAAGATTTTACTATCAAAACCAACTGAGCAGCTGCGCGCCGGCAAAAAATTATGCTATCATTTCTTCGCCTGGCCTGGCCTGATCTGCGCCCGCTCCGGGTTAAGAATGATAGCATTAATTAGAATAATACTCAATGATGCCTTCCACATCTTTACGTATCTTCAAAAAGTTGGAATTTAAAATTTTAGATTTATTGCCCTTGAAATCATAGAAGTTAGGCAATTCCCTATAACCTTTCTCTTCCTTTTGTATATCGGCGTAGTTAAGATTTACCTTGCAATGTATATTAGAGGTGGTGTATTTACCAGTATAGTCATTGCTCACATCTGCGGCAAGAAGCCCGACCAACTCACCGGTACCTAACTGGGCAATCTTTCCGGCAGGAATTAACGGATCGTATTTTTCGTTTAGTGACACCGAAGTTTTAGACCGGTCAATGCTTAAGCCTTCACCAATTTGCTTTTTCTTGCCAAATAGTCGCTCCAACCAATCTAAGGTTTCCTTATTCCTTACCGAACCCGAAAGCACATTTCCTATAACTGCTGTTATAGTAGTTGCCGTATCTTTTCCTTGAAGCTGTTTCAATTGGGGTAACTCTTGGAGGCCTAATAAAACGGCAACCTTGTTACTTCGCGCCGTTGAAATAAGGTTTTCAATTTTGTGTATAAATAGGGTAGGGGCTTCATCAGCGATTATGGCAGTCGGTAGATTACCCTTCGTGTTTATTAAGCGCGTCAAACGGTTTACTACAACTGCATAGCAAGTCGAATTAATGTTTTGCGTGGCGGGACTATTCGCCAAGATCAAAATCGATGGATTTTTGGGGTCGCTGATTTTTAAGTTAAAATCATCACCCGAAAACACCCAGGCTGTTTCTTCGGTGTTTAACCGGGATATGAAAATTTTTAACGTTCCTATCTGCCCTTCTAACTGATCATAAGCCTTTTTTTCAAGTGCAGACCTAAAAGGCGAAAGCAAGCTTTCCAAAACCGGGAAGCGTGTTAAACACTGAAAGATTTCTTCATAAGTCCGATTCAGAAAAGCCAATAAATGTGCGAAGGTTGAGTATTGGCCTTTTTCATGCCGTGATACGAAATAAATGCAGGAGGCCAAAAAGTTAACCGCTGATTGAGTAAAGAACTTATCACTTCCACCCGTGCTATCACTCTTTTGTAAGCTTTCAACAATGGCTTCGGCAGTTTCAGAGGCATCGGCAAGAGTTTCTATAAAATCAGATCTTAATGGATTGATGCGCTTGCTCTTTTCAACCTTATCAAGATTTATAACGTTGAACTCAAAATCTTTTATTTTATCGTTTTGTTTAGCTAAAAGGTAATGATAGTAAGCAATCTGGCCCAGGTCGGGAAACTTAAAATCGTACAGACACATGGTATAACCTTTGGCTATCATCTGTCTGATAAATGGATTAACAACACCAAAAGACTTACCCGAACCCGGAGTGCCAATAAGTATAGTACCTCTAAAGGGGTTGACCACATTTATATATCCATCATGCACTTTTTTCTTATAGTAAAACTGCATCGGAATATTTACTGAGTAGGGGGTGATATCCGCTTTAACAGATTGCATAAAACTTTCACCTTCAATATTCCATTCATCTTTACCAAACCCACTATGAATGATTTTTGAAATATTATCCATCGACGTATGAATTAGAACGGCACCAATCAATGTGCAGACCATAAATCCCACGTTATACCATGAGGTATAAAGAAAGGCATCCGGGCCTGGTTGATTAAGAAACCAAATGCTACCAAAAAACATTAACAAGCCGACAGTTAAGGGATATACAATATGTTTCTTTGGGTCTAATTCAAGTTTCTTTTTACTTAGAGTTCCGATAGACACTAAGCAGATGATTAATAAAATCGAAAACTTGCTGTAGAACACATTTCTATAAATAACCAAATGCGAAATCTTAAGAAATATTTGGGCAAATCCCTTACCCAACTTTCCTGAAATAAATAGTTTATCAGCATATACAAAAACAATTATTTCAAAGAAAATCAATAGGTATACTAAGAATTGCAGCATACCATGAAGCTTCTGTAACTCTTTCTTTTCTTCCATCTTTTTAAATTTTAGGTAAAAAAAAAGATGGTGATCTCTCACCATCTTTCTTAGCCGAACCTCCTGTTTATTTAAATTTTATGTGCGAATACGGAGTAGTAAACACCTTTGCTAATTTCAAATAGCATAAGTGTCCAGATAAAAGCGAATATAACTATAATGAACGCTAAAAACCTGTTCTTTTTCGACCACTCTTTTACGCGACTTTTCTTTGATATCAATGTGCTGTATATTACTTTCAACAGGGTTCCTTCAACGGTAAACAATCCAAAGGAGATTCCTGCAACTATCAGATAGGGACTTAATTTGTGTAAGTAAGGTTCACTAACTAAAGATAAAACCACGAGCAAAAAGCCCCCGAAGATATATCCCACCTGCTTTATATTGATGATTGAGGGTTGTGTTACAATGCTTGCCATAGTGTGTTTAATTGATTGGTATTCTAATTCCGGCTTCAAGCCCGATGCGCCATGTGTCTTTATGGTCACCCCAAAATAAAACCTGATTCCGGTTTAAAATAAGCAGATCACAGCCTTTCCCGATGCTTTGAGCATATTCTAAACCAAGTTGGGGAGCTGCGACAAATCTTCGGGTTGTTGAACCCAATCCCCCACCCAGCCGAAACCGTAGTGCGGTGTTTCCACTTCTGAATAAAACCGGCTTAAGAACAAAACCTGCCATAATGGTTTTAATATCATGATCTTTATAGTTTTGGTAATACTCCCCGTATATTTCATCCTGGTTGAAATATCTGGTACTGATATCAAAACTTAAGGTGCCGGTGTAAGCATGTTTTGCTACCCAACCACCCCGTAAGCTAAAAAACTTTGTGCCATTTTGCGCCTTAACATTCATAGCTACCATAAATATAAAAGCAAATAATAAAACCTTTTTCATTATAGAGTATCTGCGTTAAGTACATCCGAATAGTCGAGCTGTAAGGTTATAACCCTACCCGAAATTTGTTTTTCTGTAAGTTCAATCGCTAATACTTTGTTATCAGGGAACGTGAATTTTTTAAAGGCAAAAACGTTTCTGTATTTGCGTTTAAAGGCCGCTTTGTCATAAAGTTGAAACGCTGGTTTAATTTCGACAGATTGAACATTCGTTGCTTTAGTGATTCGCTTATCATCGATTTTGAACCTGAACTCGTCAACATCATATTTAAGATTAGTGTTGTTGGTATACGTCACGTCGATAAACACATAATCATCTACTGTGTAAACGTTGTTGACCTGAGCATCCATTCCATAAGCGGAAGAACGGATGGCGTGGGTGCGGGTTCCTTCTTTCAATGCTTGCAAAGCATAATTATGAAGATCATTCTGCGACATCGTGATATTCCCAACGTTCAAAGGATTTGTATTTTTTGGCTGAATTTCAAGTTGCGTTTGAACGCTATCTTGAACGTCTGTATACCAAACATCATACTGCGCGATAAATTTTTCACCGACAATGGTAACAATACCCAGGCTCCGATTTGGAAACCCGAATTGCTTCGCGCTATCAGGCACAAACTTTAATCTTAAAACATTCTTTACCGGCAGGTCACCCAACATGCTTTTGGTAGAGATATCCGCATATTGTATAGGCTCCGGTGAAACAAAGTGTAACGAAACACCATCCGTTATATAAATCTTTTTAAGCTTACTTTTTTGTAAAGTGCCGTCCTTAATTTTCTCTTGGGAATAGCCTTTAGCGGCTATGATAGAAACGATTGATAATAAAATAAGTATCTTTTTCATGTGGCTATGCTTTAATAGTTTTGCTGTTGTTCTTTTAGTTCGTCCGGGTCAATTAGGTACACAAACGTGCTGTATTTCAATTTTGCCTTGTTTTGCCTTATAAGCTTCGAAATCGCTGTAGATGTTGAAGTGAATAGCTTTGAAAGGGCGCTCATGTAAAGTTGGTTAGCGCTGGATGGGTCTTGCTGCATTTGAATACTTGACCCTAAATCACTTACCTCTTTCGTAAAAGCCCGAAACGCGGACGCCGGTACATAAAGGCCTTGCATACCGTCTAAATCGTATAACTCCAACTTCACCGGCAAGATCTTATCATCGGTCATGACAGAGGTTACAGTTAGCTTAACCCGCTGCGCATCGAAACCGGATATAAGCGCATAGATATATGTGCCTTTTTTTATTAAATGTTTGCCCGCTTTAATGTCCTCTAACAAGCGAATACGGACTCTTGAACCCGCATAACCAGTAACGGTCTGGTCGATGATAGCCTTTATAAAATCATTCTTCTTTGCAACCTGAACAGTATTAAAAGCATCATTAAGATCAGAGGCTTTGGCAACATCAAGCTTAGGAAGTTTGGCAACTTCTTTGTCAACCTTGTTAAGTAATTCTTCCTTTTGTTTTTGGGCTTTATACTCCGGGTCATTGGCTTTTCCTACGCTGTCTATAAGTTTCATTTGATCACGAAACAGCGCCATTGGGTCATCGTATTTTTTAGCTCCAGGTTCAGTTGGTTGGGTGTTTCCTGATTTACCGGTATTTTTCAAATTGGACAGCGCATTAGCTAAATCCTTATCCTCTTTGCTTAACGAATTGGTGCTGCCGTGATTTTGATAAGCTGACAGGCTTTGAGGGATAGCATTACGTGTAGTGCCGGAATAATTGCTGCGGCCAGATGATGACGGGGTGTTATATTTTTGTTTATAGGCAGCTTCCACGCTGTCCAAGATATACTTTTCGTGTTCATTATAATTACCCTTCAACTGGGTAGTTGCTGTCGGGTCTTCATCCAAATTGTTTACAGCGGTATAGCGATCTCCCGTTTTATATTGATCTTTAAAAGCATCAAGCTTATCAGCCAAATCCTTCTTCTTGATATCATCCGATACACTGGCTACACTCGATTGCAATTCCGGTTTATTTTCAACTGTTTTGCCCTTCTCTTTTGTAAAAGATTGAGCACAAAAGTTAAATAGGAAAATGAAGGGTAGTATAATTAATGGGATAATATACTTGGGTTTTTTAAAATCTATTGTCATCTTCTTTTAATTAAGGTTTCTTACTTCTCATACTTGGTTCCAGCTGTTGAATTGCGCTTTGTAAAAACACTGTATCAGCATGTGATAACTTGGGTTTCTGTAGAACCGCCTCGACCTGCTTTCTAAGTTTATTGAGATCAGATATTTTCGTACCCAGTGTTATGATTTGGCCTACGCCACTGGTTACCTGATTTCCTACATTGGTTGTACCCTTAAATACATCGGGCATCTTCTCTTTTTGCCGTTGACTTGGAGTAAATACTAAAAAACAGACGACCGCTGAAATCACTATCATGGCAACCATACCTATAAAGATTTCCTTTGGATATGCGTTTAAAAACCGATTCCGGTTAGCTGTTGCTTGGTCAAAATATTTACCAAACTCTCGGCGTATCTCCTTTGCAACTGTTGCATCCGGGTCAACATTAGAACTGATTCTTTTGAACATTGCTTAAGTCTTTATTTTCGATTGTTTTCCAGTTTGTTATTAAAACACCGTGCGAATTATTATCACTCCTGGGGATATCCTTTAGGTTGCCTGTGGTTATCAGTGACCGCGTAACGGTAGAGCTGCGCCTATCTATGATTTGCTTACCGTAGTATACAAATCGCTTGTTAATCATATCGAGCTGAATGCTATCAGTTTGGATAGTCAATACAGAGCTGGACGATAAAATGGAGTTGAAAAAACCCTTTTCTTTTAGGTTATTATACTGCAAAGCACCACTTTCATCTACCAGGTACATTGCCCGCTTCATTTGATACTCGATGTACTTGTCGTCCGGGGTAAGTGAAAAGAAAATTGAATGGAATAGGTCAATACTTGCGCGATATTCTGCCGGTCTATTAAGCTGCATGTTTGTCTGCTTAGCTAATATAGGCACATTGTTATCGAGTATATAGATGCTTTGCCGCGCGTTGCTAACCTGCTTATAAGATGAATAGCTAACGATAATGCAAATGATGATTGAAGTTGCAAAACTTCCGACTGCGATAAATAAGGACAGCCTTATTTTATTCTCAATATTTTTAATTAGCATAACTTGGTTAAATAAAAAAGGGGCTTGAATTTCAAGCCCCTTATAAGGTGATGGTAAAAGGTTATTTTTTTAAAATGGCTTTAGATGCGATACGGGCAACCTGTGAACCTGTTCGTGCAGCGGTTGAACTTGCGGATGATATACCGGAAGTAGAGATTATCCAGGTACTAATACTTGGCACCGTCGTAATGGCGATAGCGCCGACCAAAAAGGCCACAATTACAAGCCCAAAGCTTAATATGCCATTCCCTGCAAACCAAGCCATTTTTTCCATTGCATCCCCGTTACTGCCAGTTAGGGATTTGTATTTTTCAATTTCCACGCCCAGGGAGTACTTTTGAAGCATTCCCACTATGTAGAGAATTAAATAAGCAACCCCTACATAAAGGTTAACGGAGATAAACCGAGCTACCCAAGTGCTAAAAGCATCCCTATAAGCCGGAAGAACACTTACAGCGACTGAGAATGGCCCAAGTATGACCAAAACGGTTGAGTATATGATTTGTAGCATAAACACGATGTAAACGCAAATCCGTAATATCCAAATAGCTATCAGTTCAAGTGCTTGTGTTACTAATAACTGTAAACTGGTTTGCATGCGGATTTTCATTTCAACGATAGGGTTGTAGATGTTATCAGCAAAAAAACCTTTAACGCTCTCAACAATCTGCTGACCTACACCCTTATTGGTGTCTTTTGCTTCGTCCGCTGCGATTTCCGTTTTAGCTTGGAAGGTCATTAATTGATCACCGACCTGTATCATTAAGCCCGCTCGTTCAAGCCGCATGGCATTTATTTCGTCTTGTTGCTCACCAAACATCGCCTCGGCCTTAGCTGCGACAAGATCAGTAGGATAGGCGAGCACACGGCAAAAAACGCCCCACCACATGATGACCATCATTAAACCGAATGGCCTTAAAAGCGGCATAACCTCCAACTGTTTATCTCCTGACATCATTTCATAAGATTTGATAGAGAAAAACATAAGCATAAAAATACAGGCCAAGCCCTGGGCATCATAAATAAATGCAGCAAAATTGCCAAAGGCATAATCGCGCATTCCTTCAAAAAACTTCATTACTGGGCGGTCATAAACATCATTGCCCTGTAAAAAGCCTATGGCATCCTTGTACTGATCAGGGGGCACCGGCGTTTGGGCTTTGACCCCCAAACTTGTACATATCCCAATCAACAGGATAATTAAAATGATATATTTCTTTTTCATGGTTTGAGAGTTTTACGGTTGCTTAGAATTTGGTTCATGATTTCGTCCTCGGTTTTCGTAGAGCCATTAAAATAATCACTGGCCTTATCGTTCTTATTTTTCATTTTAGCCTGGTAATCCACCATGGTTTGTGCCATTGATAATTTGTATTTCCAATTATCAGCCAGCTTACGATGCTCTAACATGATACGATGGTACAGTAAGATGCGCTGGCCTCGGTCAATGTCTACGCGCCTGGCATTGTCGTATCGTTCTTTCAGGCTATTCATTTCAGTTAGATACCAATTGTAGGCACCACTTTCTGCCATATATTGAATAACATTAGCAGGAACATTCACAAATGCGTTACCTACAATGTTATCCAATGGTGCGAGTTCTTTTTTATAAAATAATATATATAATGGGTCGGCAGCTGATACCGTACCTGAATAATTGGCAAATTCAGCTATGGCCGTATTTCTCAAAGTGTCGGCCTCTTTCTTATAATAATTATTAGTGACCTGCATAGCTGCTGCTAAAGCAAGTCTTTGGGTTTGTTCACCACCGGCCCGAAGTGGGCGTAAATCGGGGCCATTTTTATAACCTAAATGAAGTAACCATGTGAGTGAATAGGCATAATACGAGCTTGGTTTATACCATTTAAATTCAGGGGTAAATTTGCTTTTATCCCATTGTTTATATACCATTCGTTCTTCCTGATTGATAATTGCTTGGTCATGAATTAGCATTTGTCCAAAACATGAATAGCTTCCCCCTGCAAAGAACAAGAGTAGGTAGATAGATTTTTTCATGACTAATTACTTTATGATTCGACGTTTACGTAGTATATCATCCATTATGGCATCATCTTTAGCCACATATTGGCGATAGGGATTCAGGCTTTTGATTATTCCCCGTTCTTTTGCCCAGTACATATTTTGCCATATCCCATACGCCAGGGCGTTCATTATTTGCAGCTCGTTGACTACTTTCCTGATAAGTTCATCACGAACGTTATAATTCATGAGTAAATCTTCTTTTTGCTGTAAGACTACTGTCGATACTTCGGTAACAATTTTAATTCCCCTCTCCTTCATCTGCTGTGTAGCTGATTCGGCAAAAAGCATCAACTCCGGGTTATCTTTAGCTAAATCAAGTGCTTGATTGCTATATTTAGTGATACTGGCGACTAAGGTTCCTAATTGCTTAATTTGGATGCCATCTTTAAGCGCTTCATTAACTTCTGTTAAGGAGCGATGTATCATCGTTTGAACCAATGCAACACTGGAAAGATTCAACGCGATATCATCAGTATTTTTATGGATTTGCTCAAGTGAGTTATCATACGAAAGTTCTGCGGCAAGCCGTGTGGCTGCGTTTGAATTTACAATTTCCAAATGGCCGGGGTCAAACACAATCCTTTGACAATAGCTAACCTTTACACCGAAAAGTAAAGCTATAATTAGTGTTGTGCGCTTCATTTTGCCAACGTTTTTGCATTAATCATGATCTGATCGACAATATTCATTTCCTGATTTACATAACCCGAAAACGGATCGGTACCGCGACTTTTAATGACCGCTGCCTGTAATGATCTGGCGACACCACCGGCCATATAGGATATGGTTTTAAGTTCTTCTATAATAAATTGAAATAAAATCCTGCGGTCGCTTACTTTCATCTGATTGATATCACCAATAGTTGCGCACAAACCAATGAGATAGTTTACAAGCGAGTTGGCTCGCTGTACAAAAATGACCTCGCTATCCATAGCAACCGGTAATAAAAGAGGGTCGCTTTGCGCATAGGTGACAATAACTTGTTGTTGTTTGATGATTTCTTTAACGAGAGGGGTTGCGCTTATTCCAATATTGGCAGCATCAAAAACGATACTCATTTTGGCAAAACGCTCTTGCAAGGTTCTGTATTTGGATTTGAGCTGAGCGGTTAAACTTCTGTTGCTGGCCTCGATGGCGGTTGATTTACCTTGTTCATCTTTTGCGGCGATCTGTTTCTTATTCTCCGTTTGACTATTATCAACCAACTGGTGCAACAACGGCACATTCAGTTGTGCTTTAGCCTGTAAGGTAATTACCCCAACAAGCAGCGTAAATAAAACTCGTTTCATACTTCATTATTTTAGGTACTTGCGTTTATTAAGAATATCGTCCATGATTTGCTGATCGATGTTAACGTATCCCTGAAATGGGTTGAGTGAGCGTAAAACCCCTCTCATTTGGGCATAGTACATGGCGCGATACATACCATACGTTAATGATCTTAGAATAAGCATTTCCGTCAAAACCTTATTTATAAGCTTTGCTCGTTCTCCGCTATCCATTAAATTATCCCCACCGCCTTTTAAAGCAAACTGGCTTACTTCTAAAGCCAGCTTTGCGGCTCTCGTATAGAAGTAATTCGCCTGTTCCTGGGCGAAAACCAACAAAACCGGATTTTTGGCAGCAACGGCTAATCCTTTATTAATATCATCCGTCATGCCTATGGTAATTCGGGAAATCTCCTGAACATCCGCCAGGGTGGTTAAAATTGATGACACCTGCGAAAGACCTTTATAAATTTTGGATTGCATATCGTTCACAATTCCTAATTGACCGGTTACGGCAAGCTGCCCCTGTTCTACAAGTGTTAATTTATCTTTGGTGGTATTTAATTGGGAATTAATAATAGCTGCATGGGCTAATTGTGCGGCAGAGGTGGCAGGGTCAATGTAAAGTACTTGCGCCTGAACTACCCTCACTATTAAGAATAGCACAAGCATTAATAAAAATCTTGTTTTCATAAATAAATGGGGATGAATTAACCGACTAATTGTAGTACGTCATTTTCGACAGCCTCATAAATAGGTTTACGGGCACGGTTTACCTTATTAAAGAAGTCCGGGAGTTTTAAGCCTGAACGTTTTAAATCCTTAACAAAATGATTTATACCATCCCTGTAGCTGCCATAGAAGTTACTGTAATATTCTACTGCTGTTTTCTCTGGCTTTTCGGTAGTATAGATCAAATACTGTTCGAGGGCAACTTCTACGCCGTATACTTCACCGGTTGCTCCCCTCCTTATATAGACTTCTTTGAAACGTCCTCGGTTTTCCTGGTTGTCGAGTTGGTTGATCGTTAAAATCTTTTTACGCTCATGTACATTGATAGATAGCAGCTTGGCAATTTCATCGAAATTATCTTTGAATTTGGACTGATCTAAAAGCATGGTAGTATCAGAGTTATTAATTATACTATCCTTAACCACGGCGTTCCCGATAATATCTCCCAGTTCCTGGGTAACAACGATTGCTTCACCCCAAAACTTCCTTACCGTTTTGTACAAATAAAGAATATAACCGGCCATTAAAGGCGATGCAATTGCCTTCCAGGCTTCTTCAATAATCAATGCCTTGCGTTGCTCCGTCCTGAAACGCATTTTCTGAATAAATACGTCCATAATTATGAGTGTGACGATGGGAAAAAGCGTTTTGTGCTCCTTTATACTGTCAATTTCAAAGACTACGAATGATTCTGTAAACATAGAACTATCGGCTTCTTCATTTAAAATTGCTTCAAACTCGCCGCCTTTATAGAATTTTTTGAGTACAAACCTAAACTCGTCAATATCAAAAGGTATATTTTCCTGTTGCTTGATTTCAGGTATTTTGTAAAGAGCAAATTCGTAGAAGGAATTAAAGTTTAACTCGCTAACGGTTCGCCGGTTGAAGTCCAGTGTTGCTTTTTCTTTCGCTTCAAAGTACCGGAGATTATATAGTTCGTCTGCTTCGGCATCTTTTAACCATTGAATTGTATTTTGTGTATTTTCTTGATACAGGCGGTTATACTCATTCTGATAAAAAGTCACTTTATTATCGTCGCTACCGACAAAGTTATTGGTAAGTTCCTGGGCTTGCGCCTTCATTTGCTCAATATCCTTTTCGACAAGCTCATTGGCTCTGGCAGAAAAATCCGTATTATTTGCATCAATCCTTGCCTGACGTTCAATCTCATTCATCTGTTCCTCTGAAACATCTTCAAAAACCGGCTTAGAAAAATAGTTGCTGTAATAGGATGAAATGGCCTGGGCTATAACATCACTTTCAACCTGATTAACACTGCCCTCTGCACCTTTCCACAAAAGACTAATCAGGGTCTTTAAAAAATCTTTCTTTTCTATATTGTATTCACCCTCACTGATTGCAAAAGGGTTCATTGTAATTGGCTTTTCCTCGCTATAGGTAATGTATTTACCACCATAATATGAACACAGGCCCGAATATGAGTGACCGGTATCAACGATTACCACATCCATCAACCACTTGGGGTTTGCTGAATTATTATACATACAGTATTGCTCTATCAGCGCATTCATAAAAAAAGACTTACCCGAACCACTGGGGCCAAGCACAAATTTGTTTCTATTATTTATTCTATTGGTTCGCATTGGCAGGTCTGCGGGGTCGATAGCTACCGGTATGCCCTGTCTATCAGTAAAGCGAATTTGAAAGCCACTCACTTCATCTTTACTTAGGGCTTCTTTAAAAAAAAAACAAAGAGCAGCATCGGAAGTAGTCAAAAACAAGTCGTAATCATCTAATTCAACTGTATTACATGGCAGCGCCGTTCTAAACAGCTCCATTTGATTATAAGCATTTTTATTAGGTATGATGCCTTGCTGAAAAAGAGAGCTTTCAATATAATTACACGTTTGCTGAATGTTATCCAGTGAAGCGCAAACTAAAATGTTGAAGTGGCAATAAACGAGCATTTGGTTTTCCCTTGCTACATCTACCAGGAGGTTATCAATGTCCTCAACGCACATCAGATTGGCTGGGTCGGGAATGCCGGAATGTCTTTTTCTTTTAAGTTCTAATTTTCGTTGTGTAATATTCTGGGCCGGTATATCGATTACCTGATTATAAACTATAGTTTGGTAAAGTGGAACGTTGTATAAGAAACCCATTGTATCAATGGGGAACCCTTTGAGAGTATCTTTGTCGTTTCTTTCTATGTGGGTAGAAATCTTTTCCGGCAAATCGATGGTATCGATATTAACCAGGGGAACGCTACGGACGGCAATATCGCCCATCTGTATTTCTATATCCGTAGCTCGCATATTATTAAGTGAAACGTAATCATTCTTAAAGTTCATACTAAGTATGCGTTTCACGTAAAGATCAATTTCATTTCTGTTTAAGATTTGAGGCTGTAAGCCATTTCTCTTTAACAGATCATCCAACTTTCCGATATTTTGCTCAAAATCGGTGTAGTTCTTTTTGTTGTAGGTGTAAAATGAACCCCGTTTAGCCTTACGGGTAATTACTAAATAGGTTGTAAGATCGGTGTATTCGCGACCGTTAAAATGTTCGTCATATTTCTGCTGCAAATACTCGGTGCTATCCGCTTTATTATAAATCTTTTTGGTTAAAATATCTTGCTTTTGAATAACATATCCCTCGCCCAAAATTTTTGTCATGTTAACAAATAACTGGTGTGAACCGTCGTAAGCGCCGGGGTCTGCTGAATATTGCAGAACAGGATTATTAAGCCTGAAAACCACAGCGTAATCACCCTTTAAGTTATATAGGGTTGGATATCTATCGTTTTCATCAATACCAAAATATGGTAATGTGAACTCTGTTTTACGTTTTTGTGCCATTTCTCAATTTTTTAAAATCAGTACCAAACTTGAATATGCCTGTATGCCTCGTTTTAAAATGTAGCCCTTTCTTTTGCTGTTGGGCAGTGAAAAACAAGCCTCCTGCAAATCCTCCAACACAAATTAGCCCGCCATAGGCCATACTCGTTAAGCTTCCGACTACACCACCGGCAACCAAGCTGATCACAAGGGATGCCACGCCCCAACCGATGAATTTTCCTTGAAAACCACGATAAATAAGGGGCTTTTGCAGCCCCCTATAAATGTTGAATTGTTTAGCCATTACACGCCGAAGAACGCTTTAATGATAACTCCCACCAAGACTAAGAACAGGCAGGAACCACCCCACCCCATGATTTCTTTATTGATATCTTGATCGCCGCTATTCCATTTAATATAAACGCGAACACCGCCAATGATGCCAACAACCGCACCGATGGCAAGGCATAAAGTTGATACAGGGTCAACATACTGGCGAAGTGAGGTATTCGCGGCATTGATACCGGTAACACCATCTTGTGCCATTGATTGGCTTGCGGAAACTGCGACTAAAGTTGCAACGGCTAAACCTTTCTTTACTTTTTTAGAGATTTTCATAACAGATAAAATTTAATGGATTAAAAAATTGAATGATTTGATTGAATAAACTTTTGTGAATTGTGAAGCTGGATGATAGTTTTACTATCAATTTGTTTTGGCCTGGCTGGCTGCAGGAAATAGAAATGCTATCAAATTGAGCTGCGGATCTTCGAGCTGTTTTATTGTTTTGCTATCAGTTTAGCGGCAGGCCTGGCCTGATCTGTGCCCGCTCCGGGATTGAAATGATAGTATTTTATTTAGACACCGTAAATGCCTCCCATTATGACGGCAATCAATTGAAGGAATATAAAAGCGCCTAACCAACCCATTACCTGCGCATCGATGTGATGTTTACCCGACTGCCAGTTATTATAAACCCTTAGTCCTCCTACTAAACCAAAAATGGCACCCAATATAGAAGCTGTATAGGTGAGGGCATGATATTGACTTTTTACCATCCTGGTTGCATCCCCAAATTCTTCAAGCCCAGGCGGGCCCTGAGCTTGCGATTGAAGGATTAGGAAACAAAAAAGGGCTGTCAATGCAGCCCTTATGAAGTAAATTTTTTTATAATATCTCATAATCAGAAAACGAGTGAACGCTTATAATCAATTGTGTTGTTTTGGGCGAGTTTGATGATTTCGGCCATTTGAGTAATTCCTCCCGTTGAACTATTTACATTATGCGAAACAATGTTTAATTCCTCGGTATCTTCTTCTTGTCTGTCCCAAACCGCTGCTTGGCTGTCGTTTTCCAATTCATCTTGAATGATAGCAGCTGGAACAATGGCCGGTTCTTCTTCGTGTTCGACCGGTGTGGGTTGTATTTCCTCGCTGAATGTTAAAACGTCCCCATCTGTAGATATAGGCCGTACATTTTTGCTTTTTATCAGATCAATAATAATCGCGATTGAATAATATGCTACATAAGCAACTAAAAGCAGGATTGTAAATTTTGACCAATTCATAATTAAATGTCTTTGAGTGAGTTTTTAACTCGGTTTTTCATAAGGGTTTTTGTATCAGGATTCGTTTCAAAAAAACTTTCTACCAAATAGTTTACAAACTGAACCACATTAATTTTTAATGCCGGTTGCAGCATGTTAAGCACAGGTATGTGTTTATCGTCAAACCTGATAACCATTTTCGTTTGACCAGAAACCTTCACCGATGTAATTTGAGCTATCAGGTTGTTTAAATCTTCCCTGGTTGGTTCAGGGGCTGCATCAGTTAACGGCGAACTATTGGGCTGCGATTCCGGTAGCAGCGTGGTATTTTTAGCCAACCCCTGCTCCCGTTCTTTACGTACTCGCTCTGTTATATCCTTTATACCTTCGCCCATAGCCCTAATTTTTGATTGATGAAACCATTATAAATTAGATCGAATACAGGCGATACCGCCTGGATAATACTTGCCGGGGTTTCAAACGTTGTTATCCTTTGAAAGTCTATCCTTTCGGGAATAGGTTTAGTAACAGCCCCATAATTAGCCAGCACTTTATTTACACTTTCAAGTGTTTCATATTTTACATTCGTTTTTATCCGGTTAGGAATGAAGATTATTATAGCCTCCTCATTTAGTGTCCGAACAACCTCTGCAAAATCAATTGTAGCACCAACTGAAAATTCATCATAAGCAAATGGGCAGATGATTAGATCAACCCCTTTGAAAATCGGCATTAAGTTATCGTTCTCTATGTTGCCCGCCACGTCTAAGAGTGTTATAAGGTTAGGCCTTTCCCTGACGATTGAATTTATCGTTTCAAATTGCTCCATTTCGGCAATCTCAACTTCGTACAAAGGCTTATTTTCCAAAACCTGGGCTGCTTGAAACTTATTATAGATTGACCGTTGGTTATCCATGTCGAATAGAACGACCTCTTTGTTCTGCACCAATGACAGGTAATTGGCAAATAAAACCGCGAGCGTAGACTTACCTACCCCGCCCTTTTGGTTTCCGAATAGTGTTATCATGTTATTTTGATTTATCTGGTGTTTACTCGTGCTTTCCTACTCCTGCGCCTATTTCTTCCGTTGATCTGTTCATCATCAATATCATCAGCTATGCTTAATTCAAAACCCTGAATTGCATCTAACAATAGATTTTCATCGTGGGTAGAATTTTCTACCGACGACCTTTGATCAGACGATCTTTGCGTTTGGGCAGCGGTATTATCATTGTTATAATGATCAGGTTCCGAATTTTCATAGGGTGCTGAAATTTCCCAATCATTCCGGTTAACGACCTTATCTTCAAAGTGGGTAATCTTTCCTTGTTCATCTTTAACTGGTACTTGAATTTGCACGGCGTTGGAACCCTTAAAGTTGAGTTGAACGTTATCTCCAATTTGGTAACCTGATTGTGCAATAGCGCGTTTGAGGTCTATACCCCAAACTATCTTTGAAGTACCATCAAATTTTATAAGTTCTATAAAGTAGCTTGGCTTAGCATCTTTTTCAAATTGATAAGTAGCTGCACCATGATTTTTAAGTATTCCTTTTAAAGAGTAGGCTTTACTGGTATCTGTATGAAGTAAAATTTCCTTTTCTTTTTGCGGTAATTTTATACCTGATCGCCTTGCCATTAAAGCATAGTCTGAGGCGCTTAGAACTCGTTTGGCATCAATGACTACATTGTTCCGTTTGTCAAAAACAAATAACTCTTTTTTATCTGAAAGGACTTCTATTTGATGGCGGCTTAATCCCTCACCTAACGAATTATATTCATACAGTGCAGATTTGAGAACGACATTAATTAGTGCGAGCTGTTCTTTGGGAATTGCGGTAAATGTGATGTTTCCTAACCGGCTTCCAAAAATCTTCACCGATGCTTCTTTTTCTTTAAATCCATCAATACTAATATTGATTGGTGGGTTAGGCTTATTTGATTCAATTTTTGACCCGCTATTGTTTAATAATTCTTTAAGTGGCAATATCTCCCCTCCTTTTAAAACCGAATTGGTTTTATAATCTATTACTGTATAGCCATAAGGTTCTTTCCCATCCTTACCATGAAAAACGATTTCAACTCCGAATTTTTGCTTAAGTAATGCTGCAAATTCTGATGTATAGCCGATTGGTTTTTTCTTACTGTCGTACTTAGATGGTTCATACACGATCTTAACGGCTGTATCTACACGGCTCTTGTACTTTTGAAATATGGCCTTTAATTGTTGCACTCTTACGCCATCTATGATGCTTTTTGCAATAAGGTTATTTACCTTATCCATCGATATTTTCTGTTGGATGTCATCATATTTGCGTAAGGTCATTTCCTTATCGTTGTACGATACTGAATAGCCCGATTGCTCAAAAAGGAGTTTAAATTGTGGAACGGTCGAAATGTTATAATCGAAAGCTTTTTGAACAAGTGCAACGGTTGAATAATTAATGTCATTATCAATTATCTTTTGTATTGCTGTCATGGCTCGCTTGTGCTCGAAGGAGTCATGTATCTTTTTACCGTTATGATCTATCCTACTGCTGACAATGTGAACATGGTTATTATTAGTATCGTTATGGAAAACAGTCATATAAGGATTCCCTCCATAACCCATTGCTTTCATAAAAGCATCAGCCATGTTAGTTAACTGCTTCTTATCATATTCGCGGCCTTCTGCGGAGAGAACAACGTGTAATTGTTTATCGGTTATGGAAGAATTTGTACTTGACCAAGCCCGGAGATAATTCTTGTATTCTTCGGGCATAACATTTGGAATGTTTTGCAGATAACCGAAATTTTCGGTTTTCATCAGCTCCCCTTTATCTTTGTCCATTTTGTTGGTGTTATAACTAACGCCATTGAAAGAACTGTTGCTGTTCAGAAATTTGACTATCATACTATTTTTTCATGACCCGGTACATCTGTCTTAAAACTTTATATAAATCCGCTTCATGAGCTATATGCAGTTCCAATAAACTATTGAACGCACCAACTACAGCAGGTGACAAAGGCTGATTTTTAATAACAGTATTGGCATGCTTTGCCAATTGGTTAATATTGCTGCCAATCTTGCCCATTTCAGCGCCTACTTTAGCAAGCTGAACAATCACGTCCTGGGTAACTATATAATCCTGATTCTCTAACACACGCTTAATGAAAAGATCAGTGCGGTTAACACCAATCTGGTTTTCTAAATCAAGCAATTGTTTGTGTTGATCTTCGGTTAACCTGATATGAGCTTGCTTAATTTTTTGGCCCTGATTTTTGGGAGGCCGCCCACCCTTGTTCCTGCTCATAAGCTTTATATAGTGATTTAAGAAAAATGAGTTGCGAATTTTTCTCACCCCGCTATTTTTCCATTTATGAGGTACGAATGAATGAAAAAGGGGCAAGAAAGTGTTGTGGGCGAAAACCCGGAGGGTTTACGATACACATAAACAC
>NZ_JBCECK010000027.1:0-50657 GCF_039207105.1 Mucilaginibacter sp.
TATCAACTCCGGCAGATTTATAGCCATAAAATTCCCCGATCCTTTCACCTTCCTGAAGACGCTGAATATTACCCGGGCTGCCAGGTGCCGGCAAACCTACTAAATCAATATAAGGCGCGCCTTTATAAATATCATTAGAGAAAGAAACAAACTTATTATTGTTTAATGCGGCTGCGAAAGAAATATCATACTTAAACTTAGGCCCTTTAACTGCACTTGCATTCAATTGTATTTCAATACCCGAATTTTTCAAGGTCCCCACATTAGCATAGGTTTGTGATTGAGGGTTTGGAGGTACGGGTACATTATAATTACCCAACAGATCTTTGTTAGTACGGATATAATAATTTAAAGATCCTGAAATTCTGTTATTGAACAAATCAAAATCAAGCCCTACGTTAAAGTTGATGGCTTTTTCCCATCTCAAATTAGGGTTAACATTTTGCGATGGCCCATATACCTGGTACGTTGTTCCATCAAATGGAAAATAACCGGCGCCGCCATATAAAAGTAATGACTTATAATTATCAAAATCCTGATTACCGGTTACACCGTAATCTGCTCTTAATTTCAAATCATTTAGCCAGGATATCTTTTCTTTCAAAAAGCTTTCTTCAGAGATCCTCCAGGCTGCCGATGCCGCAGGGAAATTACCCCATTTGTTATTCGGGCCAAATTTTGAAGAACCTTCACGTCTTAAACTTCCTGTTATTATATATTTATTATCATACGTATAATTTACCCTACCAAAGAAAGCAATGAGAGTAGATCCATTCCTGGTTGATTCTACGGCACTTTGCCCGTTGCCTTTATCGCCACCATTGTAAGCACCGGATCCTAAGTTGTTCCATAAAAAAGAGTCGAATGGAAAATCATAATTACTGGCTTTAAAGCGCTGATAGTCATATAAGGCGTATGAATACCCTCCTAACAACTTAATATCATGCTTACCAAAACTTGTAAAATAGTTGGCTGTCCATTCTAAGTTTTTCACATCATTTTCAACCTGTTCTTGTGACGCATAATTTGTTTTATTAACAGGATTTGAATGTATGATAGTGCTCCGTGTAGAAGGATTAAAGTTTAGGTTTTTAAAAGAAGAACTTACTTCTGAAACTGTAACGGCGGTATGTAGGTTTTTTAAAATATTCACTTTAAAGGTACCATTCATATCCAGCTCTTTAATTTCCTGTTGTGCCTGGTTTACTTTAGCATTTTCAACCGGGTTATTCGAAAAAAAACCAGTATTTATAAAATTGTACTGCCCCGCGCTGTTGTAAATAGGTAGTGTAGGGTTAAGCGTTAATGCATTATTAAAACCGCTGTAGTCGGCGGTATTTGTATTGGCATATCGTGGGGCAACATTCAAGCTCACAGTGAAAATATCATCTGCCGAGGTGTGGTTTACATTAACTCTGGCGCCGTATTCTTTTTTACTTGCTCTTAGGTCTACACCTTCGGCACTACGGTAATCAGCAGATGCAAAAAAGTTAGTTTTGCCTGAACCACCCGAAAATTGAAGGGTATGCTTTTGACCAAATGATGGTGAATTACTTACCGATTTTAGCCAATCTGTATTACCGCCGTAATCCTGTCCCTGTTTGTTATTAACTCTGTTTTTGATAAAGTCATCTTTTGAAAGTACCTGCAATTTATTGGTGATATAATCAAAGCTACTATAACCATCGTAAAATATGCTTGATTGCGAAGTTCCCTTTTTAGTAGTAATGATAATAACGCCGTTACTACCACGGGTACCATAAATGGCCGATGCAGCACCACCTTTTAGCACATCAATTGATTCGATATCGTTTTGATTGATGTTATCAATATTACCACCGGGTACATTGTTAATTACATACAAAGGCCCTAAACCCGCGTTACGGGACGAAACTCCACGTAACTGAACACTTGGTGTTGAATTTGGGTCGGCAGCTGATGTGTTGGAAATTGTTAATCCGGGTACTTTACCTTGTAACGACATTAAAGGGTTATTGCTTCCAACCGAAAGCAACTCTTTAGATGATACATGGGAAATGGCGCTGGAAACCTCTTTCTTGTCAAGGGTTCCGTAACCCACACTTACTACTACTACTTCTTTCAGGGATTTCTGATCAGTTTCCAGCTTTATATTTAATACCGCGCCATCAGATACACTCACTTCCTGACGTTTATAGCCCAGAAAAGAAATTACCAGGGTATTTGCAGACCCGGGAACCGAAAGTTTAAAATTACCCTTGGTATCGGTATTGGTACCAATAGTTAATCCCTTGACCGTAATAGTTACACCAGGCAGTGGCTCGCCTGTTTCTGACTCTGTTACTTTACCTGTGATTATTTTATTTTGCGCCTGAACAGGCAACACAAAACAAAATGATAAGGCAAGGCAACTTAATAATCGTAAAATTTTCACTTGCATAGTTATTTGGTTAATTGGTTTATAAACTCAGTTGTTTACCATTCATCGCTGGCCGATTATTTGGTAATAGATGCACATTGTGGCTCGTTAAATTGGCGGGTCAAAGTAAACCATGATTTAGGCTCGTTACTTAGCAGTAACGCCATTGAGAAATAAAAATCTAAAAAAATAAAAATCTATACCATTGATAATGAAAATATTACCATCAAAAAAAAGCTAAAAAATCTAACTACTTTTCAATACTTTAAGTCTGATTCCGACAGCCATATTGTATTTATATGAGTATCCGTCCCTTTCAGGCACTACAATATTTCCCTCAAACTTCTACCTGGCGATAAATTGCAGTTGTAATTCTTCCAAATGAATAAATTAAATTCGGCAGCAAAATGTGGCTAAATATTGTCCATATTATTTAATCCGTGCAGCCCTATTTTAACATCCGATCTATGATAATTAAAATGCTTTTTATTAGTACTTTTTTGCTTACAAGTTTTTATGGCTATTCACAAGAGATAAAATCTGACAGTCTTCTAAAAGTTTTAAAATCTGAACTGGCAAGGGAAAATTTTTATGATCTCAAAAAGCAAAAACAGATAAACTTGTTGCGATATAGTTTGCTTCATACTAACAAAGAAGATTTTGATATCCAATTCGACCTTTGTTCTAAAATATCTGACGAATATCATTCTTTCAAATTTGATTCGGCATTCGTTTACGTTAAAAAGATGGTCGATCTTTCTATAAAGTATAAACAAAAGGAAAAGCTGATCCAGAGCGAGCTTCGATTGGGAGTAACTTTTTTGAATTCAGGATTTTATAAAGAGGGGTTTGACGTTATAGAGAATATTGACACCAATAGTTTATCCAAGGCACATAAAACTGATTACCTGGTATTAAGAGCACGATTAAATGGTGGAATAGGTGAGTACGATAATGACGCCTATTTTTCAAAGCTGTATTACAAAAAGTCGGAAAATGATTTTAAAAATGCTGAAATTACGACGCCTCCAAATGATTTTGAAAAAACCATTAATCTTGCTTTTCTTCCGGAATCGCAGAGAAATAAAAATCTAACACCCCAGTTTTTCTATAACCTGATCATTCAGCGCAAAATGCCTGAACATACTGTGGCTATGGTAGCCACCCATATCAGTTATTCCTACACAGGGCAAAACAAGATACTTTTTCTTGCGCTTGCTGCTATCAATGACATTCGATCTTCAACAAAGGAAACACTGGCTATATTTTTACTTGCCCAGGAATTGTTTAAACTGAATAAAACATCTGATGCATATATTTTTATGCAGGAAGCTGCAAAAAATGCTAAGTTTTACGGTGCCAGAAACCGTGCTGTGCAAATTGAATCCATACTGCCGCTTGTTGCGAGTAAGTTGATTGATGAAAAACAACATGAAAAAGACAAGCTTTTGATCGGCATTCTGATTTTTATGATTGTTGCCGTTTTGTTGTTTTTTCTCCTTGTCATTTATCGGAAACAGTTATTAAAGATCCAAGCCAATGAGTTGGAGATAAAAGGGAAAAACGAAGAATTGAAAACAGTAAATGAAAAACTTTGGGAATCATCAAAAATTAAGGAAGAGCTTATCGGACTGTTTTTTAAAACTTGTTCTTCATACATCGAAACACTGGATAAAGTAAAGCGCAAAACACAGCGTAATATTAAGCTCGGGAAATATAATGAAGCGGATGAAATTTTAAATAATATTCGCATTAAACAGGAGAAAGAGCAGCTATATAACACACTTGACACCGTTTTTTTAACAATGTTCCCTAATTTCATTATTATCTTTAATAAGCTATTAAAACCTGAAGATCAAATTTGGCCAAAATCCGGAGAAACATTAAATGCAACACTCAGGATATTTGCACTAATGCGTTTAGGCATAAGTGACCTTGAGATAATTGCCAAAATATTAGATTACAGCGTAAGCACCGTATATACCTATCAAATACGAATTAAATCAAAGGCACTGGTACCTGCCGATGTTTTTGAGCAAAAAATCATGGAGATCAAGTTTACTGATAACAGGGGTTTTGGTTAAAATACTGTGTAATAGCGTACCAGATAAACTATTCACAAACGCGCCAATTATCCCCCAAATAAAACATATTACAGCCTTTTACCGTAAAAGTATCTTAACTATCCTTTATAAGGTAAATGGTTTCAAACAGTAAACATGCAAATAGTTTTAATTAATAATATTCAACTTGCCTACACTAAGCTTGCCATTTTGCAAAATGGCGATACGATTGATATAGTTCAACACAAGCGTGATATACTTAATAGAACCAGGAAAAATCTTGTTGCTATTATTCAAACGGGGTTGGTTTACTACACACAGCTTTAATTATTACGCTTTTACATCGTTAATGGAAGGAACAGAAAAAATTCAACGGAAACTGCCTAACCAGGAAATCGATTATTTTAAAATCGGTAAAATATTGCTAAGCCGCTGGTATTGGATTGCAGCATCCGTTACCTTAACACTAATTATTTCCTATACTTATATATGGTATACACCAAAAACATATTCCTCATCCGGAACCTTAAAGATTGAGGAAAAAAAATCAGAAATATCAGACGTCATTTCAGCAATAAGCGTTCCGGACCGGGGGCCATCAAAAATACAAAGCATTACTACAGTATTACAAAGCAGGGCTCTTATACTTAGTGCCATAAAAAATCTGGATTATCGCATAAGCTTTTACATTATGGGGCGGGTGCGCACCTCCGAAATTTATCCTACAAAACCTTTAAATATTGAATTAATCAGGTTTGATAGCTTAAATTTTTATCATGATCAAATAAGCTTTAAGCCTGTAAACAGAAAATCATTTGAATTATCTTATAAAATTGCGAACAAAGAAATTCAAAGTATACATAACTATGATAGCCCCATAAGCATTGGGCCTACTACTTTTACTATAAAGTACCCGGGTACATTGAATAAAAACACAATATATTTGTTTAAATTTAATATCCCTGAAGATTTTGTAGACCGTGTAAGAGCCGGTCTGAGAGCTGGAGAAACTATTAAAAATTCTAATATCATTGGATTACAGGAAACTGACTCAAATCCACAATTTGCTTCTGATGCATTAAATAATATACTAAAGGAGTACATTATTTTTGACCGCAATCAAAAAGCGCAATCGGCATCTCAAATGATTGATTTTATTGATAGTCAACTCTCATTTTTGTCAACAGAGGTTAAAGGCTCCGAAAACTCCATTGAAAAATACAAACAAAAATCAAAAATAATTGATGTAAGCGCTGCATCAACCACATCTGTTAGTAAAGCGGCAGAAATTGAATCCAATAAATCACTTTTAAAAATACAGCTTATAGCGTTTGATCAGCTTAAAGAGCAGATCACCCGGGAAAAAGATAATTTAAATTTCAACTTCACAACTGCCGGAGAAGAAAATGTGTCTCTCCAATTATTGGTAACTAAGCTGGATAACCTTATACAAGAACGTCGTGCGTTGCTAAAAACCTATAATCCGGGTTCTCAACCAGTACAAGATATCAATCAACAGCTCCTGCAAATTAAATTGACAGCATTAAATAGCATTAAAAGTATACGTGCCAGTATTGAAAAAAAAATAAGCTTCATGGATAGTCAGCTTAGCCAGGTAAACCAAACTATAATGGCCTTACCCGTGGCTCAGCGCGATTTGATTAGCCTGCAGCGTGATTTTGAGATCAATGATAAAGTTTATTCTTTTCTGTCAGAGAAAAAACTTGAGGCCCAAATAAGCAGGGCTGGCATATTGCCCGGTGCAACCATTGTTGAACTGGCCCAGCCAAATATGACCGCAGTATCGCCTGACGAACACAATATGCACCGAACAGCTATAATTTTCGGATTAGCAATTGGCTTGGGGCTCATTATGGTAGTACGGATACTCAATCCTTACATTTATGATAAGGAAACCATTGAAAGTCTTACAACTATACCCATATTAGGCGTAATCAGAAAATTCAAAGAGCCCTTTGACGAAGACAACCGGGAAATTTTGGCTTTGCTCAAACCCAAATCCATATTTGCCGAATCTGTAAGATCTGTTCGTACTAACCTGAGTTTTTTGGCATCCGATAAGCAAAATAAGGTAATTTGTATTACTTCAGAAGTAGCCGGCGAAGGTAAATCATTTGTAGCCATTAACCTGTCGAGTACGCTTTCGTTGATTGATAAAAAAGTGATTTTGATCGGCGCCGATCTCAGACGGTCACGCATCCATAAAACTTTCCATGTTTCGAATGATAAGGGCTTGAGTAATTATTTAGCCCATCAATTAGAGATGGATGATATCATTTTACATTCAGAACATCAAAATCTTGATTTTATAGTTTCAGGGCCGGTACCACCCAACCCTTCTGAATTATTGCACAGTGCAAGGATGAGCACACTGATTAATCAACTAAGATTAAAATACGATATTGTAATGATTGATACCGCACCAATTGGTCTGGTATCAGATGCTATTCCATTAATCAGGATGAGTGATATTAACGTGTTTGTACTGCGGTCTGGAAAATCAAAATTTTACGCGGCTTCCATACCACAGCGAATTGCCCAGGAATATAACCTGGATAATACAGTTATTGTATTGAATGCCTTTGAAGAAGAACTATTGCATTCCAGATATTACACGACCAAATTTACGGGTGAAAATTCTGGTTCGCATTATTATTACTACTCAGATTATAGCGGATATGAAAGTTCAGGATATTATCTGGATGAGAACAAAAATAAATGGTGGGATATCAGACGCTGGTTTAAATAAGTATTTTAATGAACTTGAGATCAACAACTTCAACAACAACAAAGTGGTATCCGGTATATACAAATGCGCGTGCCGAGAAAAAGGCTTTTGAAGCTTTAACCAACAAGGGCTTTATAACTTACCTTCCGTTGCACAAGCAGTTAAAGCAATGGAGCGATAGAAAAAAATGGGTAGAGGAGCCTTTTATCAAATCATACGTATTTGTAAATATTGCCGAACATGAGCAATCAGAAGTGCTAATGACCAAGGGAATATCACGATTCTTATATTTTTCGGGTAAACCGGCAGCCATGCCCGACCGGCAGATTAATGAACTGAAACTACTTATGTCAAGTTCATTCGATTTGGAAATTACAGAAGAAAGTCTTCATCCGGGTGAAAGAATTATTATTAAAGCTGGCCCTTTAAAGGGTATGACGGGAGAAGTTATATCGCGCCAATCGCAAAAACAATTGATATTGAGGTTGGAAAGCCTCGGGTGTTCTATCATTGTGCATGTTGCAGCTTCTTATATCAAGCGCTTTTAAATGTAATAAACACGGGTTATTTATAAACCGGCTTAAAATAATTAGCATTGCACCAACAATGCAACCAACTACCAAACAGTAAGTTACAAATAGCAACATGTAACTTACCAGGCGAAGCTGTGGAAATATATAAACAATGTGCAGAATAGCAGGAATCATTGACAGGCAACTACAACCTGAGGATATCCGGGACAAAGTAAAAATCATGTGCTATGCGCAGCAACATGGTGGGCCCGATGATGAAGGCGTCATGATAGACGAAAAAAATCATATTGGCCTTGGTCATCGTCGGCTCTCTATTATTGACCTCAGTAGTAACGGCCACCAACCTATGTGTGATCATACTCAAAAAGTTTGGATAACCTTTAACGGAGAAATTTATAATTACCTCGAATTAAAATCCGAATTACAACAATTAGGAGTCGGATTCAAGTCAAATACGGATACTGAGGTTATCTTATTAGCTTACTCATATTGGGGCACCAAAGCTTTTTCAAAATTCAGCGGAATGTTTGCTTTCACTTTATATGATAGCACTAAAAGTCTCGTTTATCTGGTTCGTGATACTGCAGGTGTAAAACCTTTGTATTACTTTGTGCAAAACCAATCATTGAGTTTTGCTTCTGAAGTAAGAGCTTTTATAGCAGCTGGTATAACATCACAAACAGACCGTCACTGGCCTGTAAGGCTCTTGGCATTTGGACATATCCCTGAACCCTATACTACACTCAAAAATGTTTTAAGCCTCTCCAAAGGTCATTATCTGTGCTGGAACATCAATACATCTGCCTATACTATCAATGCCTACCATAATATTCCTTTTCAGGAAAAAATTACTGATATTAATGAAGCTTGCAAGCTAATAAATGACGTACTTGTTCAAGGAATAAAACACCAACTGATAGCCGATGCCCCCATAGGCGTATTTTTAAGTGGCGGTATCGATTCAAGCCTGCTCACCCTGCTCGCAGATCAGCAAAAAAAAGAAAATCTTAAAACCATATCTATATTCTTCAACGAGCAGAATTACAACGAACAATCTTATCAGCGTATAATTCTTGATAAAGTTCAGGTAGAGAGCTTTTCGCACCTGATAAAGCAAGAGGATTTTGACGTAGCATTTCCCCAAATAATGAAGGCTATGGATATGCCAACTACCGATGGTATTAATAGCTGGTTTATCAGCAAATGTGCGCATGATGATGGTTTAAAAGCTGTATTATCGGGTATTGGAGCTGATGAGTTTTTTGGTGGATATCCTTCCTTTGGCAGAATTAAGTATCTCCGTTATCTCCGTAAAATTCACCCTTCATTATTTTCTGCCTTGATGAAACTATTCCCTGATCGGTATAAGAAGCTTACTTTTTCTATAAACGATCACTACCTGGCCGATCAGCTCCTTTTAAGAGGGTTATTTTCATCTGAAGATATTGCGCAATTGGTTAATACCGATACCAAAGATGTTCATAATACGCTTTTTGACACAGATAGTTTACCTGGCCTAAATCAATACGACCATGAACATGCATCCTGGTTAGAAACCAACCTGTATATGCAAAATCAATTACTCAGAGATACCGATGTCATGAGCATGAGCCATGGTCTTGAAGTTAGGGTACCTTTTTTATATGAGGATTTTACAAGATTGGTAAACAATATTGACAGTAAAATAAGGTTTAGCAAACATTTACCTAAAAAGCTGTTAATTGAAAGCTTTAAAAATTTATTGCCAACTGCTATCTGGAACCGGCCCAAAATGGGCTTTACTTTTCCCTTGCAAGAATGGATGATGGCACATCATGAAATAAATTACAGTGAATCATATCGTGGAAAACTGGCAAAAAATACAATTATAAAATTCAACAATAACAAAATTCACTGGTCAAAAGCTTTTGCACTTTACCAGATACAGCCACATGTGTAAAAAAGTTATATTATTTACTTTACAAACTTTTAGTACAACGGGCGGTATCCAAAAAATGACCCGTACTTTAGGATATTCCCTATATCACGTTGCTCAAGCTAATAACTGGGACTTTGAACTCTGGTCTGCTTACGATAAGCCTGACGATCTGATGCCACAATATTTGCCTGCAAAAAATTTTAAAGGATTTGATGTCAACAAAATAAGCTTCGCCTGGAAAGCTCTCCATAGTAAACCCAACATCGTTATATTAAGTCATATCAATCTCTCCATCATTGGTTTATTAATTAAATTTATTAATCCTAAATGTGAAGTCTGGGTAGTTGCTCATGGTATTGAAATTTGGCGACCACTATCTTTTATAAAGAAACAACTACTCAAACGCTGCAATAAAATACTTTGCGTAAGTAACTATACCCAGCAAGAGATAGTCAACCGTCATGGTATTAATCAGGAAATTTGTGTGGTACTCAACAACGTGATCGATCCGTTTATGCGATTACCAGCTGCTTTTAACAAGCCTCAACATTTGATTGATCGGTATGGTCTTGATAATAGTAATCCGGTCATATTTACACTAACCCGAATGGCCGCAACCGAAAAATATAAAGGTTATGAACTGGTTATTAATACCATTAGCAAATTAAAAGATCAATATCCCGATATTAAATACATCCTGTCTGGAAAGTATGATACATTAGAAGAAGTACGTATCAATAAACTGATTTCAGAACACCAGGTAAGCGGACAGGTAATTCTGACCGGCTTTATAGAAGAAGCTGAACTGGCCGATCATTTTTTACTGGCCGATCTATTTGTACTTCCCAGCAAAAAGGAAGGCTTTGGTATCGTATTCATCGAAGCACTGGCCTGCGGTCTGCCAGTTATTTGTGGCAACACCGATGGCAGCGTTGATGCTATACGCAACGGTGAATTGGGTAAGGCCATCGATACAGATAACCCCATTGAATTACATCAGGGTATAACTGAATGTTTAGCATGCCCATTAACGATACCCAAACGAAAAAACCTTCAGGAGCTATGTTTAAAGTATTTTAATGCAACTGACTATACTATTAAATTACAATTGTTATTAAAAGGCTGATTGATTAACAGATGGTGTTTTGTTTTCAATAAAGTAGAGAAGGTACATCACACACATTAAAACAAATTTGAAAATCCTCCAAATATCGGCTTCTTATAAACCAGCGTTTATTTATGGCGGGCCAACCATGTCTGTATCGATGCTTAGCGAACAATTAGCACAGACAGGTATAAGTATCAGTGTATTTACTACAACCGCCAATGGCCAGCATGAACTTGAGGTGCAGCCCAACACCTCTATGTTGGTAGATGGTATTGAAGTAAGTTACTTTAAGCGTATCACGAAAGATCATAGCCACTTTTCACCTTTATTATTAAAAGCGGTTTGGAAAAATGCAAAGACTTATGATTTGGTTCATATCCACGCCTGGTGGAATCTGGTATCGATATTATCTTGTTTAATTGCCCTTATATGCAGAGTGCCTGTTTTAGTTTCTCCAAGAGGTACGTTAAGCTCTTATTCGTTTAGCAATAGAAATACAGGTATCAAAGCAATTATACATCGTTTTTTAGGAAAACCTATATTAAAACGGTGCCATATTCACACTACATCAAAAAGAGAAGATGACACTATTGCCCACCTCATTTCTCCTAAAAGTATATCTACTATTTCCAATTTTGTAAAACTGCCGGTTATTCCGTTATCAGAAAGCGGTCTTCCTTCGCCAACGCTTAAATTGATTTTTTTTTCAAGAATAGAAGAAAAAAAAGGTCTTGATATACTGATTAACGCCCTTGCATTGGTTAATATACCTTTCAGTCTGACCATTGCCGGTGATGGTAATCGGGATTATATAAAATCGCTGCAGATTTTGGCCGACAAAAAAAGGATCTCTGATAAAATAACCTGGGTCGGTTTCATCCAGGAAAATAAATTTGATGTATTGAGGCAGCATGATTTGTTCATACTTCCATCTTACGACGAGAATTTTGGTAACGTTGTTATTGAAAGCTTGGCTGTGGGTACTCCTGTATTGGTTAGCGAGGGTGTTGGCCTGGCCGATTATGTGATTCAAAACCAGTTAGGGTGGACATGCAAAACCAACGAAGCTTCAGTTGCCCAGGCCATTAATCAGATAGCAGGCCAATCAGATAAGTTCACCTACATCAGGCAGAATGCTCCTCAGGCTATAGCCCGTGATTTTGGCAACCAAAATTTAGTCAAAAAATACAAGGATCTATACAACAAAATCATCCTTTCAAATTAATGATCCCAGCTTATTCATTCATCATACTTAGTTACAATGAAGAGCAGCATTTGCCACGGCTGTTGGAGTCTATTAAGGATTTAAATTCGCCTGTTTTTATTCTTGACTCAGGAAGCACTGACCAAACCGTCCAAATAGCCCAGCAAGCCGGCGCCTTTATGCAACAGCATGCTTTTGAAAACCATCCTAAACAATGGGATTTTGCACTTAAAAACTTCAATATCCAAACACCTTGGGTTGTTTGTTTGGATGCAGACCAAATAGTTACACCCGAATTAAAAGAATTGCTGCTTAATTTCAAGAATGAAGATCACTTGAACATTGATGGCATATACTTCAATCGTAAAAATTTTTTCAAGGGACGATGGATTAAATATGGTGGCTATTATCCCTTTTATTTGCTTAAAATGTTCCGGTATAGCGAGGGGTACTCCGACCTGAATGAGAATATGGATCATCGCTTTATTGTTCCCGGCAAAACCATTATCTGGAAACAAGGACATATTATAGAAGAGAATCTAAAGGAAAATAATATTCGTTTCTGGATAGATAAACATAATCGCTATAGTGACCTATTGGCGCAGGAAGAGGTTGAACGAATGCAAAACAGCCGGCAGCAAACCTTGAAACCCAAACTGTTTGGATCGCCGGATGAACGTACAGCATGGCTTAAACGATTATGGTGGCAATTACCACGCTACGTTAGGCCGGCACTTTACTTTGTACACCGTATGATATTTCAATTAGGAATATTGGAAGGCCGTATCGGCGTAATATTTCATTTTTTACAATCATTTTGGTTTAGGCTTGTAGTAGATATAAAAATTGATGAACTTATAAAAAACAAACAAAAGCAGAACCTTAACCAATCAAGTTTACCACTCAAATTCGCGATCAAATTCATCGTACTCTTCTTCATATTTTATTATTTCCATGTTATTTTTCTGGGCCTGGCAAGCCAAGGGAATCATTACATCGCATTTCTGGATTTACACTTAAATTATATACAGGGTACCCGCTGGCTTTTGCTATCTGGAAGTGCAAGGGTATTAAGTTGGCTTGGTTTCGATGTCATTTATAACAACATTGATCTGCTGGTAGCAGGCAAGGGCGCTATAAGGTTAGCATATGATTGCTTAGGATTAGGAGTTATTAGTTTCTTTTCGGCCTTTGTAATAGCGTACCCACAAAAAGCATATCACAAAGTAATTTTTTTAATCTCCGGTATCTTGATCATCCAGTTATTAAACATCGTCAGGTTTGTTCTATTAGCTTTATTTTGGAACAGAAAAGCCAATCAAATAATTGACCATCATACCCTTTTTAACATCATACTTTACATGCTCATTATGATCAGTATGTATTTTTGGATCAAATTCAGCGACAAGCAAGTCAGTAAGCAATTATAAGGCTCCTCACACAAAGCAAAAAGCCGTGAATTGATAATTCACGGCTTTCTTGCATAACAATACTTTTATTGTTTAGTACGTATTTACAGGTTTCCGCCCCATGTCTAAACTTAACTTTCCTCCGTTTAAAACATCTGACAATGGTAAAAATGGCTGGTGCAGTTCTTTATTATTGTATTTAAAGCTTTGCACATAGATGTTTTTATCAGAATTGTTTTTAACCTCCATCACAAACTGAGTGCCTTTATAATATTTTTTACTGAGCTTAATGGTAACCCTATTAAATAAGGGGCTGCCTAAGCCAACCTGTGATTTAATATCGGTAAAGCCTTTTACATCAAATAGCCCTAAGCTTGATATTACATACCAGGCACCTAACTGTCCCTGATCCTCATCCTGGCCATAACCGTAACCGTGTATGCCATCAGCTCCATAAAATTCATTACAGATAGCACGAACCCATTTTTGGGTTAACGATGGCGCGCCAGAAAAGTTGAACAACCATGATGTATGCAGATTAGGTTGATTACCATGATTATACGGACTCTCCAAACCCGAGAACGCATCTAATTTTTTGCCTCCGCCAAACGCATTTGGCTGCGACACGGTGAATATACTATCAAGCCTTTTTGTAAACTCTTCCTTCCCTATCTTAGCTATTAAACCATTAGGATCTTGCGGAACATAAAAAGTATACTGCCAGGCATTACCTTCCTGAAAACCGCGCCAGACTTCACTGGGTTTAAAATTATCAATAAACTGTCCGTTAGCTAACTTTGGATGCACCAATTTTAATGCCGGGTCATATATTTTTTCCCATCCCTTTGAAAGCGCATTTAACTGTTCATAATCTTTTTGTTTGCCAAGCAATTTAGCCCACTGCCCTACCGCATATGAACTGAATGAATACTCCAAAGTATGTGAAGCTGAAAACTGCCAGGCCTCTTGCCATCCAGAGCTTTTATCTATATGATCTACATAGCCCAATTTTACAAAACGCGCGACATCCAGCTTACCTGCTCCCCTCGGACGATTCTCGCCATCCAGCTCATTTTTAATTGCTGCAGCGTAAGCTTCCTTAATATCAAAATCGCGAATACCGCACATGTACGCACTGGCCATAATTAGGCTTACATAGTTGGTGCCTACTCCAGATACATACTTGCTGTTAGCAATACCATCGGCCAGCCAACCTGAATCCTTGTAGATAAGTAGCTGGCTTTTTACATAGTCTGAATAGTATTCCGGATAAGCAATGGCCCATAATTGTGTCAGGTTCCAAAAAGCCCCCCAAATTGCATCAGTATTATAATGATTGTGGATAGGATGTCCTTTTGCATCAAGAGCGATCTGACCAACGGAGCCATCATTTTTTGGATAAGCACCATTTACATCGCTTGCCAAACCACGACCCAATAGTGCATGGTATAAACCTGTATAAAACTTAACAACATCTTCCTGTTTATTACCCTCAACCTCTATGCGATGCAAATATTGGTTCCAGATGTTATGCGCTTTTACCTTAGCCGCATCAAAAGTAAGGTCTTTAGCTTCTGTATTAAGATTAACACGTGCGTTTTCAATAGAAGTGTAGGAAAGTCCGGCTTTTACAGTGATGCTTTCCTTATTTTGGGTATTGAAGTTAAGATACAAACCAGCGCCTTTTCCATTTGCTTCTTTAGCTCCCTCGTTTTTTTGATCGCCATTGAATGTACCATAGCTTTCAGGCTTTTTATCAAGAATAGCTGAGAAATACATAACAACCTCGGCATCTGGCTGGTATTTCAGAACATATACCGGCTTAGTAATCACATAACCCTCAACCCTACCTTCAGGCGTAATATATACTTTGGCATCTTTTACCTCACCACTTTCGCCTTGTTTGTTGCCAACATCAAATATAATATGCGATTGTTTATTAGCCGGGAATGTATATCTGTGAAATGCTACCCTTGGCGTAGAAGTAAGCTCAGCTTTAATACCATATTTTTTTAACAGCACAGAATAGTAACCGGCCGTAGCCGTTTCATTCTTACGGTCAAACTCCGAACGGTATCCTTCCTCTGGATGCTCTAAAGTACCAGGAACCGTTTGCAATGGCCCTGTTGATGGCGCAAATACAATTCCTCCTACCTGAAATTCGTGAAAGTTGGCAAAGCCCTCGATAGAGGTATGCCTGTAATCGTATCCAACGGCATCCCAGCCATGCTCGGTTCCGTAGTGTCCATTAGTTGAAGGCGCAGGTTTAGCCATACCAAATGGCGACGCACCCGGCGTAAAGAAAAACCACCTGGAATGTGCGGTTCCTATGCGAGGATCAACATATTTTGTCAGATCAGTTTGCTGCGCGTATGTTGCCGATGAGGCTGCGTTTAAAGCAACCATTGTTAATCCGGCAATGGTAAGTTTTAGTTTTTTTAACATGTTAATGAAGAGTTATGTGTTTATCATCATGTTGCTGGCTGCTTGCATCAATGCCTTTTTCTTTCCAGTAGTTTTCAATGTGCTCCAGCGATTTGCCCTTGGTTTCGGGCAGTAGTTTGTATACAACGATGTAGGCTACCACACAAAAGAACGCGAAGAACCAAAAGGTACCGGCACTGCCAAAGCCATCTAATAGTATAGGAGTTAACTGCCCTACTATGGCATCGGCCACCCACATTACCATGATACTAATGGCCAGAGCCCTTCCACGTATAGCGTTAGGAAATATCTCTGATGCCACTACAAACTTCAGCGGTCCTATTGAAAAGGCAAAAAAAGCAAGGAAAGAAAGCACACAAATGAGCAACCACATACTTGCGGTTGCACCTGTATAAAAACAAATACCAGTTGCAATAAGTGTTATGGCAGCCCCAGCCGTGCCATACAAATACAACGGACGTCGTCCCCAGCTATCAACTTTCCAAATAGCGATAAGGGTAAACAACATATTGGCCACACCAAATATGATCTGGCTGATCAATGAATTACTTAACGAGATACCGGCATTACTTAAAATACTCGGGCCATAATAAATAATAGCGTTTATACCACTAAACTGCGAGAACAGCGGTAACAGAATACCTATAAGCAAAGCCTTCCGCATGCCGGGTGCAAACAGCTCTTTGTATGAACCCTGGTGTACTTCAGCTGCTTTTTCCTGTGCAATATCCTGTTCAGTATTGCCGGTTAAACGAGCGTTGATGTCAGCAGCTTCTGCGTTACGTCCTTTTTGTATCAGCCACCTTGGGCTTTCGGGGACGGCAAACAAGCCCAATAAAAATAACAAGGCTGGGATGGCACCTAAACCCAGCATGGCCCGCCATATTTCCTGCTGAAAAAAGCTTTCACCAGGCGAATGAGCAACATAACTAACCAAGCCAGCGTTGGTAAGGTAGGCCACCAGGATACCCAATGTTACGGCAAACTGATAATAAGTAACCAACCTGCCCCTGATATTTGCCGGTGCAATTTCTGAAATGTAAAGTGGTACTACGTTTGATGCTATACCAATACCTACACCACCCAGCAAACGTGCTGCAATTACCCAAAACAGCGAAGGCATAAACGCGCAGCCCAAAGCAGAAAGCAGGAACAATGCTGCTGATAGCAACAAAGGAACCTTTCGGCCCAGGCGATCACTTACTTCACCTGAGAATGCTACCCCTATAATGCAACCCACTAAGCCCGATGATACAAACCATCCTTCCTGGGCCGCAGTTAAATGAAACTGCTTTGCAAGCAGTGGTAATACTCCGGATACAACAGCGATGTCAAACCCGAACAAAAAACCACCGAGAGAAGCCACAAGGGTAATGGTACTCAATCTCAATTTTTTAACTTCTTTCATAATTATATTAGGTAATTGGTTAATGTTGGTTATTTGGTTGCTGCCGACATTGATGGAGGCGCGTCACCAGGTTTACTGCCCCAGTTAACATTTGGTTTCGGCCCCATAACTAAAACCAGTTTACCACCGTTTACAACATCCTGATGATAGATCCAAGGCTTTGTAAGCGGTTTGCCATTAAATGTTGCCGACTGAACATACCTGTTTAAATCAGATGTATTTTGTGCCTCAATAGTAAAGTTTCCGCCTTTGTAGTATTTTGGATCTAAAGCTATAGTTACTTTATCAAAAACAGGGCTTCCTATCTCATAAAAAGGTTTGGTTGATGCCCCACCATCAGTTTCAAACAATCCCATTGCCGACATTACATACCAAGCCCCCATCTGGCCTTCGTCCTCATCACCTAACCAGCCATGATATGGCGTAGAACCATAATATTTATTCATGATCTCACGTGTCCAGTTTTGTGTAAGCCAGGGTTTACCTGAATAATTGAACAACCAGGCAGCCTGCATATTTGGCTGATTACCATGATTTATGGGTACCAGATCATAAAGATCGCCATCAGCATTAAAATCATATTTGGCTGATTTTTCAAAACCTTCATTTAAACGGTTATTAAATTCGTCTTTACCTACCCTGTTAATGATGCCCTGAACATCATGCGGATTGAAGAAAGTATATTGCCATGCATTACCTTCCAGGTATCCCGGGCCGTTAAATGCGGTACAGCAATACGGCGACCAATCCTTAACCCAACTACCGTCACGGTTTTTCATACGTACATATTTTACCTGTGGGTCAAATACATTTTTGTAATTATCTGCCCGTTTCATCAACATCTTGTACTCGGCAGTTTTGCCTAATGCCTTGCAAAATTGCGCCACACACCAATCGTCATAAGCATATTCTAAAGTATTGGATACCTGGCCTTCTTCATTTGGTACGTATCCTAATTTAAGATATGATTCATAGTATTTATTCCCTGCAAATCCATTTTCAGGAGTTTTCACGCCAGGCGTTGTTTGCTGGTGCATCATAGCTTCAAAAGCCAGTTTTGAATCAAAATCTCGGATACCTTTCTGGTAAGCGCTTGTAATAAGCGCAATCTCATGTGAAGCTTCCATAATGCCTGAATACTCGATACCTGCCGGGCCTTTGGGCAACCATCCACCGGTTCTGTAAATTTCAAGAAACGATTTGCTCCAGTTGCTGGCAACATCAGGGTTTACCAATGTCCATAACTGGTTCAAGTTCCAAAATGTGTTCCAAAAAGCATCCGAACCCAATATAGGTGTCTTAGGATCAACCTGTCTTTCAATTTCATTAGGATCTATGTATTTACCGTTCACATCGCTCCAGGTAGTACGGGCCACATATGAGCGGTAAAGGTTAGTGTAGAATTTCTTTTTATTTTCTTCGGTGCTGCCTTCAATTTTTATTTTGCCCAAAAGGTTGCTCCAAACATTTCTGGCATTTTCATGAACAGCGTTAAAGTCCCATTTAAAAGGATCCATTTCTGTTTTCAGGTTTAAGCGTGCCTGATCAATGCTCACCAATGAAATGGCGCTTTGCATCTGGATAACTTCACCTTTCTTGGCTTTAAAATCGGCAAACGCACCTAATTTTCCTTTGCCAATAACTTCTTTAACATCTTTAAGCACCTTATTGCCTACCCAGCCGCCAAAACCTTCAATCGGTTTGTCAAAACGCACAACAAAGTGAACGGTATATTCCTGCCAGCTCCATTTTTGTTTGGAATAACCTTCTATTTCGGTATCGCTTACTTTGGTAAACTTAGCATCCAATATTTCGGCTGTGTTTTCAAACGGGATATCGAGATCAAGTAAAATATGGGCATCCTCATCTGTAGGATAGCTAAACTTAAAAAAACCTGCACGGGTTGTAGTAGTTATTTCTGTGGTGATATCACCGTTCATCAATTTTACCGCATAATAACCCGGGCTTGCTTTTTCAGTTTCTTTATAAATACGTGAACGATAACCGGTTGTCCAGCCTGTTGTTGGGCCATCAGCCGGGCCGCGGCGAGTATTCAAAACACCAACAGTTGGCATCACAGAAAGCCCTGCCATTGTCCAGGAATGGATATGGCTAAAACCACCGATATTATTTAAAGTATATTCATAACCAGATTTCCATACACCACCCTGGTTATCAGGCCCCAGCTGTACCATTCCAAATGGCATGGTAGCGTAAGGACCAAGCATCCAGCGCGACTCGGAACTACCCAGCAACGGGTCGGCATAATCAATTGGTTGTTTTTGCTGTGCATTTGATACAAGCGCAACACCGCTAAGCATCAATGCAATGAACGTTTTTTTTATGGAAGATATCATCATGATTTAAGTTTATGCTTTTAAAAATGCTTTTACTACTTTAGCACGCACAGTGCCTTTGTTGATAAGCGTATATGATTTAGCTGCTGCCGGCACAACAAATGTTTCTGCGTAGCGATAAACAGTTTCTGTACCATTATTTGCTTTAACAACAAGCTCCGTTCCCTCAACCATCATCAGAACGTGGCACGACCCTTTGGTTTCAACAGTAATGGATGAATCAAATTCCAGCCTATGTACATCATAAAAATGATCTGCGTGGGTTGGTACATGGATAATTTCCCAATCGGCACCTTTTTGTATACTGTTTTGTTTGGAGATCAGTTCATCGGTAACCTTTTGTCCTTTACGTTCAAAATTAAGGTTGTTAAAAGCATGATCGATATTTATGGCGCGCGGCTCACCGTTAAGATCAAGCCTTAACCAATCATACATTTTAAAGGTAAAAATATAAGGCGTAGCGCTTATTTCGAGTACCAGGTTACCTGCCCCCGCACTATGCACAGTACCATTAGGTATCAGGAAAAGATCATGCTTACTGGCCTCATGCGATTGTACATATTGGGTAATGTCTAACTTTACTCCATTTTTTTGGCTATTCTCAAGTTGCTCTTTAAATTCCACAGGATCAATATTATCCTGAAAACCCAGATAAACATTAGCATCCTGTTGGCAGTCCAAAATGTAATAAGTTTCATCCTGGGTGATGCGCTCACCAAATTGTTCCTGAATGTATTTTAATTTAGGATGGCACTGTATTGATAAGTTGCCACCATCCCAGGTATCCAGAAAGTCGAACCGGATAGGGAACTCATCACCAAATTTTTCCGCGAAATCACCGAGAACCGCGTCCCTTTCCTGAAACATCAGAAAATCAAATGAAACCTCCAGCAAGTTGCTATCACTTTCAAAAACAAGCCCATTTTCCGGAACTATCAATTCAAATGACCACGCTAAGTTAACATCATCTTTATTCAAACCCTCAATGCGCTCTTTCATCCATTGACCACCCCATGCTCCCGGCTCAAACCATGGCCGTACCCTAAAATCTGTTTGGCTGATGTTATGGAGGGCTTCATTAAAATATTTAGCCGGCATCCAGTTTATGGTTTCATTCCATTGGGCATCTGCAACTACTGCTATTTTGTTAAGAATATGCTTTTTGTATTCATTTAAAACCACCCAGTCAACAAAGTAAAAGCGTTTGTACATTTCGCTGTTGATGTCCGGTTTATTTGTGCCCAAGTTAATCGCTGTACCCGCACGCATACGTAACTGTAGTTCATTTTTTGGTAAATCGAGGTATACTATGTGAGCATCAGTTGTTATAAGAGAGGCGCCTATTCCTATTACAATAGTTACATCATATTCGGCATTAGCTGTGATTTGCTCAAAATCGTAAAAATCAGCAAGGTTCAGATCAGTACGTTTACCCCAAACAGAACCAGGTGTACCCAGGTAAGGCTTTACTAATTCTTCTATTTCATCGGGCGACTTTAAATACTCACTGCTTTCGATCCAGCAAACAGATAATTGCATCTTTGTAAATTCAGTCTCCAGATAATCCCTCACTTCATCCCAAAACACACCTATGTAACCGTCAATTGCTACATATTTACATCCGGCTATCCAGTTTGCCAATGATTCATATCCATTGTATATTTTTCCCTGGCCAATAGATTGATGAGGATATAAATTATAGCCCTGAGGCAAAATAGCGCTGGCTTTAGCCGGCATTAAAGGTTGTTTACCTTTTCTCCAGTTTGTTTTTGTTTTGTTATTTAGCGGATTTAAGCTTATGTTCATATAAATTATATTGTACTATATCACAAAGTTTTGCTTCTTACTCCTTTACTGCCGTGTATGATAGTATGGCTATTACGTAAATTGCACGTAAGTATTATAACTGATTGTTTAGAAAATGACTATTTGCGATAAATTTATTATGTACAAACATATTAACATAATAAACATAATCAAAACATTTTTTAATTTTGCTAAATTACGTTTCATTAATTCTTTGTTGATACAAATCTAAAACCATAAACATAAACTAACCAATATCACTTGCGCGGATTGTTTTCAATTCGTTTTAAGCAGAAAACCATGAAGTTATCAATAGACCATAAAAGCCCTATTCCCCTGCACCTGCAAGCAGAAGAGCTTTTACGCAACATCATTACCGACCCTCAGTATGCCGATGGTAAGCTATTACCCAATGAGGTTGATTTGGCCAAGCAGCTGGCCATATCGCGTACTACATTACGGCAAGCTCTTAACAAACTGGTTTATGAAGGCCTCCTGATCCGAAAAAAAGGAATAGGCACAAAGGTGGCAGGCTCGCCGGTAAGTTCAAAATCAAACAACTGGCTGAGCTTCTCTCAGGAAATGAATGCACGCGGCATCCCGATCCGTAATTTTGAACTCCACATCAGCTGGGTTAATCCTGAAGAGCCAATAGCCAATTTTTTCGAGATCAATATCGCCAAAAAGGTATTAAAACTGGAGCGGTTAAGAGGTGGTACCGATGGCCCTTTTGTATACTTTGTATCTTACTTTCACCCGCGTGTCGGCCTTACCGGCGACGAAGATTTCAAACGCCCTTTATATGAGATACTGGAAAAGGAACATTCTATTATAGTTGATCTTTCTAAAGAGGAAATAAGCGCTAAAGTGGCTGATAAATTTATTGCCACCAAACTGGAGATTGAACCCGGCAGTCCTATCCTTTTTAGAAAAAGATATGTTTACGACCAAGGCGACAGACCGATAGAATTTAATACCGGCTACTACAAAGCTGACAACTTTATTTATACTATAGAAAGCAGAAGGGAATAACCCCTTCCCGCTTTCTGTTTTAATTACTTGGTCACTTCATCCTTGTACTTAATTTGCAATGCTGTAATATGTTGTTTGAGCATTGCAATTATACTCTGATAAGCCGGGTTATTATATCCATTTTTCATTTCGTGAGGATCTTTTTTCAGATCATAAAACTCCCAGTCGTCTATAGGATCATAAAAATGCATCAACTTATATTGTTTAGTGCGAATACCATAATGAGCTGTGAGATTAAATGATTTTTCATAGTAATGATAATAGATCTCATCACGCCATTTTTTTTCCAGATGTTGTCCTGTCAACAAAGGCTTCATGGTTTCGCCCTGCATATCACCAGGAACTTTGATGCCCGCTAAGTCCAACAAGGTTGGTGCAATATCAAGATTTAACACATACTGACTAAGCTTTTTACCCGATTTAACTACTCCAGGAAAACGGATCATCATTGGTGTACGGAACGACTCTTCATACATAAAACGCTTATCGTATAAACCGTGCTCACCAAGATAAAATCCCTGATCAGACATATAAACCACAATTGTATTTTTGGCCAAACCTGTTTTGTCAAGATAATCAAGCACCCGGCCAATATTATCATCAAGCGACAAAACACAGCGTAAATAATCCTCCATAAAGCGCTGATACTGAAATCGTGTTACTTCATCGGTGGTGTGCAACTTTTTAAATTTTTCATATTCTATCCGAAACTGCTTATCCCATACAACACGCTCTACAGGCGTTAAACCAGCAAGTTCTTTTTCATATTCTCCCGGAGCCCAATTATTAATTTTTGTAACCGGACAGGTATCACATGGAATTTTACTATCATAACGAATATCCATATCATTTTTAATAGTAATGCTTTGACGTTTAAGCGCTGGTCTGCTGGCATAATCATCATAAAAATTATCAGGCAGCGGAAACTTAACATCATTAAATTTATCAAGGTATTTAAGTGGCGGCATAGCATTACGATGAGGCGCTTTATGATGTAGCATCAAAAAGAAAGGCTTATTTTTATTTTCACCGATCCAGTTGATTGCCATATCGGTAATTATATCGGTTACATAACCTTTGTAGGTTGTATCCTTACCCATTTTTATAAATTGAGGCGCGTAATAATGTCCCTGATCTGGTAAAATATTCCAGTAATCAAACCCCGTGGGTTTACTGAACAAATGCCACTTGCCTACAATAGCGGTATTATAACCATACTGCTTAAATATTTTAGGTAATGTTTGCTGCGCGCCGTTAAAATATGTGCCATTATCTTTCATTCCATTGATGTGCGAATATTTTCCGGTAAGTATAACAGCTCTGCTGGGGCTGCATACGGAGTTGGTAACGTAAGCATCTTTCATCAATACACCCTCTTTAGCGATACGGTCAATATTAGGTGTTTTTATCAGTTTAGATCCGTAAGCACTTATAGCCCGATAAGCGTGATCATCTGCCATGATGAAAATAACATTAGCCCGCTTTGTTTGATTGCCTCCAGGCTGTTGAGCGCTGCAAATAGCACTCAAGAGCAAGAAGATAAGACCAATTAAAAATCTCTCTGGTTTCATAAGTTAAGGTATAAGATGACAATTATAATGATTTTATGTATATACATTATTACAATAATTTAATTTAAGCTTAACAATGCTTATTTATTTTTGACGAAATAATCACCAATACCTGTCTTATAGGTTATTATATAGTACGAATTTTACCTGTAACAGAAGTATACTTATAAAAATCTCCAATAAATATTAAGTCAATAAACAAAAAACACGAAAAAAATTTTGATTTCTAAAAATATTTATATGTTTGTACATACTAACATATAAACCTATGCTTTGATCTATCTCCCCTGCTAATTATGATCAAAGAAAACCTATTGTACTAACAACCAAATTCTTTAATAAAAAAAGAATGCACAGCTACATTATGCTGGGTTATAAAACAATCCATTAACCAAACTTATATCATGAAAAATCCAAATTAAACACTAACCATCACAACTATTTGATCAAATCTCCGGGAGTTATCTGATCAGATCTTCATCTATTTCAAAACTCAATTTTCATAACCTATTACCAAAACAATCTGAGTTACCATTATTTATGAGACTTTTTTTATACCACAGCATTACAAAAACATGCTTTGCACGCTGTAAAGCATTGTTATTGTACCTTTCGGTTTCCCGAAAAGCAGAAGGAGGCCCCCTCACAGCTAAAAGCAGCAAAAAATCAGCGTTAACCAACTCATCTGGATCTTACCGATGGCAGGCATTTTCATTAAAGCCCCTTGCAACCAGCTTGATCCTGATTTTAATTGCTACCGCAACATTTGCACAAACAGCAATAAAAGGTACCGTAACCGATGAAAAAGGTGCTACTTTACCCGGCACAAGCGTTGTTATTAAAGGCACCACTACAGGTACCATGACCAATGTAAATGGTAAATACACCATTAACGCGGCACCTGGTCAAACACTTGTTTTCACCATGCTTGGTTATGACCGCCAGGAAATTAAAGTGGCTGCCGACGAGATCAATGTAAACCTTAACCCTACCGCTTCGGCATTAAACGAAGTTGTAGTTGTAGGTTACAGCAAACAAAAACGCGCATCACTCACAACCGCGGTATCAACTGTAAGTGGTTCAGACATACTTACCACCAAAAACGAGAATGTACTTAATTCCATAGCCGGTAAAGTACCGGGATTACGTGTTGTTCAAAACAGTGCCGAGCCTGGCGACTTTAATAACTCATTTGATATTCGCGGCATGGGTACGCCCCTGCTTGTTGTAGATGGTGTACCCAGAACCGACATTATGCGTATTGACCCGAATGATATTGAAAGTATTTCGGTACTGAAAGATGCATCGGCAGCAGTTTATGGGGTACGTGCCGCTAACGGGGTAATTTTAGTTACCACTAAAAGAGGTAAAAAAGGTACACTTGAGCTTAATTTCAACAGTACTTATGGCTACCAGCTCCCTATCAGATTCCCATCAACTGTGGGGGTAGCCGATTGGATGATCCTTAACAACGAGAAGAACATGCACAATGTTAACGGCGGCTCGCGCATTTACTCCGATGCAGACATTGAAGCTTACCAAAATGGCACCAAGAAAGGCTATAACTGGTACGATGCCGTTGTTAAAAAATCGGCTCCGCAAACACAGCAAAATCTTACCGCTACCGGTGGAAATGAAAACAGCAATTACTTTTTAAGCTTAGGATACACCGGTCAGGATGGTATTTTAAAAAGTAATGATCTGTATTACAAACGCTATAACCTGCGCTCAAATATTACTACTAAGGTTACCAAAAACTTAACCTTTGATTTAAATATAGCCGGCATCATGGAGGAAAAGAACATGCCTTATAACGCTCCGTACTGGTCTTTCAGGAGTTTATGGTATGTACCACCTATTACTCCAATTTATGCTAATGATAACCCAAACTATCTGAATAACGTGGCCAACGTTGTAAACCCATTGGCTTTAACATCAAGTGATGTAAATGGCTACCAGATACTGAATAACAAGTATTTTCAGTCTTCAGCAAGCTTAACTTATAACATCCCTGGTGTTAAAGGCTTAAGTGCAAAAGCCTTGTATAGCTATGATGTTAATATTACCGATAATAAGAAATACATGGAAGCCTTTAACCTGTATTCCTACAATGCCACTACAAATGCCTATGCCGCCTCTCCTCAGCAAACACCTGGTACTGTGCGCAGGGAGTTTTATGGTTACCCGACAAGTTTAAGCCAAGTATCACTAAACTATTCCCGAACATTTGGTGGGAACAACATCAGCGGCCTGGTTCTTTATGAAACCAACGATCGCTATGGTGATAACTTTTTCGCACAAAGAGAAGTGTCCATCGCGGTAGACCAGTTACTTGCCGGTAACACACTTAACCAGCAGGGCAACATGTCCGCATCGGCCAATGCATTATACCATTATGCCAATGCGGGTTTGGTAGGTTCATTTAACTACGATTACAAATCAAAATACTTTGCCGGTTTTAGCTTTAGGTATGATGGTTCCTCGCGCTTTGGCGCTGCCAAACGTTGGGGTTTATTCCCGGTAGGTTCTGTAGGCTGGCGTTTATCTGAAGAAGATTTCTGGAAAGATTCCGCACTTTCATTCATAGATAACTTTAAGCTCAGGGCATCGTATGGTAAAACCGGAGACGATTCAGCATCAAGCTACCAGTTTATAAGCGGTTACACCTATCCGGCCGGTGGTTCGGGCATGGGCTTACCTGCGGGTGGTGTGTTTGATGGCACATTTGTAAACTCATCTGTAAGTAAAGGCATACCTAATCCTGAAATTACCTGGTATACCTCAAAGACATTAGATATTGGTACGGATATCGAGGTAATAAGAGGTTTATTTGGGGTAACATTTGACTGGTACCGTCGCGACCGTACAGGTTTGCTTGCTACACAATTATTAACCTTACCTGATGTAGTTGGTGCCAACCTGCCTCAGCAAAATTTAAATGGCGATCGTGCACAAGGTTTTGATTTTGAGGTTAGTCACCGTAATACCATTGGCAAGTTTGCTTATAACGTTCGGGGCACATTTGGTTACACCCGCATTATGAACACTACACGTGTGCAGGCCAAAGCGGGCAACTCTTACTTGAACTGGATAAACAGCACCTATACCGCCAACCGTTACAACAATATTTACTGGGGATATGGATCAGCCGGACAGTTTGAAAACTGGCAAGCTATTGAAAACAGTGGTATATATGTAAACAGAAATACCGTAGTTGGTGATTATCGCTACCAGGATTGGAACGGCGATGGCCAGATTGGCGTTGATGACAGCCACCCTATTGCATCAACCGGCTTACCATTGATAACTTTCGGTTTAAACATTGGTGCTTCATACAAAAGCTTTGACTTAAACCTGTTGTTCCAGGGAGCGGCCATGTCATATGCCAGCTATCTTGAACAACTGAACACACCTCTTTGGGCTGGCGGCGGCGCTTTAACTCAATTTTTAGACAGGTACCACCCTGCAGATCCTAATGCCAATCCTTATGATCCAAATACAGTTTGGGTTCCTGGTCATTTTGCATATACCGGTACTGTACCTTTCACTAACACCTTGGCAAACCTGCAAAATGCTACTTATGTAAGGTTAAAAAGTGCCGAACTGGGTTATACCCTGCCTAACAACTGGGTATCAAAAATAGGTATCAAGGGTGTAAGGGTATTTGTAAACGGATATAACCTGTTAACCTTTACAGGTCTGTTATATATGGACCCTGAACACCCTTCTGCCACATCAGCCATTGATCAGCAATTCGGGTACATCTATCCGCTTGACAGAATACTGCAGTTTGGTGTCAATGTTAAACTCTAACGCTTAAATACAATGAAAAGAAAGATATATATATTACTTATCATGCTGGTTGCCATAGCACCATCATGTAAGAAAAACCTGGATATACCACCGATGAACATCGTTTCTGATGCCGATATTTTTGGCAGCATTAGTGGTGTAGAATCATACATGGCACGTATGTACAGCGAATTACCCATGGAGGATTTTAAATGGTCGCCTACAGGTACATTCAACACTTATTACTTTGGTTCCCCAGCTCAGATCACTGGTGAAGCATTAAGCCGCGATCCTCAACCACTAACTGAAAACAATCCTGAAACCTCAAGCATTAAAACGCTTTGGGCCAACTCATACATCCTTATTCGGGAGGCCAATTATTTCATGGCGACGTTACCCAATTATGCAAGCAATTTTGGAGACGCCCAGGTTACCTCATGGTTGGCCGAAGCACGCTTTATTCGTGCAGCTACTTATTTTGCATTGGTTAAACGCTACGGCGGCGTACCATTGGTTGACAAATTATTAACTCAGCCCGGACAAAGTATAGATGATATTACCAAGAATATTGATGATTTGATGGTACCGCGTGCCTCAGAAGCCGGCATATACGATTTCATTGGCACCGATCTGGATGAGGCTTACAATAAATTACCAGAAACTAATAAGGCCGGCAGAGCCAACAAGTATGCTGCCGCTGCTTTAAAATCAAGAGCAATGTTGTATGCAGGTTCTATAGCTAAATATAATACCATCGCATTAAGTTCAGGCTCGGCCCTGGTTTGCGGAATCCCTACAAGCAAAGCGATAACTTATTTTAAAGCTGCTTACGATGCTGCTAATTTGCTGAACGGTAAATACAGTCTGTATTTGAAAAACTGGGCAGCAGGCGATAAAACCGCACAATATACCAACTTTGTAAATACATTTATTGACGCTACAAGCCCTGAAAATATCTTTATAAGACAATACAAATTTCCGGATGCTGTGCACTGGTACGATGTAAACAACGTTCCCCGCCAGATATCTACATCGGTGTCATCTGAAACAAGCCCTACATTAAACTTTGTTGAGATGTTTGAGGGCATGCCTAAAAATGACGACGGAACTATCAAAACTGTAGACGCGTCGGGCAAATATATTCTCTACGATAATGTTACCGACTTATTTGCAAACGCCGAACCCCGTTTACGTGCGACTGTGATTCTCCCAGGCGATGCGTTTAGTAATGTAAACATTGATATACGCCGCGGCATTTATACTGGCAGTACTTCAGGTGGTATCAACAAATTAGTTCCCTTCGGCTCAACAGCAGCCTATCCTACTGCAACAGTTGTATCGTCACCATCAAGTACACAAACACCTTACACCCTACCTAACGGAACTAAAATGAACCCTGCCGGCCTTAGTGGCTATTTTACTAACACCAGTGGTTCAGCAGGTTCTATATCAGGCTTTTTAGTGCGAAAATATCTCGTTCCCAACAAACCGGTAGCTGAAATAGCCAATAACCACTCAGATCAATCATGGATTGAACTACGCTATGCCGAAGTATTGTTAAATAAAGCCGAAGCTGCTTATGAGCTTAATACGCTTGGTCAGACAGGTACTTATACAGCCGATGCTTTATCAATAATCAACCAGATCCGGAGCCGGGCAGGTGCAAGCACGTTAACATCTATTTCAAGCATTAATGATATCCGTATGGAAAGAAGAAAAGAGCTTGCCTTTGAAAATAAAACCTATTGGGATCTTAAACGCTGGCGCATTTTTGATAAAGAGCAAAACGGCACTACCTGGCGCGTACTTAATCCTTTTTACACAGCCGAAACAGGTAAGTATTTCTTTGATCCTCGTCTGGACGAACGCAATACCCGTTTCACCTTTGACCCGAAATGGTACTATGAGGAAATACCTGCAAGCGTGATCAGCAAAAGCCCTAACATCATTCAAAACCCTGGTTATTAATATTTAAAACATGAAACGCAAAATATATTACTTAGCATTAGCATTAACAGCAGCAGTTATTAGTTCATGCAATAAATTAGATAATTATGCTCCTCCATCTGAAACCTTGAAAGGCAGAATACTTGATGCCAATACCGGCAGCCCGGTACAAAGTGAGGTATCTGGTGATAATGGTTCGGGAACCCGTATTAAATTATTGGAAATAAGCTGGAGCGCCAACCCAACTCCACTTTATCTGGCCACCAAACAAGATGGTACCTACAGCAATACCAAAGTATTTGCCGCCACCTATAAAATGACGGCCGAAGGTGCTTTTGTACCAATGGTGCAAACTAATGTTGACCAAAGCAAAACAGTTGAGGTTAAGGGCGGCACCACTACCGTGGACTTTACAGTTTCACCTTTTTTGGAAGTTCAATGGGTAAGCGGACCTACTTTAAACGCCGATGGAACAGTTAGCGCCCAGGTTAAGGTAACCCGTGGTACAACCAACACAGCTTTCCAACAGGAAATTACCGATCTGTGGTTGTTTGTTAGCCCTACCCAATATTGCGGTAATAATAATTACGACAACAGATATGCCCAACATATCACCTACACCGGCCTTACTGGTAATGACATCATTGGACAAACGATTACCCTTAAAACTACAGGCGGCGCATTGCCTACCAAACGTGATTGGTATTTCAGGATTGGTACCCGTATTAATTACGGTACTAAACAGTACAATTATAATGAGCCTAAAGTTTTGACCATTCCATAACCTAAGGGCAGGAGGGCATTTTGTCCTCCTGCCTTATATTTAGTTTACACCAGCCCCAACCGCGGCTGTTAATATGATGTAATGAAATCATTTTTTATCAAGGCTTTGGGTATTATTTCCATTGCTTTAACTCCCTGTATTGTATCAGCTCAAAAACAAGATATTGCAACCTCAAAAGGTGCTCCTAAAGTACCATTTGAATGTTCGGTACAGCCATACTATAAATTTCGCACGGATAAAAAGGCCGGCCGCTCGGTAATACTCCATTTTGGCGATACTCAGTTAACCGGCAAAGCCATTGTTAAAGTAGAATGCAATGGTGTTACGGAAGAAACCGTTTTTAACGATCTTAAAAATGCTTCGGAGTTATCCATATTACTACCTGCCGGAGCAGGGCTCAGCGGAGATTGCCAGGCACGAATTACAGTAACTTCTTCACAGGCAAATTATTACAAAGCAATCATGGTACCTGCTATGCGCGAGTGGACAATATACATTTACCCGCACTCACATGTAGACATTGGCTATACCAACACCCAGGAATTTGTTCGCCAATTGCATATGCGCAATATTGACGTAGCAATTGACATCGCTAAAAAAACACAAAACTATCCGGAAGGTAGTCGTTTTGTGTGGAATCCGGAAGCTATTTGGGTAACCCAAAACTATTTAAAAGAGGCCACGCCCGAGAAGAAACAAAAGTTTATTGAAGGTGTACGAAAAGGCTGGATATCCTTAGATGGTGATTTTGGCAACATCAATACCAGCGCCTGTACCGATGAAGAATTGTTAAGGCTGTTTCACGATTCAAAAGCCATTCAACAAACCACAGGCGTGCCTATTAAAACTATGGTTCAGATGGATGTGGCTGGCTCTTCATGGGGAATAACCCAGACGGCATTCCAGAACGGTATCCATGCCTTTATCGACTTCCCTAATATCGGCGCGATCAGGCAACCTTGGGAGCATCGCCCATTCTACTGGGTGTCTCCGGATGGGAAGTCAAAAATTCTTTATCTTCAGGCATTGCCGTATGGATATGGCTGGGAAATAAAGGGAACAAAACAAGGCTTGTTTAAAACCCAGGGTAATGACCCTAAGTTGCGTTATATGTCAACAGCTAACCCCTCTGCTAACTTTATAAACCCTGTTATACTGCGTGAGCTTTCCATGCTCGAAGCCCGGCATTCAGCTTATAACATAGCAGTATTACCCTGGGCTTTGGCCGATAATTCATTAATTGATGCCGACCTGCCCGATGCCGTGCGTACCTGGAATGAAAATTACGCATGGCCGAAGCTCATCATCGCTGGCTCACAAAAGATTATTAACGATTTTGAACATAGGTTCGGCTCCATCATCCCTCAAATAAAAGGTGATTATACCGAGTACTGGACAGACGGATTGGGCTCAGATGCCAAACGTATTGGCTTATACCGCCAGGCTAATGAAAATATTGTTCAGGCCGAAACCTTATGGTCAATGCTTAATCCTAAAGCACCTTCGCCACGCAAACTCATTGACAGTGCCTGGGAAAACTGTTTATTAGGAGCTGAACATACCTGGGGGTACCAGGACCCGAAAGCTCCTTTAGCTAACCAAATTGAAGCAACCAAAGCCGGCTATTTTGAAAATGCTTATACAGGTAGTCAGGATCTGATAAAAGCGGCTTTTAAATCTATTGAAAAACCTCAAAGTAATAAGATTGCCGTATTTAATACCCTCTCCTGGGCTCGAAGCGGTTTAGTTACGTTAAGCAGGGAACAATCTGTTACAGGTGAGCGTGTTACAGACAAACTGGGCCATGAGGTACCATCGCAAAGATTATCTACCGGTGAACTTGTTTTTATGGCCGATAATATCCCAGCTTTAGGTTCGGCTACATTCACTATTGTTAAGGGTGATGCATCTAATTTCAAGGGTTGCTCTATCAATCGCAATACAATTTCAAACGGCATACTTTCTGTAACAATTGATCCAAATAGCGGAGACATCGTTAATCTTATAAACGAGAAAAATAAACAAGAGTATGTAGATCAAAAGTCGCCGCATCATATTAATAGTTACTATTATTCTTTAAGTCAGGATACCTCAAATAAGGCGTTCAGTCCTACGGATGTAGTATTAAAAATAAAAGAGAATGGACCTTTAGTATCATCTATAATAGTTGAATCAAAGGCCGAGGGCTGCAAATGGCTTAACCGTGAGGTAAAGCTTATTTATAACCAACCCTGGATTGACCTTACTAATACTTTCGATAAAATAAGTACCCGAACAAAGGAAGATATCAATTTTGGATTTGCCTTTAACATTCCAAACCCTACTACACGCATAGATATCCCCTGGGGTTTAATGATACCTGAATATGATCAAATAGACGGAGCTAATAAAAACTGGTTAACCATGCAACGCTGGGTTGATGTTTCGAACACACAAACCGGTGTTACCTGGACCGCGATTGAAGCCCCCCTAATTGAGCTGGGCGGCATGACGGCAAATCATCAGTCTGGAGGCGCTTATGGTTCAAAAAACTGGTATAAAACTATGGAACAAACACAGCCGCTGTTCTCTTGGGTATTAAACAACCACTGGGGTACCAACTTTACGCTGGAACAAGGCGGCATAATGAGTTTTCATTACGGCATCAGGCCACATGGCAGTTATGATGCAAGCCTGGCAAACCGCTTTGGCATGGAGCAAAACCGGCCGTTACTTGCGGTAGCCGTAGATAAAGAGCCCGCTATTACAATGCCGGTAAAAATTGGCAATCCGATGGTGTTTTTATCAAATTTAAAAGAGAGTGATGATGGTAAAGGCTGGGTGCTCCGCGTTCGCTCAATATCCGATAAACCGGAGAAAGTTTTAATAACCTGGCCTCAAGATAAAGCATCCTCAATATACCAATGCCTTGCCAACGAAGTTTTAGGTAACAAAGTTAGTAGCGACCTTACTATACTACCTTATGGTACACTTAGTTACTATATTAAAAAATGATGCATACTTAAATACAAACTCCTGCTTGTAAAAGTAAAGGCCCTTATTTTAGTTAATAAGGGCCTTGTGCATTATCGTAATAATGAATAGTTACCTACTCATTTCCTTTTTAATAGCGATTAGCAGTTTAGGATCATCGGTATAAATCCTTTGTATTCCTAATTGCAGCATTTTTTCTAAAGTGGCAAGGTCATCAACAGTCCAGGCACCCGCTTGCAGGTTGGCAGCCTTGATTTTGTTTACATTTTCGGCAGTAACCGCACTGTAGTGCATCACAATAGTTTCAAAGCCTTTTTCTTTAGCCACCTTAATATCATTATCAATATTGGCATTAGGCAGCCTGTCCCAAAAAATGGGTATTTCAGGTGCCAGCTTTTTGGCTAAAGCTACGTAGTCTAAACCGCTGTCATTAAAACCAACCATCTTTTCAGCGCCGGATTGTTTAATAATGGCTAAAGCATCGGCCACGCAATCCACCTTTAAATGCATAGATACATGGGTACGATTTTGCTTCATAAAAAGCTCCAAGGCATCTTTTAATAAAGGCATCCGTTGTACAGGACATTGCTGTAAAGTAAGGCCTTTGCTTTTCCTGAACTCGGCAGCTACATCTAATTGTTGTAACTGCTTGTAAGTAACATCCGGAATAGATAATTCCACACCGGCCATGCGTTTGGTATCCGCATCATGGCTGATCACGATTTGACCATCCTTAGTTTTACGGATATCTAACTCTACCCAATCAGCATGCACATCAATACCACTCTGAAACGCAGGTAATGTATTTTCTGGAAACTGAACCGAGTTACCGCGATGCGCTGTCACGCCTTTAACCACCTCAGTAGTATCTGCCGGAACAGCCTGAGCATTTGCTGCAAATGGGAGCACCACCACAGCAAACGCGAAAAATAAATCAAGCTTTTTCATTTTATATAGCTATTATTTAAGCAGCCACATTACACCATTTACATCATCAACATTGCCATACTGGGCAATAGCAGCATTGTAGTTAGCCGTATTGGCTGATTGCTCGGCAGCTGGATATTTGTAACGCAAAGCTATCTTACCATTATTACCTGTACCTACTCCTGTTTTAAATACAGGGTAGCCGGTACGGCGCCAGTTAAAGTATGGCTCTAAACCGCTGTTCAAATAAAAGGCAATATATTTTTGCTCATTAATTTGGCGGATACCATTTTCATTATTACCGGCATATTTTACTGCTGGCTGGGCATAGTAAGCATTGTAATCTACGTTAACAGTATTACTTACATAAGGACCGGCAACAGGCACTCCCAATGGCAGCGAATAAACAGTCATGCTGCCTTTATCCGGAATACCGTAAAAGGCCATTGATGATTTAATACCGGCATTATAATAAGCCTCGGCATCACCTAAAGGGCCACCGTTTATCCATCCACGGTTAATGGCTTCGGCAATATTAAAGCACATTTCGGTATAACCTACAATAGCCGTAGTTTCGCCTGTATAGCCGGAGTAGTAACGATACCGATTGATATAGCTTAATTTACCGCCGCCATTCTGACTGGCCAGTACACCCATATCCAAGCCTATATCACCACCCTGAAAAGCAGCAAAATCTGTAGGGCTTAGGCCTGAGCTCACCAAGCCCGGTGCGGGATCTGTAGTGATAAATACCCGCGGATCCTTATCGGTGGTTAGCAGGCTCACATAGGTATCAGCACTGTTATTCAGCGCGCCGTTGGCAAAGGTCTCCTTATTTAAAGGATAACGGTTAGTTGGGTTTAGCCAGGTATACTTTAAATCATCGGCAGTGCTGCGCATAAGAGGATATTTAACCGGATCAGCAATGATCTGGGTAAACTGCTGAGCCACCTTAAGGTCTGCGTCACTGGTCTTCTTGCTCAAGTGTATCAACAGGCGTAAACGATAAGTATTAACTACCTTTTGCCAGGCTTGCAGGCTATTGTTAAAATAAATGTCGCCGGTAAAAGCTGATGTACCTTTTAGCAAGGTGGTTATATCGGCATTGGCTTGTTCTAACAAGTTCAGGCTGTTCAGGAAAACCGTTTTTTGCGGATCATAAACAGGACTTAATTGTGTAGCTCCCTGCAATGCCTGCGACATGGGAATATCACCCATTTGCAAGCTCATTTTTGTAAAAAAGTATGCCCTGAAAAATTTGCCCAGAGCGCTGTATGGTGTTATGCCTCCTGTATTTGTAGCAGCACCTTCTTTTTCCATATTGGTAACATCGGTAAGCACGGGGTATAGATTACTCCCAGGGCCAAAATTGTACTGATTGTTACCAAAGTATGAGTTGTTTTGTAACTGGTACTGGTTAGTACGGTCGAGCTGACCACCTGGCGCCTCCAGCATATTGTTCAATATACCGTTTAATAATAATGAAGCCTGTACACTGGTAGGTTTATTAGGATTCTCATACAGATCCTGAAAACTCTTTTTACAGCTTGATAGTATAGCTGCCATCATCACTAACAGCAGTATTTTTTGCATATATATCTTCATAGCTATGAATATTAAAAAACAACATTTAGGTTAACACCATAACGGCGGGTTGTTGGGGTTTGTAGTGTTGAGGTAGCAACAGCTGTGTTGAATTGCTCAATATCAATACCCTTGTATTTATTATCCTTGTAGAAATAAAGCAGGTTACGCCCAACCAACGAGATAGATGCTTTTTTAATAAGCATACCCCTTAACCATTCTTTCGGAAAATCGTACCCTATTTGTACTTCCCTTAGCTTGGCATAGGTTTTACTTACCAACGAACCTTCGGCCACTTGACCATAGTATTGGGTAGCCCAGCTTTGTACCGTACTGGTTGATGTATTTTTGGTAAACTGCAGTTGGTTATAATTGGTAATATGGCCAAAGTTATCATACTTAATGGCGGTGCCATTACTTACCTGAACACCATCGCCAACGTAAGTACCTTTATAGGCAGCAACACCGGCGTTTACATCATCATCAAGCCTTGATTTACCCAATGCTCCTTCAACAGTAGCTATATTAGCGCCACCCTGCATGGTTAATGAATACAAACGATCTGATATTTTACCGCCTACGCTGCCATCAAACTGGAAGCTGAATGAAAAGTTTTTATACCTGAATTTGTTACCTACCGACCATATAAAATCAGGGTTCATATAGCCCAGGTTTTGGTTGATAGGATTTTTCAATGGCTTACCTCCAGCATCATACACAATTTGTCCGTCTGGTGATCTGACAAAGGCCGATCCATACAAAACATCTGTTCTGTCGCCTTTTTGGAAGAAGGTGTTATAATAAGTTTGCCCCGGAGGAAGCTCCAGGAAAACATCTTTAAATGTAGACCAGTTGGTCATTACATCCCATGAAAAGTCATGTAGTTTTATCGGAGTAGCAGTAAGGGTAAGTTCTAAACCTGTTTTACGGGTTTTTAATGCATTGATATAATAAGTGGTATAACCGGATGTTGGCGAAATTGGATTGGCCAAAATTTGCGGGCCGTCAATATATTGGAAGAGCGTAGCGCTTAAACCGATCCGGTTTTTGAGCAAGCGAATATCAAAACCCTCCTCGTAGGTTTTACGGTTAAACGGCTTGATATTTGGATCAACTATACTGCCCGGTGAATTTGCAGAAGTTGTGTTATTGTATGGTTTGCTGGTTGAATAAACAGGCTGCAAAGAATAATCGGGTCCGCCGTAAGGACTTAAATAATTATTTCCATACTGCGAAAAGTTGGAGTAAAGGCTATTAGCCGTTGAACCACCCAAGGTAGTGTATACGTTAAAAGGTGTAGCGCCGATATTAGTTGCCGTAGCATCGCCGTGTACGGTAGCAAATGAGCCACGCAATTTAAATGAAGAAATAACCTCAGGTAACCTGATATAGTCTGAAACTACGGTAGTTGCCGATACGCTCGGGTAAAAATAACTATTGTTACCTTCTGGAAGGGCTGATGATTTATCTATCCTTCCTGTGGCCGAAATTGTAGCATACTTACCAATAGAAGCATCTAACGAAGCATACGCACTGATCACCCGCATTTGCGAAGTGAAGTTATTGGTCATCAATGTATTCAGCGAGTTATTGAAGTTGTACACATTCGGAATAACCAGGTAATCGGTTGAAGTAAAATTGGAATTGTAATTAAAATTACGCAAACTTCCACCCGCTAAGCCCGATAGCGTGATCAGATTACCAGCGTGATAGTTATAATTCAGCAACAAATCGGTATTATTCTCGAACAGGTTCCTTCTATCTTCACGAAAATCACCCTGCCCCAGTGTACGGGCATAGGTAAAGGCGCCCCAGGGCATTTTTTCATCTCGTACCAGTGAGTAAGTAGTGATTTGCGAACGTGCGGTAAGGTTCAGGTGTTCATCCAGTTTATAATTTAATGAAAGGTAACCGTTAACGTCTGTTTTATCATGGCTCCGTGTCCAATCTTCTACCATTAACCAGGGGTTATTGTAGTGTACGTGCTCCGGAAACACAGCCACCTGGTTTACTTTGCCAGGTGCCCATACGTTTCTGATATCTGGCGAGTCTACGTTCCATTCACCACCTGTCCATACAGATAGGTTGTAAATTAAACTGTTGGGGCCATAAGTAACATCGGGCACGTTATCAGAATAGGTTTTATTGAAATTCAGATCTGCATTAAAGGTTAAGCGTTTAGATATCTGATAGCTGGCCGTAGTATTAAAATTAAAGATATTAAGACCTGTGTTGGGCACTATACCTTTCTGGTTAGATTCCGACGCTGAAAAACGCATGGCATATTTATCACCACTGGCAGATAAGGCCACATTATTAGTGGTTTGAAAACCCGCTGTGATAAAACGATCAAGGTTGCTTTTGCCATCTACATAACCACGGTTTAAGTAAGGCTCTGGTTTAATATGACCTGTATAGGTCAGATCGCCAAATTTAGTAGTATAGGTTTGATCTGGGGTGTATGTACCATCATACTGAGGAATAAGCTGACCACGAAATTTAGGCCCCCATAATTGATACTGGGCATCCTGAAGACCGCCACCAAAACCATCGGCATAGGCATACTGACCATACATACCACCGCCGTAATCATGCTGTGTTTTAGGTTCGGCTATAAAGCCCTTATCAATAGAGGTAGTGGAGTTAACCTCAACTGTAAAACCTTTATCTTTTCCTGCTTTTTTGGTTGTTATCAGGATAGCGCCATATTGTGCACGGCTGCCATACAGGGCTGCACCGGCCGGGCCTTTGAGCACTGTGAATGATTCAATATCATCTGGATTAAGGTTATAGGTATCTGAACTAACCGGAATACCGTCGATAACAAACAGCGTGATCTGGTTACCGCGCAATAATAACGATGGTGTACCCAATAGTTCAGCATTAAGCGCCACAGAAAGACCTGCAACCTTACCTGTAAGCCCGGTGATAGGGTTTGAATCCCTGGCTTTTACCAGTTCATCGCCTTTTACTTCCTGTACTGCATAACCAATTTTATCGGCACCTTTTTTTACACCAAGTGCTGTTACAACTACCTCATTTAAACTTGTGGCAGATGGTAGCATCCTGATCTGCAAATCATTTGCAGCATTGGCTTTAACCAGGTAATCTTTAATAACCTGTTTATCAAAACCCATGTAGCTGAAAGTAATTTCATAAGTTTTGCCGGGTTCAAGATTTTTAAGATTGAAAGCGCCGTCAATATCAGTTACTGATGTTTTTAATTTATTGGTGCCGTTTTCTTTGGCTTGTATGGTTACCCCTATCAGCGGTAACCCTTTTTCGTCAACCACTTTACCCTGTAAAACGCCGTTTTCTTCGCCACCTATTTGTGCGGAATGATTTGTGATTTTACTTCCTTGCTCTTTAGCCTGTAGCGTATCTGTTATTAATAACAGTAGTAATATTATCGCCGCAGATCTCGTTATAGTACATAGTAATTTATATACATTTCTTTTTGTAGAATTGCGCATAGCTTTTAATTAGTTTGTCATTTAGCAGAATCATGAATTATTAATGGCTTGTATGAGGGCGAATTGGTGGAACAATTCGTCCTTTTTTATGCCTCGTACATCAGCTTATTTCATATATTTTATCCTCCTGTTTTTTAAGTTCTTACTCAATTGATTTATGTGAAGCAGAGAAGGTATCAGTTAATAGCGCAGACTGGAGTCTTTAACAAGCGCGCTTTAAAATTGAAAGTATTTACCGTTTTACAACTATGTGATTGTTGTTGTAACAGACCTGTACAATGGTAGCTTACACAGGCAGGCAATTGCTGATGATATTTCCTCACGGGGAGGAATAATATAAGATAGGAAAGGTTTTTCACGGTACTAAAATAGGACCGCCTTCATTTTTAGAATGTTAAGCAAGCATTAAATCATCGATTATTTTGTAACTATTAGTTATAATATGTAAACAGCATAATAACATAATTAATACCAGTGCCGGAAAATAGCACAACATAAATAAGCTTTCTCATCTGACTTTGATTCATTTCAATCGTTTTTTCTTTAGTATTGTAATCAGATGAAACAAATAGATGCTATATCTCTCATCAGTAAAGGGATTAACATACATCAGCAGCAATACTGGGCCGATCTTGGTTGCGGTACAGGTACCTTTACAGAGGCTCTTTTCAAGCTTTTACCAGCCGGCAGCTCTATTAATGCTGTTGACCTGCAAAAGCAGCAACTCAATATTCCTGTAAATTTCACCCAAGCAAATTTTGAGACAGATGTACTGGTATTACCACCTCTTGATGGTATATTAATGGCTAATTCCCTGCATTTTATAAAAGATAAACAAAAGCTTATATACAAATTGGAAGGTTATTTTGCGAAAGCCAAAAGCTTCCTTATTGTTGAATATGACACTGATAGCTCTAATCAATGGGCACCTTACCCTGTCTCTTTTGAAAATTTAGCTACCCTGTTTACTGAACTCGGTTATACCAGGATCACCAAACTGGGCGAATTACCTTCTGTTTATAATCATGCAAAGCTTTACGCGGCAATTATTCAATCATGATGTATGTTAACTTACCCGTAGTTTTATACATTTGGTGCTCAATTAAAAACTACCAGTAATAAAGCCAAATCACCTATGAAATCAAGTATTGTATTCATTTTGATGTTCCTGTTTGTGAATTACCAATCACGAGCGCAGCAGTCACCCGCTAATTATGTTAACCCTTTATTAGGTACCGCAACTTTATGGGATGCTAAAGATGCCGGATATACACCTACCAGAAGGGTTTGGGGAGCTGAGGTATTTCCTGGCTCATCTGTGCCTAATGCAATGGTGCAGTTAACTCCGGTTACTCAATTTCATAGCGGTTCGGGTTATCAGTATGAAGACAAGGTGATTTACGGTTTCAGCCATACCAGCAAAGGGCATTGGAATTTATGTTATATTCCCTTGCTACCTGCCACCGGTACTATAAATCCGGATGATTATAAATCTGCTTTTAATCACAAAAACGAATCGGCTCATCCGGGATATTATCAGGTTTACCTGGAAAGGTACGGTGTTAATGCAGAGCTTACCTCTACCCTGCGCGGCGCGTTCCACAAATACACTTTTAAAGCAGGTGAAAGCAAAAAGCTTATTGCAGACCTATCTATGTCAAACGAAAGGGTAAAAAGCTGGAACATTATAAAAGAAGGCGAAAATACTTTTACTGGCTTTCAGCAAGCTGGCGAAAAAATGTATTTCTATGCGGTAACCAATCATACTATTAAAAATATTGACTCTGTAAAAAGCGATAGCAAAACAGTTCCTGTAGTAAATTTCGCTGATGCGGATAAGCCTTTGGAGATCAAGATCGGATTTTCGTTCGTAAGCATAAAAAACGCTAAAGAAAACCTGGAAAAAGAAATGCTGAACAAAAGTTTTGATCAGGTAAGAAAAGAAGCTACTGATACCTGGAACCAACTGCTTTCAAAGATCACGATAACAGGTGGTACGGAAAGGCAAAAAGGTATATTTTACTCCTGTCTGTACCGGTCGTTCTTGTGGCCTGCCTTGCGCAGCGACAATAATGGCGACTTTACCGACCTTAGCGGTAAGGTTGTAAATAAAGGCTTTAACTATTATACAGAACCATCCTTATGGGACGATTACCGTAATAAACTGGTATTGTTAGGATTATTAACTCCTAAAGTAGCTAACGATGTAATTAAATCATTAATAGATAAAGGTGAAGTTAAAGGCTTCATGCCTACCTTTTTTCACGGTGACCATGCATCGGCATTTATCGCAGGATCATATTTGCGAGGCTTACGGGATTACGATGTAAAAAAGGCATATGAGCTTTTATTAAAAAACGCCACTGTAGAGGGCGGTACAAGACCCTACATTACCGAATTTAACACCAAAGGATACATTGCCGAATTGGATGTAGAGCATCCTGTTACCAATACGGTAACTAAAGCCGCCGTAACTAAAACGTTAGAGTATTCTTATGACGATTATGCTGTAGCCCTATTAGCCAAAGCATTAAACGACACAGCCAATTACAAAATGCTGATGAGCAAAACAGGTAATTATAAAAACGTGTTTGATGCTTCAACCGGATTTATGCGTGGTCGTTTGGCCGATGGCAGCTGGGTAAAAAATTTCAGGCCCGATTATCCTTATTTTGAGTACATGTACCGTGAGGCCAATGCGTGGCAGTCTACTTTTTTTGCGCCGCATGATCCGCAGGGTTTAGTATCACTGTTTCCGAACAAAGTCAAATTTGAGCAGAAACTGGATTCACTTTTTACCATTCCGTGGAAAGGCTATGAAGCCGAAAACATATCTGGCTTTATCGGCCAGTATTGCCAGGGTAACCAACCTGATCACAGCACGCCATTCATGTATTATTTTGTGGGCAAACAGGAAAAATCTCAGGTTATACTGGATAGCATCATGAACCATTTTTATGATATGGGAAAAGATAAGCTGGCTTACGCAGGTATGGATGATGCAGGTGAAATGTCGTCATGGTATGTGTTCAACGCGATGGGATTTTACACCTTTTCTCCAGCCGATCCTCAGTATATTGTCTCGGTTCCCTTATTTGACAAAGTGAATTTTAAGTTCGGAGATACAGGCAAAAGCTTTACAATCATCAAAAAGAACAACGGTAAAAAAATAACATCAATCACTTATGGAGGTAAAAAACTTGATGGTTATTTTATTACGGACGCGGCATTGAAAGAAGGTAAACAACTGGAGATAAGCACCCAGTAAACATCTTATCATAACAGCTTCAAATTCAGGATATGGCTATTGTAACGGCTCACTAAACCGTTCCATATTCTGAATTTGAAGTTTGTACTTAGCAGGCAACAAAGCATTTCTGAGAAACCTCTGCAATTTGATACCTGCGCTCAACTTATACATATAAAGTAAAGGCTTTAGCAACTTTATTTTTCCTAATACCAACAATGTTTTTACTCTTTCAGGAGCCATTAGTGCCTGAACTAACCGCAGTAAAATGTATCTTATTGCGCCTAAATGATGGCGATAGCGCTTGAACAAGTCGCGAGTAAAATCACTCAATTTTAGATCCTGATCCAGGTGCTTTTGTCGCATAGTTTTCCATGCATTGTAGTTCGTGGGCAAACCTTCAATACCCATCCTAAAGCCTACTTTGTAAAACACCATAAACACTTCTTCTTTTTCCGCCAGTGTTAAGTTGCGTTCCAATAACTCATATGAACGTATCGAATAATCAATCAGCATAAACAACACATCCCGGTAAGCCCAATCGGGTATATTGGCTCCTCGAGCCGCTTCAACATGTTTGTGTATGGTAGTAACCTGATCAATAGCAGCGTAAGCCGCGTCGGTAGTAGCAAAAATTATCCGTTGGCCATAGGTTACGGTAGAAAACAGTCTGCCCAATGGATCAGCGGGTAGTTTGCCGGTGAAGTAAAGCCAATCAACTGCTTTATTAAGGGCAAATTCAGCAGAAGAAGCTGCAAAAATAAACAGAACGGTATCGGCTTTGCCCCAAATTTCCCTTACAATCGAATTTTCCTCAACAAAATACTTCATCACTTATTGGGGTGTATTGAATAATTCAAATTCAATAAAAACTTACCTTTTCTGCTGCTTTATTAAATTTTCGAGTGCTTCAAGGTGTTTTTTAAAGGCAGTGATCCCCTTATCAGACGCATGATACCGCGTATTGGGTTTGCGCCCCAAAAAGGATTTATTTACAGTTATATATTCGTCTTTTTCCAAAGCTTTCAAATGCGATGCCAGGTTACCATCAGTTACCTCCAGCAAATCTTTTAACGAGTTAAAATCATAACTTTCGTTAGCTACCAGTACGCTCATGATTTGTAGGCGTATTCGGTTTTCAAAAGCCTTATCAAAATTAGTTAACGCTATTTTCACGATCGTATTTAAAGTACATCATACTGCCATACAAAATATGCAGTACACCAAAACCAAATGCCCAAAAGTAAAGGCCGTAACCCGGTATCAGGGTGGTAAGCAACCCCAATGCTATTTCACATATACCAAGCCATTTTACATCGCTATAGGTATATTGTCCGGCAGCAACCAATGACAGGCCATAAAACAGCAGACAACCGGGTGCGATAATACCAAAGTGCCCCTGAATAAACAAGAGCAAAACAAAACAACCACCAGTTAATAGTGGCAAGCCACCGCTTTTTAACAGTAGGCTGCTACTCTGGTTCCATACTTTTTGGCCTTTGCGTTTAGCCTTACGAGTAGTTAACCAAATACAGGTGGTTATAGAAAGCACTAATACAATTAAAGCTATTACAAACAGCTGGATTGTAACATTGGTCGTATTTGAATAAATTCCAACATGATCTACGTAAAGCAGTTTGTATGCTATGCCTGCACCTATTAAGGCATAAATGCCAGCCATTACACCAGCTAAGCCACTGAGGGAAATAAATTTTGTCGACCGCTCCATAAGCGTTCGGATGGAACTGATCTCGGAATAAATATCTTTTTCTTCCATATAAAGTACTTTGCAATACAAAGCAATGGTATTTTATTTACATCTCCAAATATTACAGTAAAATATATTAGATCATGTTAACCACAGAGACCGCGAAAATTCCTGAACTATCAAAATGTCTTTTCCAGCTTTTACTTTGTCCGGTTCACACAGAAACAACTGGTCGTTTACAGCTGTAAAGCCCACATTTGAACCATCATAAACACTTAATCATCAAAATCATGACACTTAAAAATGCAAAAAGAATTTATTGGACAGGCGCAGTATTAACCTCTTTATGGTTTGGAGCCAGCGGTTTTTTTGAACTTACCAGAAACCCAATTGTTTGGGACATTACGCTGAAGTTAGGATACCCTGCTTATTTTATTTATGTATTGGGCGTTGCCAAATTATCAGGAATTATAGTTCTTTTAGTCCCGGATAAATTATTGAGATTAAAAGAATGGGTATTTGCAGGGATATTCTTCGATATCATTTTCGCCTTCAGCTCCAAACTGACTATTGTTGGCCCTGCTGGCACTATTGATGCCATTATTGCTTTCATTATGGTAACAGTAACCTACCTCATGTATAGAAGCATATATCCGGCTAATTATGTTTACCCATTAGCCAGCGTTAAAAAATAAGCCCCCCATCATTAAGTGCCGGAAACCTCATCCGGCACTTAATTTTTATACCGATGCTTGATGTTTTTTTAGCCCAATTCGGGTAACAAAGTTGATACAAAACTCATCATATCTGCAATATTTTCCCCAGTCTGGTAGCTATTAATACCACAATTACCTTTAAAAAACAGGTGGCATAGAACTTGAAATATGCTATTCAATAAACCCTTTAGTCAATTTCATTATGAAACAGAGAGAAACCTTTTTTCAATCCCAGGTGAATATTTTTTATCAGGTTCTTGAAGAAATTCAGGAAGAACACTGGTACTGGTTTAATTCGCGGCACGGGGTTAACAAAGTGCAGGAGCACGATCTGATCATTAATCACATTCAACTTAATTATGTTGATTCGAAAATCATGTTCTTTAAATTTCGAGATAGTTCTGAAATGCCTCAAAACATCCGTGAACAGTGCATGCAGGCTTATGATTGGATATTTAGTTTTGAGTGAATACCAATATTAAGTTAAATATCCTGATCTTGTATTCTTAAAGGTTTTAGTACACGCATCCGGTAGCAATTCATAGCGGTTTCACCCAGTAGTGCTATGAGTTGATAATTAACAATAGCACCTACAGCGGCTCCAATTACCGGTATTAGTTGGGCCATTTTTGCAAGATCAATATAATCACGGTATTCCTGCTGAAAGGTGCGCCAGTCAAACTCATCTGCATCACGAGGCAAATGGATACTATAGTTCTCCCAGTTTTTTAACAAATCATAAATCTGATTACGCCGTTGCTGGCTGGAATAAGCCAATTGGAAAACATAAAGTATATATAACCTTTCCTTATAATCCTTCACATCAAAACCATATAAAACCGCAATACTAAAAAGCAGTTTCATTTTTATCCCGATAAGGACAGGGAAATCAGCCAATCCCATTAATATGCCTCCCGCACCTGTAACAGCACCTTCTACGGTGGCCGTTTTTTGATAAATGCTTATTTGTTGTTTAATATAACTCTCTTTCAATTGCAGGGAGGCATCATTCGCTAATTTATTTGTAGTGGTATACTTAGCACCAAAAAGTACGGCCTTAATCATATTTTCGATAGTTATCGTTATTATTTTGTGCAGCTTCTCGGGTATAATATTATTGATTTTACACTGTATACTTTTAGCCATGCGGTTAGCAAAGGATGGATTTTTTTGCATCTTTTGTTGCCATTCATTTAATGCTAAATGCACTTTTTCTTCATATGAAGCCATACCCTGAAACCTGCTTTTAAATAATAGACCTTTATTTAAACGGTAATGTTACTATCAACAAGAAAAAAGCTGCCTTGTTATAAATAGCCTTAAAAACTTTACGTTATGCGAAATGTTAATATTTGAATGGCAAATCTTTGCCACGAATCGTTAGATTTGATTAAACCTTTAACTATGAGCCAAATTAACAAGGAAGACATCAGCCAGGAAGTATTTGATCTGTATGATGATTATGCACACAATCGGCTAAGCCGGCGTTTATTTGTAGAAAAGTTATCACTTTTTGCTGTAGGTGGTTTAACCGTACCCGCTCTCATGGCTTTCCTAATGCCAGATTATAAAGGGAACGTACAGATAAAGGCTGACGATCCTCGTTTAAAATCCGGATATATTACCTATCCTTCACCTAAAGGTGGCGGAAATATAAAAGGGTTATTATCAAAACCAATTGATGCACAAAAAAAGCTCGGCGGCATTATTGTAGTTCATGAAAATCGCGGGTTGAACCCCTATATTGAAGATGTGGGTCGAAGATCTGCTTTGGCTGGTTTTATTTCACTTGCCCCCGATGCTTTGACACCTCTGGGTGGTTATCCTGGTAATGACGATGATGGGCGTGCCTTGCAAAGTAAACGGGACAAAGGCGAAATGGAAGAAGATTTTATTGATGCATTTAATTACCTTAAAAATCACCCCGATTGTAATGGCAAAGTTGGTGTTGTAGGCTTTTGCTTTGGCGGCGGCATAGCTAACATGATGGCTGTTCGTGTGCCTGAACTGGCTGCCGCAGTGCCGTTTTACGGTAGCCAGCCTGTTGCTGCCGATGTACCTAAAATTAAAGCTCCGCTCATGCTTCATTACGCATCATTAGATACCCGGATCACAGAAGGTTGGCCAGCCTATGAAGCTGCTTTAAAAGCAAATGGCAAAAAATATCAGGCTTTTATTTACGAAAACGTAAATCATGGTTTTCATAATGATACTACCCCACGTTATGACAAGGCAGCCGCAGAACTTGCCTGGAAACGTACCATTGATTTCTTTAATGAAAATTTAGCATAATATTTAAACTTAACTATAAAAACAGAAAAGCTTCAATCCATTAGGATTGAAGCTTTTCTGTTTTTGGCTAAACCCAAATAGCATACGACATTCATTACTTTCACTGGTATACTCTATGATACTGATTACAAAAGTATATCATTTATCAAATATCTTTGTCAATAAAAGAAAAACATCATGAAAACTATATTTATAACCGGTACCAGCACCGGCTTAGGCAAATTAACAGCAAAACACTTTGCTCAGCAAGGCTGGAATGTTGCAGCAACTATGCGCACACCCGAAAACGAAACAGAATTAAATCAATATCCCAATATCAAAATATTCAAACTGGATGTAACTGATATTGAACAGGTAAAAACAGCCACAGCTGATGCCATAGCCGCATTTGGTAAAATTGATGTGGTGGTTAATAATGCAGGTATGGGTACTTATGGCGCACTTGAGCTTGCAAAAGAAAACGATATAGATTGGCAATTTGCTGTAAACACCCGCGGGCCTATCAATATTATCCGGGCATTTTTACCACATTTTAGGGCTAATAAAGGTGGTATGTTTATTAATATCAGCTCATTCATGGGCGTTACAACAGCCGCTCCATTAGGGTCTTTGTACAACATGTCGAAATTTGCATTGGAAGGCCTGACAGAAGGCCTGTATTACGAACTGAAACCGCTCAATATTGAACTTAGGCTTATTGAACAAGGTGGTTCCCATGATAATAACTTTATCAATAACGTAGTTTGGAATACTGATCCTAACATCACGGCATATGATGAATTAACAGGCAAACTAAAACATCTTTTCGCTACTGCTGATGATAGCCAAAAAGATGATCCGCAGGTTATCGTAAATGCTATAAATGACCTGGCTATTGGCGAAAGTAAAAAGTTCCGTACAGTAATCGGTAATATGGGCAATTATCTGGTATCGCTTCGTAATTCGGTACCTATTGAGGAGTATTTGGAAACTATTGCTGCCAACTTTTAAGCATCACTAATTAATAAACCATAAAGGCGCTGTAAACAGCGCCTTTATGGTTACTGACCAATCCAAAAATCTAACTATATTCTATCTAATTCATGATTACAGTTAAACATCTAACAATCTAACCGTATGTTAACTTGACTTCCATTTTTAGTTAATCTAACTTTAACATACCCTAATATATAAGAATTCATATGGAAGAAGATGATGAATTAACCGCGGAATATCAAAGCATACTATCCGATATTTTTGATAACAAAGATCTTGACATTCATTTTTTTACGATCAGAGAAAGGTTAAACTACCTCAATAACAAGATTGATGAACTAAACGCAAAAAATCAGGAAAATCCGCTTCTCCTTAGGATCACTTATGATTATTACCGCCTGCAGGATATTTTACTTGCCGGAAACGCGAAACTTAAACTTAAAAGCAATGGCTTTAAAAACAACTAAGGCCATCCTTATTTAAGGATATGAAAATTAAATCAGGCATTATTTATTTTGGAACGTAATAGGCATTTAGCTAAAATTTAATTTGGCTTAATACTTGCTTTATAATTATCAAATAATTACAAAGTTAAAAAATCAAGTTTGAAGAGGCTGGTAGGGGTACCAACCTCTTTTTTTTTACCTGCAATTATTGTCCCCTCTCCTATTTATAGCTAAATTGCTTAAATCGTTTCTTTGCAAAAAAACGGGGAAAAATATCCCCACTATTCCCCGACATCCATACAAATAATACCCCAATCCATTTAGTAGGATATCCAATAGTCAAATATTTTACAAAATTTAAAAATTTCTTTTTAACCCTTTAAAATAATACTTGAGCCTTAACAGCCAAAAAGTGAGCTTACGCAGCCTTTGGGTGAAATGTGAAAAATTTACCTTAGCAGCACCCTAATTCTCACAATTGTAGCAGGTTATGTGTTCACCCCAACCCATAGTCAAGCCCGTTTCATTTGTTATTTATACTGTTGATTTTTTGTACAATGTAATTACGTTGTTGCCATAAAAATTAAATTATTTACATAACTCTCACAGTATTATTATGACAAGCTTCACAACAACAGAAAAAAGTAAAGCCTCCAAATGGATGGTTGTTTACACACGATCACGATGGGAAAAGAAAGTTGATAAACTTTTGCAAACTCAAAAGATCAATTCGTTTTGCCCAACGATAAAAACAAAACATCGTTGGGTGGATCGTACCAAAGTGGTTGATCTTCCACTGTTCACCTCTTATTTATTTGTAAATGCCGACCCTAAGGAGCAATTAATGGTTAGGCAAACAATGGGTGTTGTCAACTTTGTTAATCATTGCGGCAAACCGGCCACCATCACTGATTCAGAAATAGAACGTATAAAAAACCTTATCAATAGTCATGAAAATATTGAAGCGGTAAGTATGCCCCGCATTAAAGTTGGGGATCAGCTTAAGGTTGAAAATGGTTTGTTATTAGACTGGCAGGGCGAAGTGCTTAAAATAAACGGCAAATCTGTAGTTATGCTTATGAAAGAACTTAACTGCGCATTAGTGATCGATACCGAACAAACAGCACTAAGCAAAATTTAATCTTCTAAACTTATCGTAATAAAAACTTTGTCACCAATCATATAAAAACACGTATAAATTATGGAAAGCCATCACGGACGGATCGTAGAACTGACTATCCGGAAAAAGGGATTGAATATTTCTGAAATTGCACGCCTGACTCATGTTAACCGCAGATCGGTTTATAACTGGTTTAACCAAAAATACCTTAAACCAGAAATAATTTACCGGCTGGGGATTGTTCTGAAACACGATTTTTCTGTTGAGTTTCCAGATCTGTTTTCAAAACAGGACTTTTTGAAAAATCATAAAACCGTTAATGATTTTAACAATACAGATCCGGTTTCTGAAGAAATACCAGGTAACCATATCTGGAAAGATCGGTACATATCATTATTGGAAAACTATAATAAGCTATTAATATCCTATGCCAAACGCGAGGATGCTTTACAAGGAATAATGAGGGACTAATTTGCATATGAGGGCAGAAAAGTTATAATTAATTATACGAAAATAGAGGTATACAAGGATTTATTTTTAAATTGGTTCACCCATTATATGCACTCATATTATTACTAATTCATAAATAAAAACATATGCTTGTTGTTTTAAATATAATTTTCCTGCTCTCTTTTTTGGTTTTTGCTTATCTGAACCTGAACGATGTAGACT
>NZ_JBCECK010000028.1:0-49795 GCF_039207105.1 Mucilaginibacter sp.
GTCTCAGAAGCCGTTGAGAATTGTCTCTTGAGAGTTCGAGTCTCTCTTCGGGCACGCCGAATTTGAAAAAGAGGTCATAAGTCGATTATTGTTGACTTATGACCTTACTTTTGTAAACAAAAGCCCAGGTGGCGAAATTGGTAGACGCACCATCTTGAGGGGGTGGCACTCGTAAGGGTGTGGCAGTTCGAATCTGCTCCTGGGCACTTCACAAAAACAGTATTAATTATTTAATTAATATCGGTTGTTTTAAATTTATGCTCATAATACCATTGAGATAAATAAACGCCATCACTCCAGCTTAACTTTCCATCGGCTACTAATTGCGTTATCAGGATGGACATTTGATGTAGTACTCCAGATTTGATGTTTTTGTCCATCGCTTTTATAGTATCTACTGCCGAAATCATAATAGCGTTGGGTTGAGATAAGTTTAAAGAGTTTTCTACCAGTTTCAATTCTGTTAAAATAACAGGAAGTGAAAGCTGAAGTTTTTCTTTGATTTTATCATCTATATCGCCAGGAATAATGGTTGTCAGGATATCAGCAGCAGTTGAATTGACAAAATTTTTGATATTTTCTGTTATGGTGATCCCAATTTTTAACGCTATGGCTGTTTCATTAGGTATGTTAGTAAACAGATCTTTAATATGGTCTAATATTTTTTGTAAAAAAGTTTTTAAGCTCATGATTTATTGTGATCTTTAAGTTTGTTAACTTCCTGTTGTAATACAGCAACTTGTCCTTCTAATATTTTCAATCTAAGCTCATTTACTCTTGCCTGGGTTTAGCTCCGCTTAAACCTATCCAACGCAGGTAAACGGAATTATCATCCACCGCATCATCTATCCGGATAGTTTGGGTTTGCGTAACCTGGTGAGTAATGCCCTGATCATCGTATTTTAAGGCGATGTTGATGTAATAAGCTTGGCGCGGAAAGCTGCTATTGATCAGCAGGCGGTTTAAACCAGGCTGCGGTGATAGGGGCATGTTTGCCTGGGTTTGATCGGTGATGATGAATTTACCGCTATCCTGCTTTAACAAAAAGGAAGTATCCTCATTAAGCAGGTAAGTGGTTTGTAGGCCTCCAGCAAGCGGATTGCGGTTAATATCCAGCAGTATAAGGTCGCAATAAAGCTGTAAGCCTATTAAGTCTTCGCTGTAAATAAAACCGATATCGAAAGGGTAACCTATGGAGTAGGCAGGCTCGGCAAAATCTGTTACCCAGCGGGCCAATAGTGCGGGGTTATTCATGATCCGGAAAGGTACGTAGGCTGCCAGGTTACCACCATAACGCTCGCCCAATTGTTTGGCAGCATAAACCACATAGTATGTGTAGAGGATAGTGGTAAAAGCTGATGTGAAACCTTCTGTCGTTCCATCATCATAATGTTCGGCATAAGCTATCTGATAGCTTGTACAGAGGTTGTCATCCTTGAAGCAGAGCTGTGTGTAATCGCTTTCATCATTTGGACGAAGCTGACTTTGCAAGAAGTTAGAAAGGTCGGCTTTGATAATTCCTTCATTGTTAGGGCTATTACTTGATGTGATGATGCTTTGCCGGCCAGTTAGTTTATCCTGATAGGTAATACGGGTAATTACATTATAATAAGGCCGCATACTGTTGATATTGACATATCCGCTTGCATTGCCGCTAAAAGGAGTTTGGATAACGATCTGGTTGGAGTTGCCCGCACTAACAACATCATAAATGCCGATATACGGAGATGCGTTTAAGTAAATCTTGTCACCTTTATTAACCTTGTACCTGGCAGTAGTGGTATTAAGCAGGGTAGCATTTACCGCTATTTTGGCATAACCGGTTGCAGTATCCTCAGTTATGTTTATAACGCCAAAATCCTTACGCTGGTAGGTAAATACGATAGGGTTAAAAGCCGCGTTCCAGCGGGAGACATTACCGCCCGAAAGCGTTACGGAAGGATCATCAATAAGTAGATTTGGTAAAGTTGGTATAGTAACAAAAGCTTGATCGGCGCAGCCTAAAGGGTTACTATCCTTCACTAAAGGTTGTTCCAGACCACCGCTTAACCCTGTAAAAGTGGGCGAAAATTGCCAGGTAGCCCCAAAATCAATACTGTACTGAATAGGAGAGTAGCTTGATGTGGCATTAATGGTGATCTGTGCATCAGCAGCGCCAATAGCCGATTCAGGCTTATCAACCGTTATAAAATTAATTTTCAAATTGCAGATGCCCGGGTTGGCAGGAGGCGTACTGCTGCCAGGCTGCATGGATACAATGGAATAGTTTTTATAGCTGCTGAAGGTTTGTTCGCCATGCTCATTATAATGGCTTTCACGTACTATGCCGCTATCTATTTTTACTGATTGCCCGGGAATTATAACGCTGCTGGTACTTATGGAGCCGTTATCATCTATCTGGTAGGTAACCACGCAGTTATTTCCGTTGGCATAATTGCCGGTAGCGGTATCAATAATGGATATCAGTACATCAGCGCTGTCAATTTCGCCGCCATTTTGATCGGGGTAGGTGCTAACCCAGTTAACTTGTTCTATTTTGGCTATGAGACTCATGTGATTTTTTGAATTTAGGTTGCAGATTAAGGTTTAGGTGTTTCATTTGGCCAGATCAAAAAGAATCATAGTACATGGTGGCCAGCGTTATAGTTAAACCTATACCAGTGGTATTGCTATCATATTTATTATAAACGGGTTGTGCCTTTGCTTTGATGCCCGCTTTAATGCGGAAGTACCTGCCATCGCCATCTCGGTATTTGGATGCTTTCACAATAAACTCGTTGGCCAATTGCAAGGCCTGGTTCACATAAGTTTCGTTATCGACGGTATACTGGCCAAATTCTGTTTTATACAGAAATTCGATGTAGGCAGTAAACGTATTATCTACCGAACCGTTAACCTGTGGAGATACCTCAATCGGTTGCAACGGATACATGAATACGCAAGGGAATGCGGCGTCGTCGGCAAGTGTATTTAGTTCAGCTTGGGTGCCATAAGCAAATGCCGGGTTACCGGTAAGTGTTTGTACAATGGCTTCTATTTGATTGCGCATAAAAATTTAGCCCCCCGCCCCTGAAGGGGGAGTTTTCGTTTTAATGATTTACCTAACAGGGATTGGGTGTTTGAATTGTTTGTATGATATTTCCACCTTTAGGTTTAGGCGGATTGAAAACTTACGAAGTTTTTAAAACTTCGTAAGTTTGGAAATATTAGCTTTCTATATTGTATAAGATTTCTCTTTCGCACAACGCTCAGGCCCCCATGCTCAATCGAAATGACAATATTTAAAATACCTTATTCACGATTGAGTTCACTATATCTTTTCTGATAATCGGCTTCGGTTTTGTTGAGCAGGAGTTTGGTAAGCACCCGCTCGTAAGGCATGTTCATTACGGCATCCCATTTGGTGATATCTCCACTGGCAAGGGCATTTACGGTGTTGATATACTTAAACTTTTCAAAGGCCTGAATACCCGCCCGTTTTTCAAACGCTGTAGGAGCCGATGCCAGTAGCTGGTTTTCCTCGTTAATAAGCTGGGATAACAGGTAAAAAAATGTTTGGCTATGGGCAGTGCCTCCGTTACCCGCATCTTTTTTATTTCGGCGCAAAACTCTTCGGCCTGGTACTCATTGTATTGTTTACCGGTTACCCTGCAAAAAAAGTAATGGGCTAGCACATGGCAACAGGCATTTAATGAAGGATTGAAATTCTCCTGCCAGTCATCATCGCCATATTTTTTAATGTGGTCGTTAATTTCATCGGAAATGACTTCTTTTGCCGCCATAAAAGCGCCGGCCGGCTCTACCGAAAGGTTATGAGTTACTTTAACTACCTTGGTAACTGGTTTGCTACGGTCATGATCCAAAATAAAAGTAACCTCTTTCGGTGTTGTTTCGCTATTGTAGAGGTATTTGATCTGGTACGATAGGGATAGTACAGCATCGCTAAAAACTTGAAAGTCATTAGCATTTTTACATTGTTCAGAGTCTCGACGGCTATACACGAAAGTATGCTGATCGCTTCTATATCGTTTAGCTCAGGTTTCTCTTGCAAGGCCATCATTTGTCCCAAGGTTAGCTCGTTTAATTGATCAGGTATTTTTACCCGTAATTTGCCATCGGTAGTTTGCAGTGTTTTTTCGATCATAATTTTTGAGTATCCGCCTTTGCGGAATGTGTGATATCCGCAAAAGCGGATTATTAGTAATTTTAAGATATCAGTATATGTAAGCGGAGATAGCTTACAAACCCATCAAGCCATTGATTAATTGCGGTCTGGGATTGAAGGGCAAACGTGATCTTAATCGTGCTTGATTATTGGCGCTTAATTTGTTTAAGGCAACATATCTCAGAGGATCAATCAGGTGGTTCCAGGCATCAATAGGTTCGTTAATGGTTTTGCCGCTGCGGTCAACCCGCCATTTGTAACGGTTAAGTTCGTTGCGTAAATTAATACTGTTGCGGGTTACATTTATTTTGTAGCGCTTAAGGATATCAATAGAGTTTTTAATACTATCTGCTCCTTTTTTAGCACCGGTAATATACCAGCCCATACGTTTCAGATCTTCTATCGATTTAGGCTCTGCACTATCGGCAATGATCTCTGTTTTTTTGCTTACGCCGTATTCATTAAGCTTATGCGCTATATCGGTATTGGTGAGGCCGGTTTCATAAAATAACTCATTAACCCAGAGCTCGCCGTTTTGTTGATACACTTGCAGACAGCCGGTTTGATCGTTGGTAAAACCAAAATCGAGTCCGGATGCTATAAGCTTTGCATTTTCGGGTATCTGGCTACAGATGTACCAATTGTTAAATATCAGGCCGGTAATTTTTCCGGTAACGCCCCGAGCGTATACTTTCCAGAGTTCGATATCCTCTTTTTTCAGCGATTCTATTTTGTCCCTTACCTTTTGATCCAGAAAAGGGTTGTGCCGGTGATCAGATATAATAAGCTGTACGTTTGGCTGCCCAATTAGCCGCTCATGAACCCAAAAGCCTGTATTGGGGTTATAATCAATAAATATGCGCTGTTTGGTTCGTAAGGCCAGTTCGGTGTATACATCCCAGGTAATACCGTTGGCTTCGTTGATGAAAAGGTAATCGCGCTTGCCCGATTTGGCATCCTGGGCATTATCATAGCTTTTAAATTCCAGGATACTGCCATTGTTAAATTGAAACACACGGTCGGTTTTATTATAACTTTTTATCAGGGTTTGTAATACTACTGAGTTGTCATAAATATGTTGCGCATCGCGCAGGGCACCAGCTTTAAGGTTAGGGATATCCTGGGCTACTACGGTGATAACCGATTTAGGATGAGTACATGCTAAACAAAATAGTACCTGTTCAATAGCGTATGTTTTGCCTGAGCTGGTGCCGCCCTGGTTAACAACTACATGGGCATTTGAAAAATAATTTTGCCTGAAAAGGACAGAGCCCCCCAGGCCATTAAATGGTGGAGCATTGATATCATTTGTCATAATATAATTAATATGGTTAGAACTGAAAAGCAGTGTAGTGAATTTATGCTTTTAATGCTATTTGGAATAGCATTGATTCAAATATACTAATAAAATTAGTTAGAATAGAAATAAATTTTTTAATTATTAAATAGGTATTGCTTGTTAGGCCAAACTGATGTTATAAAGTCACCTCTTTTTCGCTCCCGGCAGGTAAGGGGCCACTATTGATGATTTCTATTTTTAGTGTATCATCTGTTTTAGTTGTTGGTTTGATGGTTTCGGGTTTATCATTCCAACCCAGGGTTTTAAGGGCAAATATTACCCCGGTTGGTGTTTGGTGTAAGCGGGCCTCGTAGGCCGCTTCTACACGCAGGCGCCCGCGTTTCAATACTTGGGCATATTTACCGTTTTGTTCATAGGCTTCAAATTCCTGCTTGCTGGTAAAGCCTAAAAATAGCGCCATGCCCGATATGGTGGCAAATTCAGGTTCACGTTCCCAAGCTTTTTGTGCTGTTACGGATTTAGAATTTTCTTTGACAGGAGGTTGATCTGCCAGGGGTTCCCCTTCGATATAAACAAAATACTCATCAATACGGGTAGCCAAAATCAGAGCTGACTTAGAATAATAGGATAGTGGTTTCATTATGATTTAAATGATTATTGGCATAATTTATATCAAAGGTACAATGATTATTTTACAATTGCTAATTTTTTTGGCATTTTAATATTTCCTTGACTGGGCTTTCATTTAAATTAAATCTAAAGTCATCTTTAATGATATTTAAAGCAAAATATTTCTGTTTTAAATAGAAAATAATTACATTTGTATATGAACAAAGCAATAAAAAGTCACGAAACAGGTATTGAGGCTAAACGTGCGGTGTCAAGGCCTTATACTATGCCAGAAACAGAAACAGCATCAATGGTAAATGACTTGTTAATGCCTTATGAAGCTTACTTTAAATCGCCCCTGGCTAAATTGGGTGCCATTAAGCAAGGCCTGCGTTCTGACGCTATTACCGATCTGTTACAGGTTACCGGTGCTACACAAATTGATATAGCCAGGTGGCTTGATATTACAGAGCCTACCTTGCGTAAGCATATTCAGGGCTCACGTGAGTTAAACCGGGGGCTTAGCGAGCACATTATACAGCTTTTTGAACTTTTTGATAAAGGCCTTGATACTTTTGGTTCTCTTGATGAATTTAAAAGCTGGTTAAAACACTATAACCCTGGCATTGATGCCATACCATTTGATTTGCTTGATACCTTAACAGGCATAAGTATAGTGCTCAATCAGCTTATTCGTATAGATTACGGTGTACTGGCCTGATAAAGCTTGCTGAAATCATTATAACCCATTACTGCAACTTAGTATTCTAAACTGATTTGAACGTATTCCGCATAAGCCAAACTAAATATGCCAACGACCGTAAGGGATCAGGAATTGACGGCCGGTGGAACTCACTGGGGCAATACCTTATTTATACAGGCGGCTCGCTTGCTCTATCATGCCTTGAAAAACTGGCACATACGCCAGGAACATCATTATATAGCGGTGATTTTTCGGTCGCGATATGGCACATACCTGATACCGTACCGGTTTTTGAGATCACCGCAGCGCGACTCACTAAGCTTAATGCAAATTGGCATAAGGTAATTAATTACCCTATTACCCAGCTTATGGGCGATACCTGGTTGCGCAAAATGGAGACAGCCGTTTTAAAAGTACCCTCGGCCATTATTGACCTGGAATATAATTACTTGTTTAATCCGGCACATCCCGATTTTGAAAAGATAAAAATAACCAGTGTGAATAAATTTACTTTCGACCCTCGTTTAAAGGCACGGTAATTGGTGTGCTCAAACAACTATTCAGGTATATTATTTATAATTGCAAACCATAAGTGGTTTTGTATCCAGGTAACAATTATTAATGCGCAGGAAAAAAATAGCTATTTTAAGTTTTGTATTGACTACTTTATTATTTAGTAATACAAATCTTTATGCGCAAGATAAAAGGTACATTCCCATAGGGCGTACAAAGTTTAAAGATACCTTAGCTGTCGCGCATCCTGATACTACTTTTGAAAAAGATCTGTTTGATGTGATCAGATCAATGTTTGTTAAAAACTATAAGCAGGGTAAGGCCGATTCGGTAACTACCAAGCCGGTAATATCTATTGTGCCTGCGGTAGGGTACACACTGCAGACAGACCTGGCAGGTACATTATCAGGTAATGTGGTTTTCCGGACAGCGCCTAACACCCGTATATCAACAATTACTGTTAACCCTGCATATACTCAAAAAAAGCAGGTGATCATACCTTTGCAGTCAAACATCTGGACAAAGGATAACAAGTATGATTTTATAGGCGATTTTAGATTTTATAAATACCCACAAAGTAGTTTTGGTTTGGGAAGCGATTCTAAGCTGGCTAATGAAAATCCGCTTGATTATACATTTTTTCGGTTTTATGAAACAGTGCTGAAGCAAATTGCAGGCAATTTTTATGCAGGTATCGGCTATATTTTTGACGACAGGTGGAACATGTCTGAAAAAGGCCAGGCAAACGGCCAAGTATCGGATTTTGAAAAATATGGTTCCGGCTCACGATCTATTTCTACAGGGTTTACTTTTAATGCCTTGTTTGATAGCCGCGACAATTCCATAAACGCCTCGCGAGGTTTTTATAGCTCTTTACAATACCGGGATAATTATACTTTTTTGGGAAGTACAACCGCCTGGCGTTCCTTAATTATTGATGTGCGCAAGTATTATAAATTTCCGCAGGGATCTGATAATGTATTAGCTTTTTGGTCATACAACTGGTTGGTAATTAACGGAAAACCAGCCTATCTTGATTTACCGGCAACGGGTCATGATCCTGGTAATACTACCGGGCGCGGATATATTCAGGGCAGGTTTAGAGGTGCGCAAATGGTTTACCTGGAAAGCGAATATCGTTTTAAAATAACACGCAACGGCTTGCTGGGAGGTGTTGCATTTATCAATGCCGAATCTTTTTCGGCAGCTCCTGGCACTCATTTACAAAGTATACAACCCGGTTTTGGTCCGGGGTTACGTATTAAGCTTAATAAAGTTTCAAAAACCAACATTGCTATTGATTATGGCTTTGGCAATCAAGGTTCAAGAGGATTGTTTATTAATGTTGGTGAAGTTTTTTAATTATCATCAAAATATTTCATTTCCTGGAAAATATTGAAAATATATAGGTTCCAATTCCTGGTATTTTTACATTATCACATAAATTACCAATTTTCATGAAAAAGTGAACATTTAATGCTTGAACCGTGTTTCTCATATGTAAAAAAATGTTAAACTTTTATTTAAATCGATTGCGATGATAAGATTTTAGAATTTTTATTATTAGCTTTAACCATCAATAGGCCTTTGATAATATGCGGTTTAATAAATTATTCGTTTCCAGTCTTTTACTACTTATGGCGATGATATCATCATGCCAGAAGGATGAGAGCGTAAAGGATATGGATACGGTTAAGCCTCAGTTAAATACTGTTATTGATAGTGCGTCTGCTGCAAACGTTGTTAATAATCCCGATAATTTTCTGGCGGGCAAGGGCACATTAAAAATAACTATTAAAGATTCTACCTATACATTTGATGCATCTACAGATTCAGTGGCTTTTATTAATGTGCGTAGTGGTGATAGTAAATATTTTGGAATCACGGCCATTAATAAAGCTCACAGCATGAGCTTTGGCATTAGTTCTATTGGGTTTGCCTCAGCTAATACAACAAGTAAGGTGGCAGGAAGCCAGTTTTTGTTTAAGGCCGATGATAAAAAGCCGGAACTCCAATACACCCTTACTCAATACGTTGGTCAGGACGATTCCGGTAAAATAAGTATCGAAAAATATAATAATGATAACCTTATTGCCAAGGGAACCTTCTTTACCTTTCTGGCAAAAGATGATAAGGCCGACTCTCCATTTTACAGGGTGGAAGGCAGCTTTGAACTCCAGCTTAAATAATTATTCCGACTGCGTAATTTAAAGGTAAAAAAGACATTACCATTTGAATAGCTTACCCAAAAGCGCTTAATTTTTAGTACCTTTACGCAAATTTTAAGGACATTGATGAAGGTATTTATTGCAGGGCTTCCTTTAGAAGTAAGTGAGGCCGAATTAACAGCTGTTTTTGGTGACTTTGGGCCGGTTAAATCGCTCAGAATTATCAAAGATCGCGAAACAAAAGAGAGTAAGGGTTTCGGATTTGTGGAGATGGTTAATGATGATGAGGCTAAAGAAGCGATAAGATGTATGAACGGCGCGAGTTACTATGGCCGTAGGATTACAGTTAACGTGGCCGAAGACAAAGGGCCGGGCTTTAATGGCAACGGCGGAGGTAAAGGAAACTTCAGACGTAACTAATAGGGGATAAGATTACTCTTTTCAAAATATAAGCCGGCCTCACGACCGGCTTTTTTGTGATATAAGTTTCCGAACTTTAAACTACTTGGTACGACTGAGCGGTGACATTGTTTATATTGAAAGTATTTAATAAGTAATCAAGCTTTGTATTTAGTTCATGAAGCGAGATGTCATTCTTTTCAAAAGCCGTTGTAAGCTGGCTTAGCTCGCAGTTAATACTCGGCATATCGGCTCTGTTCATGTTACTGTTAGCATTAAACTGTTCCTGATTTTCTAAAGCTTTGATTTTATATTCGGCCGCTGTAAGTAAATAAAGATGTTGTACATCATTGGTATACAGGTTGTTGCTTATTTTGTTTTCTTGCTGTTTGTTAAAGGCAACTAAAAATATAGCAGCCAAAATGGTAGCGATTACGAGCATCATGATAGGTTCCATCTTCTTAATAGTTTAATTTGTAACTTAGGTAAACACCAGCCAGGGGATTGCTTGTGCGCTTTATTAAACTAAATATATGAGTATTATTTTTTATTTTTTAGCGCAGTGTTAATAAAACCCATAAATGTTGATAACTATTTAACGAAGTGAATCCATGAAGGCTGCAGTTATGTTAACTTTTTGATAAAAATGGCCTTTTTGAGAGTTAAAGGCGCTTTTCGTAACAATAAAACCTTAATCCCGGGCGGAAGCCGAGGCCAATTTCGCCGGCTAAAACATAACCAAGCTTAGGGAATAGTTTTTGTGTGGCCAGGTTTTTAATATTAGTATCAATTCGTAAGGTTTTAATATTTCGGCGAATTGCCTCTTTTTCAGCTTCCTGGAGTAAGGCTGCAGCTATGCCCAGTCCCCTAAAGCGAGGGCTTACCGCCAGGCGATGCGTAACAATGGCCGGTTCTGAAATATCCCAGCCCACTTCCGCATATTCGGCATCCTGATCGGTTGTAATGGCACTAACGCCAGCAATTTGATGATTTACCTCAGCTACCCAAAGCTGGTTTTGTTCAATATCGTTGGTAAACACAGTAGCATTAGGGTAGTTATTATCCCATTGTAAATTACCTGAAGCTATCATTGCAGGTACTACCTCGGCAATGAGATTTAATATATTAGGGATGTCGGCTACTGTGGCCTGGCGTATAAGCATATCAAATGAAGTAAACTCTAAAATATAAAAACGAGCACTATAATGTTATAGGTTTATTTTAACATGAATTTATTATGACTATTGTCGTTGTTTTATCAATATTTAACAGTTATGTATTAAATATTATAAATATCTAAATTTTCTTTCTTTGTGGTATAAGTAAGCTTGTATTCACAAACCATTGGTGTAGTTATACCGATGGCTTGTGAAATCGGTGCTGTAATTAAGTATATTAATGATTATGCTTTTTATGGATGTCTTTTACAATGCACAACTTTTTTATCTCGGCAATTTTAATAACAAAGGGGGCGTATTTGAGCCTGTTGCCAATCATTTCAGTAGTATTGTCTGAATGGGCTATCACCTCGTCCTGGTTGTCGCCGGCAAGCAATCGTTTATACATTCTGTATTCTCCCCACTCAATATAATATACTTCGCCAGGCAATATCTTTTTATCATGTATAACCTTTACGGCCACCCAGCAGCCGTTTTCAAGATAAGGATACATGGAATGTCCCCAAACCGGTAACGCGAAATCACAATCTTCAATACCCGGAAAGTTCATACGACCAACAGGCATCGAATCATTAATATCATTGTAAACTTCTACGCCCGAAGCAGTGGCTGAAATTTCATACATTGGGATACCGTCTGGTCTGTTTACAGGATTATTTTCTGTATTAATAGGTGACTGAGTGTTGTTAATGAAATCTCTGTATTTTTCTTTGAAAATTCTGAGTTTTTCAAGATCGATGTTTTGACGACTCTTTACTATTTCGGTAATTGAGCTGGGCGAATTGAAACCAAGTGCTTCGGCTAATTGCGCGTTTCCTACAAATGCCTTTCCTTTAAGTTGATTATAAAGAATAATAAATTCCAGGGTTTCTGGGCGAATGGTTTTTATTTTACCGGGTTTTGAATTATTCTCCATTGTTGATAAATATTAAAGATATTTCTTGAAATAAATAAAGATATTTCTGTATATTTATTCTGTTGATTCTGCTAAGGTAGTGTAAATTTTAATAATAACAAATTTGCAATACAGAATTTAAGAATTATTAATACAGAAATTTATTTATATCATGTACATCGCCTATTCCGCCCTGCAATTGTCAAGTATTGATAATCAGGAAAATATCAAAATTCAAACAGAGCATGAACCCCTCTTGCGTTACCAGGCCTATCTGGCAGCATGCGCCAAATACACTAAAGAAATTGCTGATATACAGAAATACATCCCCGGCTGGATGCCTGACTTCAGGTAATAGCTTAATATTTTCTCTCCTCAATAAAAACTTAGTCAAGTAAATTAAAAACCAATAAAATGATAAAGATTACTCAAAAATTAAAACAGCAGCTATGGTGGCTTATTATATCTGTTGATTATGATTATAGCCGGATAGCTATTGCCGACCATGACCTTACAGATGATATACTTACGCTTTGGCTGGAAGATAAACACGATTTTAAAAACTCGCTTGATGAATGCCTGCAACTGGATATTAAAGCCCGTGAATTTGCCAAAGTGATCAAAGCAGAGAATTTAAACAGTTATGAAGGCAGCAAAGTGCACCCCACAAAAAACTTTGTGTATAAAGCAAGGATAGAAATAAATACACCCTTAAAATGGTATCAAAACGATGCCGCTGTTATTGAGCAACAATGGGCCCGTGAAGCTGTATTGCGAACAATACTTACCCAACTTGTTGAAACAGAGGCCGCCGGCATATATGAGCAACATTTTTTATAATCTCAATTATGCCAATTGGCATAATCTATCTATTGAATCTCTTGCAGGAAACTTCTGATTGTTGTTATTAAAAAGATAGAGGATTATGAATTGTATTTCACTTGGGCATATGGTAAATAATAACGGGTTAATTTATTCAGGCCGTTTTATTTACCATATGCTGGCTAAAAAAGGGAAGGAGATAATACTGTGCTGAACTATTTTACCCTTACCTGCTGTTTTTCTTCATGTTCAACTTCAACCAATTCTTCAACTTCACTAATGGCCTCGGCCGGTTGGCTGGCATAGTTAAGTTTGCGGAAACGCCACTGGGCAAATGCCGGTTCCTGAAAGCGGTTTATCAACTTAAAAAACTTCGGAAAATTATGCACCTCTTCCAGTAACACACCGGTTACTATGCCGTTGTTGTCTAATATTTCGCGGATAGTATATTCTTTATCTTTAGTTATCCAGATCTCAAAATCCCGTCTTATTTCTTCGCTTTTTTCAGGGTCAATCCTGTCATTTATGCAAATTACTTTATCTCCTGGTTTCATAATACTAAAAGCTGAGGGTTGCTATGGCCAGCCTTATACAATGCAAATTTCCGATTTTTTAACCGGAAATTAAAAATCATTTGCAGTATGTGAATATATAACAGATTTGCAGACGATGTAAATAGCATTTTAAATGAAAATCAATATTTAACTGGACGTTCAATAACAATCGTAAAAAATAAATAAATATTTGCCAAATGAACAAATTGTTTATTATTGCAGTCATATATGTCTGACGAAGCAATAATAAAACGGTTAAAGGTGGTTGTAAAGGAGCACGGAGGCCAATTGGGCCTTGCCGGAGCAATTGGTGTTGACCAGGGCTTTATCAGCAAAGTGATCAATCAAAAGCAGGACATTAGCTACTACCTTATCCGTAAGCTTTGTTTTCAGCTTAAATATTCGCCCGAGTGGCTAATTTTAGGAACCGGCGAAAAAAAGATAGATAAACCGGAATCGGCTAAACTAATTACCGAAATACAAATGATGCGTACCGAAGTGGATATTTTGCATGCCCGTATGCGGGCTTATGAAATGGAGATCAAAGAGTTGCGCGATCAATTACACCTGGAAAAAAAGGCAGGATAAATATTTTACCAAAAAGGTCATCTTTATAAAGATGACCTTTTTTATAAGATGAGTTTCTGTTTAAATTTATTTACAATAATGGGCAGCAATGGCTGCAGCTGTTTTTGATCCTAACTCTATAGCTTTGTTAAAATCGGCACAGGCTCCTGTAGTTTCATTAAAGGTGATTTTTACCAGTCCGCGTTGCAGATAGGCTTCGCCATTTTGCGGATTTAAAGAGATAGCCGTTACACAATCATTTAATGCGCCGCCAGCATCGCTTAGGGTAAGTTTCAGGGCAGCCAGATCAATGTAAATATCCGAACCGTTATTTACTTTCAGCGCGTTATCCATATCTTCTGTTGCTCCCTGTTCGTCGCCCAGTTTCTTTTTGGCAATGCTGCTGTGCGCGTATGCTTTGCCGTTATTAGCATTGATATAGGTGGCGTTATGATAGTCATCGGCAGCGCCGGCATAATCTTTCAAGGCAAGTTTAACATCGCCCCTGAATAAAAAGGTTTCATCGTTTGAGAAGATAGAGACCGCTTTATCCAGATCGGTCATTGCCGCCTTATAATTTTTTAGCCTGGCTTGAATATGCCCCCGGTTCTGATAAAACACGGCCGAACTATCTGAAGTGGAATCCACTTTAATGGCCGCAGTAAAATCAGCAAGGGCGCCATTGATATCCTCCGTACCAGCCCGGAAAAGACCGCGCTTTAACAGCAACGCAGTGTTTTTAGGATTTTTGGCAATGCCGCTATCATAATCTGCAGTGGCTCCTCTATAATCGCCGGCTGCTGCTTTTGCCTCGCCCCTGAAAAGATAAAAATTGGCATTAGTGGGATTTAACGCAATAGCGCTGGTGAATAATTGCACGCCTTTATTGGTGTATGTATAAAACTTATCAACCTTACCCAGGCGCTCATAAGCATCCTGGCGCTGAGGGGCAAGCGCTATCAGTTTTTCCAGATCTTTTACCGCCCCGGCTTTGTCGTTTATTTTATCTTTCTCGATGCCGCGGTTTAAATAGGCATAAGTATAATTGGGGTTTATCTGTATAGCTGTATTATAATCGCGGATGGCGGCTTGCCGGTCGCCAAGGTTACGGTGAGCATCCCCCCGAACCAGGTAAGCCTCATCGCTGTTGTTATTGAGGTTAATGGCAAGGGTCATGTCGGCTATAATTCCGGCGGTATCTTTCAGTTCCATTTTGGCTTTACTGCGGCTTACATATCCCTTCAGATCTTTTGGGTTTAATATAATAGCCGAGTCGGCATCGAGCTTGGCTCCCTGAAAATCTTTTAGTTCTAATTTAACTGCCGAGCGATTTTGGTAAGCTTCAGCGTTGCCTGCATCAAGCGCAATGGCATGGTTTAAATCATCCATTGCTCCTTTATAGTCTTTCAGGTTGCTTTTTACCAATCCACGGTATAAGTAAACATTGGCCTTTGCAGGGTATTTGGTAACTGCTATATTAAAATAATCAAGTGCCCCTTTATTATCGCCCATGTTTTTTTGAGCATTGGCCAGGTACAGAAACAGGTTTTTAAGATCGGGATTAAGTGCCGCGGCTTTTTTGAAATCTTCTACCGCGCTTTTATAATCACCTAAATTACTTTTGTTGTTGGCCCGGTAAAAATAAGCTTCTGCATTTTGTGGGTTATAATTTATGGCGATGGTATAATCGGCAATGCCGCCTTTCAGGTCATTGGTGCTTGTTTTGGTATCAGCCCTGTATCGGTACAGATCGGCCTTTTGCGGGTTTAGCTTTATAGCCATATTATAATCGTTGATGGCACCTGTAAAATTGCCCTGGCCGTTTTTAGCCAGGCCCCTGTATTCATATAACTCGGCGTTATTTGGCGCTATTTTTAGCGCGAAGGTGAAATCAGCAATAGCTCCCGCGTAATCCTTTATGTTTGATTTGGCATTGCCCCGGTATTGATACATTTTTAGATTGCCGGGCTCAAGGGTTATTGCTTTATTAAAATCATTAATGGCATCGTTGTAGTTGCCAATGTTGCTTTCGGCATTAGCCTTATAATAGTAAGCATTGGTGAAATCAGGTTTCAGATTGATGGTTTTGGCATAATCATCAATAGCGGCATTATAATCTTTAAGGTTTCCGTATGCATTTGCACGGTAATAATAAGCCTCGCTATTGTTACCGTTTAGTTCAATGGCCCGGGAAAAAAGTTGAATAGCGCCTTTATAATCTTTTGCATCAGCTCTTGCATTCCCGTTTTGAATATACGTATCGGCTGTTTGAGCAAACGCGGATAAAGGGAAAAAGATAAAAAATAAGAGTTTTTTCATTTAAGAATAACGGTTGTTTTAATATCGGCAAAAAATCAATCAATTACAGCAAAGGTTATACCGAAAGTGAAAGTATTGAAATTTATACTAAAACAATAATTAGCCGTTATGGAGAATTTAATTGTGGGACTTTTATACCCCACAATTATTATGTTTTGACAATGTAATAGACAATTGAAAATGTTACGGCTTAGTAAAGCGTAGCTTCAACGGTTTTACTCACCTGACTTTGGTGGCGCTTTTTATAGGCAATAGCTGCTGTGCAAATAAGCACACAAAAAATAAGAGCTACCTCTATAAAAAAGTGGATCATAGGGATGTGTTCCGGGCTTTTTGAGAGTAAAACACCGGCATCCGGCAATAATAAACCAAATAGGGGAAAACAAAAAAACATTCTTAATATTGTTAATTTTTCCATAATTATTAACATTTAGTATGATAATACTAAGGCGCGCATGATTTTTTTACTATTTAAATAAAATGGCGTTCCTGCTGTGGTACTACAAACGGAGGAGGGTAATTGTTTCGGCTTTTTCGAGTTTGTTTTTTCAAGAGGAGAAACCCTCCGGGAGGGGGGACTTAACAGCGGGTTTTCGACTTCGATCATTCAATCATGTAATAATAAGTTTTGCACAAAATCAAAATTATTTTATATCATGATAAACGTGTCGGTTTATCATAACCACATCAAGTAATATTGTTTTGAAGAAAAGAAATTTTTTAATAATTTATTTATAAGTATATGATATATAGTTGTTTACTTATATTTTTGATAAAACGTTTTAGTTTTGGTGATTTGTTAAATCAATTTTATGGTTTAATTTTTTTTGGTGTGTCTTAATATAATTAACCTGATTGAAATATTGTTTTACTTTTAAAGAAAAAAAATACTTGCATTGTATTCCTAAAAGGTGTAGATTAGGCCTATATTTAGTTAAACACATGGAAGAATTAGTAATTTTTAGAATTTTTGCAAGTTTTCCTCTGTTTGGCCTTTTGCTACCAGATATTTCATCTCTCTTTATCTATCCTGCAAAAAGTATATCAGCAACTCACCTGTATATTGAAGGCTTTTTGTTGGTAGCTGTATCTATTTGTACCGGAGGTATATGGTATCATCAAAAACAAGGAAAAAGTAGTAATAGTAGTATACAAATGGCGGGTACTAATTAAACTTATAAATATCATATTTTTCATTTTAGTCCAATTTTATAAACCTATATTTAATACCCCTATGCCCAATGCCTGGTTTGCGAGAACCAGGCTTTTTATTGCACTAAATTTTAGTCTTTAACCTATAGTATATAACAGGCATATTATTCAATATATGATTGTGAGTTAAGGTTTTTTTATATTTTTACCGCAAATGAGCCTTAATCAATTTACTCCCGGCAACTTAGTTGCTATCTACTCTAAAGCCTGTTTCGCTAAACAAAAGCTTTATACAAAAAGTATCTTAATTTTAATATTCGCCTGTTTTTTTAACACTGCAATGGCCCAGCACCGTTCAACCGCTGCATTAACTTATGGCGGCGGAAGCAACGGCGGCGGCGATTTTGAGTCAGGTTATGGTATTACATTTGGCTTGGGGTATGATTTGCCGCTTGGCTATTTAAAAGATATTTATAAACCTGCGGTATCTTATAATTTAGGGGTATCGCGTTTTTTAGGGGATTTTACTGTAGGCCTGAATGTAGGTTATCATGCTTACAAACCCAAGGATGGATTAATTAGTGTTGAGGTTGATAACGGCCAAAATGTAGATCAGCAGACGATTGACTATACAGGCATTTTTAGCAAGTTTAAAGTTTTTGAAGGTTATGCCAGCGCAGTTTATAATGTGGATGTAGCCGATGGCGTAAAAATTAATTGTGGTTTAAACTTAGGCGGCTATTATACTGAAAATATTATCCCGTACTTTACTTCTGATGAAACAGTTGTTCCGCTTGAGCAACATTTACGCAATTTTTATGTAGCCCCACGCCTTGGTGCTGTTTTTATGCTGAGTGATCAGATTGCTTTAACCTTGGATGGCAAATACAACTTTTTTACCCCAATGACAAAATCTCAGTATGATACAGGTTCCGGCACGTTTTATACGTCTATGGCCGTGCAGGCTGGGGTAGTGGTTAAACTTTAAGTTGCCTCTGAAAATTTTGAAATGGTTCAACAATAATTTTCGCTGCTGCAATTAATATTTTATAGATGCGCGATCTGAAAAGAGGTGAAATAAAACAGATTTTAAGCGATGGGGTTGCCGAATTTATTCCAGAATTTACCTTCTTAGTTTACAAAAAACACTGTTACACTTACCAACGGGAAAGGCATATTGGAGATGTAATTGTTCATGAGCTTTTCCATATCAACTTTTCTTTGAGTAACCGTAATTTATCCTGTTCAGTAGCATCCAGACTCAATAAAGCCCTAATTAACGATAATAGTTATAATGGAGGGATGATCAACCCACATGTAGATTTAATCTCCTTAAAAAAAGGAACCGGAGCAATAAATATCCTCGAAGCTTATTACTTTCATGATGGAAAATTTGAAACAACAGCAATGGTTGTTGAAGAAATGTTTAAGGATCTTAAGAATTACGGTCTTGATTTCTTTAATAAACAATTTGACAGATTATTGCATAATCAAATTATTCAAGTTGGTTTAAGTCATATTAAATCTATACCTAAACTTCATATTAAATCCGCCGATGATAGTTTTAGTGAAAAACTTCAACTGGAATTGAAAGAACGGCTTTTTGACATAAAAGGACAATCAAGGGAGGATAGAAAAGAAATCGTCAGAACCGCGAGAGAGTTAATAAATTTATATTTTGAAAATCTGGAATCAATAGTTTAGCACAAGCACTTTCTCAAAATAAGTCTATTCTGGGTTCTTTGAGAATAAGCTGGGATGCTGTTTATAGATTTGGTAGCTTAAGTTCAAAGACTTATTCTTTAATAAACAACTTATTGGGGGTACTAACACGATACGTAACAATAATACTTACATAGGTTGACATGCGGGTTACGGCGGAACGGGATACAGTAACGTTTGTATAGGTTCAGGAGCAAGTTTAGGTAATAACAACGACAGTATTCTTATTCAAACTGGTGAAGGTGATCGCAGAATTAAAATCACTGATGCTGGTTTCGAGGTGGCTGCTGATAATGGTGCAGCTCCAGTGGCCGGGGCTGCTGTTGAATCTACTCATAAGATACCCGTTGTTTGGAACGGTGTCACCTATTATTTGCTTGTAAGTAACGTGTAGCTAAATTTTGATTATTATTGTGAAGCAATGATAATTAGAAAATTAGCCTATATAGACGCTTTAAGAGGGCTTGCCATATTAGCCGTAATGTTAGTGCATTGCGGCTATGCTGGAAGCCCTCTTTTTATTCCAGCCACCGTTAGCAACATCGTTCGGCAGGGCGCATTCGGTGTACAGCTGTTTTTTGTTGCAAGTGCATTCACTTTGTTTTTGTCTTTTGAAGCGCGATCTATTACTGATAAGCACAGAGCTTTGTATTTTTTTATACGCCGTTTTTTTCGGATAGCTCCAATGTACTACATTGCGATGCTCTACTATCATTTTCAAAACTCCAGTAATGTTCATACACAGGATGTAGTCGCAAATCTATTTTTTGTGCACGGTTTAAACCCTAATTGGATTGCCACAATGGTGCCCGGTGGCTGGACGACTAGCGTAGAAATGATATTTTATTGCTTTGTGCCCCTTTTATATGCAAAAATCAAAAGTTTAAAGCAGGCTTACAATTTTGCTCTAATATGCTTAGTGATTAGGATTATTGCTAACACTTTGTTGCGCCATTATCCCTTAGTAAATGATAGTAATGTTTGGAATGAGTTTTTGTATTACTATTTTATAAATCAGCTCCCGATTTTCGCTTTAGGCATTGTGCTGTTTTTCTTAGTTAAGGAGCGCGGTCACATTGATAATTACCCGCGCATTATAGCTACAGCAACTGCGCTTATGTTTGTGCAGCTCTGCGCAAGCCCTAATACGGTTTTTCCAGCGGAGTTTCTATTCGGTGTAGCATTCGTTATTCTGGCCCTTTTTTTAAGCAGGTTTAATGTTTTATTGCTTTTAAATCCAGTTGTTACCAATATTGGCAAGGTTAGCTACAGTATGTATTTAACGCACTTCGCTGTGCTGTATTGGTTTGAAAAATTAAATATAATCAGCCTTTTGAACGTGACTGGAGCTTTTACCGCGATAGTAAATCTTATAGTACGTTTCGTTATGGTTGCGCTCGTTTCTTTCATGGTTTCCAGTCTCTTTTATCGAATAATCGAATTGCCTTTGCAAGCTGTAGGGAAACGGTTAATTACTTTTTTAAATAGATAGTTATTAAAGTTTTTTGCGGGTTTCTGCTACTTAAGCAAGGTGGGAAAAAAATAATGCCTTACAGCAGATATTTAAAGGCATTTTAATCATATTTTTGAAACCAGACAGGTAAAAAGCAGTTTTTAGGCACAAAAAAAGGCCATTTTTAGGCCCGTCAATCAATCGAAATTCTTTAAAATTGCTTTAAAAAACCTTACAAATGGTTTTAAATTTGCTTACAAGTCCATTTCGCGATTTTATTATTTTTTCCTAAAAGGCTGTTCAAAAAAGTCATTCACTTTTTGGTTAAACTCAGCGCTGTGTTCAATAAGGGTTGCGTGACCCGAATTGGGGACTATCCATAATTTGGCAAGCGGAATATTTTGCGAAATAAGGATAGTGTGCGGAGTAGGGATCAGGTCATGATCGCCACCGATTATAAGCGATGGGCATTTAATGGTTTTTATTTCTGAAAGCTTAATATTAGGCTGAAACCAATCAAGCAGAAATATCTTCCAGTCGTTTTTTTCTTTTGCTGTTTTAAGTACGGTATTCTTTTTGGCATTGTATTCTTTTTGCTCGTCTTTCCAGTATGACGGAACAAGGCCTGTTGAGTCGGGCCATAAGTTGGCTCCGGTTGAAGCAAGTTTGATCACCTTTTCCGGATGGCGCATAGCCAGTTCAAGGGCATTGATACCGCCATCACTCCAGCCAATAACGTAGGCCGAATCAATATGCATGGTATCCAGCAGGGCGGCAAAGTCATCGGCCATCATCTCAAAACTTAATGAATCGCGGTTATCTACCGATTTACCATGCGCGCGGCTATCTACAGCAATAACTTTATACTTTTCAGAAAAATAAGGGATATTATTACTAAAAGCACTCATGCTGCCGCCATTGCCATGTATCAGCAATAAGGGTTTACCGGTTCCATAAACCTCAGTATATAATTTAATACCCCTTACATTATAATATTTACCGGCTGCCGGGTTATTACCATAATCAATTTTGGAGTGCCGGCTGCATGAGGTTATCATAACCCCCATAAACATGATAAGTGGTAATATTAGCTTTTGAATTTGCATAAAGGTTAAGCGTGCTGGCAGATAATTGAAGGCTAATATATGGTTTTAACATTGTACAGTTATAGTCGCATTCAAATTCGGGCTACGGTTAAATGTAAGCGTATTTGAAAAATCTTATACTAACACGCTAACTAATATTACCTTTGCGTTATTAACTTAAACACTTTTAACTACATACGTAAAACAATATCATCATAAAAGGAATTATAGATATATGTTTTGCTATCCGTATCAATATATTTTGCATGCCTGCTATTTGCCTAAAAAGTAATAACCTCATTTCATTTCTTTTTTTTATCGCCGGCTTGTTTAGCTCTACTATTTGCATCGCCCAGCAGGATGCCGCAGCCAAAAGCATTTCAAGTACCTTTAAGTTTAAAACAGTAATTATTGATGCGGGGCATGGCGGTAAAGATCCTGGCGCTCATGGAGCTTATTCTAATGAAAAGAGCGTTGCCCTCGGTGTAGCCAAAAAACTAAGGGATATGATCAATGATGAAATGGGTAGTGTCAAAGTAGTGATGACGCGCAGTACCGATGTTTTTGTTGAGCTGCACAAACGTGCCGATATCGCTAATGATAACCACGGTAACCTGTTCATATCCATCCATTGTAACTCCTCACCGCAGCGCCGTGGTACTGAGCGGGGGCCTTTATTGCTGGTATATGGTTTTCACCGCAGCCAGGAACAACGCGAGGCTTTACGTGAGAATGCTTCTATCTATATAGAAAAAGACTACAAGGATAAATACAATGGCTATGGTGATGATGCCATTGTAAATACCATTGTGCTAAATGCGTTTCAGCAAAAATACCGTAAACAAAGTATCCAGTTTGGCGACCTGGTTGCCAACGAATTTAAAAAGACCGATGGCCGCCGCAGTCACGGTGTTAAAGAACAGGGAGTACTGGTGTTGGCCCAAAGTGGCATGCCGGCTGTTTTGGTTGAAACCGGTTTTATCAACAACGCGTCTGATGAGGCGTATCTTAATTCCAGCGCGGGCCAGAATGAAATAGCCCGATCAATACTCAGAGCCCTAAAACAATACCGCGATAATTTGGAAGGAAGATAGGTCGGGTTCATGTTCTTTACATGCACAAATTGTTTAGCAATTGCTTAGCTTAGTATAAAAAATATTACCGTGGAACCTTTTACTGTAACCATTAATGAAGTAGATTACCAGGTAAGCCTTCATTCCGGATTTCCTAAACTGTTTGATGTTTATAACCGTGATATTAATTATACCATAGGTAAAACAGATGCAGGTAACTGGGTTTATATCAAGCATGAGCCATCATCGGCGGTAATTCCTCTTGAACAAATAGGTAGTGCAATCGACGAGCGGACGGCTGAAGATCAGTGATTTTTATGCAATTATTTCTTTAAGTCTATTAAAATAGTAGTACTTTGTCATGCGATTTTAATAAAAAGATGTTTAAACATGTATTTTTGAAAAAGATCAAAATCATTTTCTACTTTTGGGCCATAAACAAAAAGAAATTTAAAAATTTTAAGCACAATGAAAAAGATCTTTATCCTGTTGGCATCTGCATTTTTGTACACGGCAGCATCAGCACAAACTACCTGGACTGTTGACAAAGCTCACTCAAACGTTAAATTTACTGCTACTCACTTAATGGTATCAGACGTTGATGGTACTTTCAAAAATTATGATGCAACTATCGTAGCTTCAAAACCTGATTTTAGCGATGCTAAATTCCAAATCAGCATTCAAACTGCATCATTAACTACTGATCAGGATCAACGCGACGCTCACCTTAAAAGCGATGCCTTTTTCGATGTGGCAAAATTCGGAACCCTTACTTTCACCAGCACCGGTATCACTAAAACATCTGACAAACACTACAAACTTACCGGTAACCTTACCCTACATGGCGTAACTAAACCGGCTACTTTTGATTTATGGTACCGCGGTACAATTGTTAACCCAATGAGCAAAGCTGATGACGCAGGCTTCCAGTTAACAGGTACTATCAAACGTTCTGATTTTACTTTTGGTTCTTCAATTCCTGCTGCCGTAGTTAGCGATGAAATCGCGATCAAAGCAAACGGCGAATTTGCTAAAGCTAAATAATTATAATTAACATATTAATGCAAGCGGCCTGCTCATGTAAATGGGCAGGCCGCTTATTTTTTAAATCGTTTGTCTTTTCTTATTCGTCAGAAAGGAGCTGTTTAATGGTATCAAACCACAGCTGGTTGTTGGTGCCAAAAAATTTATGATCAACAATCAGGTATATGGTATTTGTACCTTCTTTAGTTTTGTACCTGAGCCTTAGGGGCTGGCAAAACAAACCGTTGTTTTTTATGAATGATCGTTTATACACATCGTCGAAACCCAAATATATCTGTTCCAATTTATCAAGGGGAATATGCAGGTAGTTATAGCCATCAATAACCAGGCTATCTGCCGTTAAAATAATTTCGCCTTCACGGTGATGCGGTGGTGGGGTGAGTGAAAACAAGGCACCTGTCCCATCAGCTAATGTGTAGCCTGCAATTTCATAATCGAAGCTCCAGAGCGCTTTACCTATTTGTAAAATTTGCATCGTTTAAATCTCGCTAATATAATTGATAACTGCAACCACGAAGGTTATAGTATTATACACACTAAGTAATTTAGCTATATTTGGTCAGCGGAACTATTTTTTCGCGATATTTTACATTATGGCTACAGAAGTTAAGTGCCCAAGTTGTGGTTTCGGTTTTCCGATAGAGGAGGTGATGGCCGAGGAGTATAAAAAAGAACTCCGGGTTAAAATGCAGGATTATACCCGCCAAAAAGAGGAGGAGTACCGTAAAAAGGATGAGGAGTTTGCTTCTCAACAACGTCAGCAAAAGGAAGCTTTTGAGCAACGCCTTACCGACGAAAAAAAACAATTGCAGTTGGCGATGGAGCAAAACCTGCGCAAATCTATCAGCCAGGATTATGAGAACCAGTTACACATGCTCAAAACATCCGCTCAGGAAAATGAGGAGAAACTGAAGATAGCCCGCCAAAAGGAATTGGAAAGTTTACAACGCGAAAAGGCACTAAAGCAGCGGGAAGAAGAAATTGAGCTCGACGTGCAGCGCAAACTGCAGGAGCAGCGTAACGAGCTGAGCGAGCAGATCCGTAAGCAGGAAAACGAACGCCACAGCATAAAAGATACAGAATACCAGCTAAAAGTTAAGGAGCTTGAAAAACAGCTTGACGACCAGAAAAAATTGGCCGAAGAGATGAAGCGTAAAGCCGAGCAGGGCTCCATGCAATTGCAAGGCGAAGCACAGGAATTGATACTGGAAGAACTGCTACGCAATTACTTCCCGTTTGATGTGATCAGTGAGGTAGGCAAAGGCGTACGCGGTGCCGATTGTATACAAACCGTACGTAACCAGTTTGGCCAGGAATGCGGTCGTATTATATATGAAAGTAAGCGCACCGCGACCTTTGGTGCCGACTGGATTGAGAAACTCAAGAAAGATATGCGCGGTGTTGGCGTTGACGTGGCCGTGATAGTTACCCAGTGTTACCCAAAAGGGATGGATTGCTTTGGCGAAAAAGACGGGGTATGGATTTGCAGTTTTGATGAGGTAAAGGCGGTATCCTATATTTTGCGCGATGGGGTGATCAAACTGTCCAACCAGGCTCGGTCGCAGGAAAATAAAGGCGATAAAATGCACTTGCTGTACGATTATTTAACCAGTAGCGAATTTTCTGAACAATGGAAAGCCATCCGTGAGGGATACATGAGTATGCGCCTGTCCATACAAAAAGAACGCGACGCGATGGAGAAAATGTGGAAGGCCCGCGAAAAACAACTGGAAAAGGTACTGTTGAATGCGGCTCATATTAAAGGCAGCATTGAAGGCATCGCGGGCAATGATACCATACAGTTGAGTCTGACAGATGATGAAGATGCTTTGCTATTGGAATAGTTAATGTTTCAATAAGAATAAAAGTAAAAAGCGCGGGACTGTGCGATTCCCTTCCTTGGGAGGGTAATAGCTCATGAAGGTGGTTTAATCAATTCACCCTGTTGATATACTCACCCCGACATCGCTACGCTTGTCGACCCTCTCTTCAGCTTCGCTGGAAAGAGGGTGAAGCAATAATTTCCATTATCTTTTTGTCTTTTATCTATCATCCCTTTTCCTACCCTCTTTCCGCCACCGGCGAAGAAAGGGTGGTCCAGCGAAGCGTAGACCGGGTGAGTCACTTGTAGGCCATACAAATTCTAAAATTATGTTTTTTCATGGACTATTATCCTGTCTCGGAGAGGGAATTAATAAATAATCTTCATTGTATAATTTTTAATACAAAAGGCCGGTTACACAATAACCGGCCTTTTGTATTTTGGAAATTTATTATATTAACCTCCAGAATATTTGCCACTCAAGTATTTACCAAAACATATCCTGAAATTATTTAAAACGTATGAAAAAAGTTACTGCCCTTTATTTGTGTATGTTTTTATTGGCTATGGTTTCGTTGCAGGCCAATGCGCAATCGTCAAACAAACTTCCTGAATTACTCATCAGGCTTGATGATATCGGCATGAACCATTCGGTAAACATGGCGGCCCAAAAAGTAGCCGAAACCGGGATGCCGTTTTCCGTATCGCTGCAGTTTGCCTGTCCCTGGTACCAGGAAGCGGTAGAAATACTGAAAAAATACCCACAGGTAAGCGTAGGTGTGCATTTAACCCTTACATCTGAGTGGAAAAATTATCGCTGGGGCCCGGTATTGGGTCGCACTGCTGTACCGAGCCTGGTTGATAATAACGGATACTTCCCGCAATCAACCCGGGCGTTTGCCAAAAGTGGCTACAAGCTCGATGAGGTTGAAAAAGAACTATCTGCACAAATTGAACGCGCTTTAGCCTCGGGCTTAAAGATCAGCTATATTGATCCGCATATGGGCATTGCCTTATCAACTCCCGAACTGCGGGCATTAACCGAAAAACTGGCGCATAAGTATAAATTAGGCATATCCATATTAAGCAGTGTTAACTACTTTGGTGAAACTTACAAGGAAATGTGGGGCGAACCTATCGCTACCAAAAAATCGGCATTTTTAGATTACCTGAATACTAAGCTTGATGCTAAACGTCCCAACCTCATGGTGCTGCACGTTGCTACCCCAAGCCCCGAAATGGATGTGCTGGTTGATATGAACAGTAACATGATGAACGGTAAGGATGGTAAACCACTAACCAGCCTGCACCGCCAAACTGAACTGGCTGCGCTGCTGTCGCCGGAGTTTAAAAGCATGATCGGTAAAAAATTCAAGCTGATTAATTATCAGCAATTGTTGGCAACCAAAGATATCAGCGTACTTAAAACTTCGGATAAGTAGGCTATATTAAGCAACAGCTTATTTTTTGGAGGTGATCACAATTACAATACCACCAACGAGTAATATGCCGCCCAAATATGGTGGCCAGCTAATGGTTTTTTGTCTGTCGGCCGATACCTGTATGGGGCCGGCATCAATAATTTTTTCTTTTTTGGTGTAGGTAAAGCCGGTCCATGCCAGCATAATGGCCCCTATAATAATGAGTACTATTCCAATTGTTTTGTTCATAGTCTGTGGTTTAAGTGTATTAATATAATAAGGGTTAACATTATCATTTGTTTGCTCGTTTAAAGTACCTGCATATGCCTTTTGGGGTAATTAACTTTTTTATTGCATGAATGATAGTCTGATACTGGAAACCATATCGGTAACCAAGAATTTTTTTGGCGATAAATCTTCCGGTGTTAATAACATAACCATATTTATACCAAAGGGTAAAATAACAGCCATTGTAGGCGAAAGCGGCAGCGGCAAAACCACGCTGCTTAATTTGTTATATGGTAATTTACAACCCGATCATGGTGAGGTTTTTTTTAAGGAAGAACAGGTTTTAAGCCGGGAGCTGGGGATACAGCACGCGCACAAAGTAATGCGCATGGTTACCCAGAATGGCAGCGATATAGATAATCAGTTATCTGTTTGGGATACCGTAAGTGATGGGCTACCCGAAGAAGATAAAAGCCTGACCATCCAAAAAGTGACCGAAGCATTAAATATGCTTCATATATATCAGCTTAAAGAGCAACCGTTTGGCAAGCTGAGCGGGGGCGAAAAACAGCGGGTAACCATTGCTAAAGCCCTGATAAGCCGTCCCGAAGTGCTGCTGCTTGACGAGCCCTTTAACCAGGTTGACGCCACTTACCGTGAAGGCTTGCAGCAGGATATCAGGTATATAGTGCAGGAGTGGGGCGTTACGGTGGTGCTGGTATCGCATGATCCGGCTGAAATACTATCAATGGCTGATGAGTTGATTGTTTTAAAGGAAGGCGAAATAGTAGAGAATGGCAGCCCGGAGGAGCTTTATCACTCGCCTAAGTTGCTGTACACCTCGCAAATACTGGCCAGTTGCAGCCGGCTTACCTCGGCGCAGGCACGGGTATGCGGTATAAAAAGCAAGCGGGGGATAGTTGTTATTTATGCCGAGCATATCAAAATTAACAGACTTGGCCTAAAATGGCTGGTAAAGCAAGTGTTGTTTAAAGGCTTTTATGAAGAACTGATCATTGAGCGCGATGATGTTACCCTGCGCGTTACCAATTACCAACGTGGCAAATACCCAAAAGGCAGCAAGATCAGTATCAGTATTGGTAAATATTTTGAGTTTGGTAAATGGGAAGGCCTCACCTAAATCCTCTCCAAGGGGGAGGACTTGAAATAAATATGCAACACTTACGAAGTTTTTAAAACTTCGTAAGTGTTCTATTTAGAATAAAGCTGGTTTTACTTAACTGCAACCAACGCCATTTTAGCTTGTTTCTCTTTGCGATACTTGCTCAGGTTTATCAGCAGCACACTACCTAATATAATCACAAGTCCTGCTATTTGCAAAATGCTGATGTTTTCGCCTGCAAACAACACGCCCAATATAACCGCGATAACCGGATTAACATAAGCATAAGTACTTACCTGGGTTGCCGGGCGCACCTGCAAAAGCCATACATAAGCGCTAAAGGCGGCTATGGAACCAAAAACTATCAAATAAAGTAAAGCGTACCAACTGCTTGCCGGAATGTTTTGCCATTGCAAGCTTTGCACCTCATGATGTAAAAAGGCCGATGGTAGAAATATAAAACCCGCCGACAACATTTGCCAGGCTGTATTTACCGATGCCGAACCCTGTGTGTTAAAATATTTAGAATATAAAGACCCGCCTGCCCATGATACCGAACCTACAAGCAATAACAACATACCCGGCAGTTTTGAATTACCGGTTGATGCTCCGAACAAGCCCTCTAATTGTTCGCTAAATAATAGTATTACTCCAACAAAGCCAATAATAAGCCCTATCACGGTTGATGTGCTTTTCAGGTTTACACTCCAGTTTTGTCTGTCGAGCAGTACAAACCAGATAGGGGGAGATGATACCATAATAGCCACCATAGCGCTCGGTAGCGTTTGCTCGGCCCAGATCACAGCACCGTTACCAATAACCAGCAGGAAAAAACCACTGACCGCTGCATGGATCATGTTACGCCTGATAAAGATCTTTTCGCCTTTGATCATACACCATATGAATAATAGTATACCGGCTGTGATAAAACGAAGACCGCCCAGCAACAGCGGCGGAAAGCCTACCACAGCTATTTTTATGAAAAAATAAGTAGAGCCCCAAACCAGGTAAACAGTGGCAAAGGCGATGATAACTAACAGGGGCGATGCGGATTTTTGAGGTGTTAAGGTCATGATGCTATTTATTTTTCGGGTATAACCAATTGTTGTTGTTCTTTCACGGTTTCAAGCACGATGGTGGTGCGGGTGCTCAAAATATTAGGTATTTTACTAAACTGTGTACGCATAATATGCATTAACGAGGCTGAATCGTAGGTGCGTACTTTCACCAGGTAACAATCGTCGCCGGCAACATGGTGTACTTCCTGTACTTCGGGTATCTTGGCCAGCTCAATGGTAGCGTTGCTGCTGCCCGGCCCGTCAGATGCTTTCATGAATATAAAGGCCAATAATTTTTGTTGTAATGCAACCGGGTTTATGCGGGTAGTGTACTGTTGTATCACTTTTTTCTGTTCCAGTTTTTTTACGCGCTCCAATATACCAGATGGTGCCATTCCGAGTTCACGGGCAAGGTCGGCATTTGATATACGGGCATTCTCCTGCATCAGGCGTAAAATATGGAGGTCTATCTTATCTAAAATTATTTCCGGCTCATTTATCATACTGTAATATTAAGATTTTTGTGAATTTAATTCAATGATTATTTAATTAAATGAATTTAATTCGACAAAACTGCATTTATTATGTTTAAACATCTATTTTTTTATTGTTATAGAAAAAGCAAGTAAGAGGCAAGCAAGACGATGGCCTGATGAGTTTAATCAATAAAAATAGACGGGAAGGTGGCGACAGAATTGATCAGGCCGATTGAGTTCGAAATTATAAAAAGGCTATAAAAAACAAACACCCATCAAAATTATGACAGGTGCAAGCAGATAAGGTTTAGGTTTCTTTGTTATCCTATCACCAAAAGGTTTAATAATTTATCGGGCTTTGTTTCATCAAAAGCCGTTTTAACATATTTGTAGCCGTTTTTAGTGGTTGCGGTAAGTAATTTGGCTTTGTTTCCTTCTTCGTCTAAAACGTACGCTGTTCCGTTGTCGTTTATCCAATCAAAAAGGACATCTCTGGTGGTAATACCGCGATTTTGAGTGTAGTCATCAATCCACACTAATGAGTTAATAGCCAGGTATGGGTTGTCATACTCGCCATTATTGCTGTTTACTCCTGTTATTCGTAAGGGCATAGTTAGTACATCAGGGATTCGAGGCCTAAAGTCTGAATTATACAATAGCGTGTCAATCCGTGAAAACACCGTATTTTTAATTGTATAAAAACAGTGTTTTCACGGATTGTTCCTGCTAATTGTATTGGTTCACAAACTTTTCAAATTTTGATGATACTATCATTTTTACGGTGATGTGTACTTTTTGTTTCAGGTTTGGGGATGTGTTTGATAACAGTTACTAAAGCACCGGCTATAAGCCCGGTTGCTTTTATGCCGAAATTTACAAAAGGTTTCATTACTTGCCAGACATTACTATGCGTGGTTTGCGCATCTGCATTGGTTTTGCCTGCCCTTTTTAATTCATGAGGTACCATATTTTGATTTTTAGGTGATGTATCAAATTTTTGCTCAATACTAATAAGATAAAAACCTTGCCAAAAATCAAAATCAGGCGTGTTACCCGTTACGCTTTTTTCCGGAGTGTAATTACAGTAACCTCTGGCCAAATACCTAAACGGCCTGAAAAAGCCAAGAAGCCGAAACCGCGGTTTACATATAGGTATCGGTTTTTTTCATTAACAAGACCGGCCCAATCCAGGTATCGGTATTTTACCGGACTCCATTTAATGCCCGCGGCCTCCACGCCAAATTGCGCGCCATGCGTATGTCCCGATAAAGTAAGGTGCACTGTGGTATCATGATAGCGCACCTGCTCTTCCCAATGTGTAGGATCATGTGATAGTAGGATCTTAAAGGCATCTTTAGGCACTCCCTGCAATGCCTTATTCAAATTGCCAATCTGGATAAAGCCGCGTCCCCAGTTTTGTACGCCTATGAGTGAAATTTTTTGACCGTTTTTTTCGATGGTCACGTTTTCGTCAAGTAACAGCCGGTAACCCAGATCTTGATGGTGTTGTTTTAATAGGTCAAGGTTTGCAGCTTTTTCCTGTTCGCTGTTCCATTGTATATAATCCCCGTAATCATGATTGCCTAATATCGAAAATTGGCCATAAGGTGCTTTGATCTGTTTAAAGCGATCAATATATGGTTCAATTTCAGTGGCTACGTTATTGACCAGGTCGCCGGTAAAAACAAACAGGTCACTTTTCTGCGCTTTAGCCAGATCAATCCCGCGCTGCATGGCTCCGGTATTGTCAAAACTTCCTGAGTGGATGTCTGATAACTGGGTAATGGTAAAGCCATCAAAAGCATCGGGCAGATCATTAAAATATATTGTTTTGGTATGCAATTTATAGGAATACTTGCCCTTAGTCATGGCATAAATTAACGACGTAAACGGAACCGAAGCTACCAGCACGGCAATTTCGCTGATAAATTTTCTTCGCCCCGGAAATGCGGGCTGGCTATGGTTACCACTGGCCATATTAAACAGGCCTATTACAAACCTGCCCAGATCACCCAGTGATAAAATGATCACGAAAAATAACTTGGTAATAAAAAAGGTAAGGAACAGGCTTAAAACCCATTCATGAAATGGCCGCATGCCGGTGGCAGTGCTAAAGCTGCCAAAACCGATCAAAAATAAGGCGACTATACCAACAGATACCAGTAAGTATCCAAACAGCGTCAGGTTGCGCCACAACTGTGGCCAGTCGGCACTTAAGGTTTTTAGTCCCGAAAATACGTACCAGTCAAACAGTAAACTTATTGCCGAGATAATTAAGAACACCCTGAAAAAACCGCTGTTGTGCATATAATGATTTATGAGTCTGCAATTTATAAAAGCTGTAGTAAAATCAATGTAAAAATTAGGGGACGAAGATCTATTAACCGTTATTCACTATTTTAGTAGCTTATTATCATATCCATGAAACCATATTCCATTTTATTATCAGTCGCATTATTAACAGCCGTGCACGCAAATGCACAACACCGGGCTAAAGCAGATACCGTATTTTTTGAGGATTTTAACGAGCAAAACATTGACCGCAGCAAGTGGAATGTGGAAGTGACCGGCAACACCGTCAATGATGAACAGCAGGCCTACGTTGATTCGGCCGCTACTATATATATGGTAAAAGGTAAAGCTGCAGAAGGAGCAAAAAATGGCGCATTGGTTTTGAAGGCACTGTATAAACCTGGTTTCACCAGTAAGGAGCAAAAGAAGTACGATTTTATATCGGGCCGTATAAATACCCGCGCTAAAATGGAGTTTACTTATGGCACGGCTTCGGCACGCATGAAAATGGCAGCAGGAGCTGGCCTATGGCCAGCGTTTTGGGCTCTTGGAAATGGCAACTGGCCCGATTGCGGTGAAATAGATATTATGGAAACCATTGGCGACTCGAGCTGGGTGAGCCATGCACTGCACGGGCCAAATTATTTTGGTGATACACCACTCGTTTATCGGGCGCATTTTACTGCAGGTATTGATGTTAGCCAATGGCATATTTACTCGGTTGACTGGAGCCCGGCCAGCCTTATTTTTAAAGTTGATGGCAAGGTAACTTATACCGTAACCAAACCTATGGTTGAAAAATATGGCCGGTGGGCATTTGACAATAAAAAATTCATTATCCTGAATTTTGCTTTAGGTGGAGGCTATCCCGGTGGATATAATAAAATTAAGCAGCCTTACTTTGGTTTATCGGAAAATACAGTGAATAAAATAAAGGCCGGTAACGCCAAGGTACTTGTTGATTGGGTACTGGTAACTAAAAATGAAAAGCAGCAATAACTGTTAAAGTTTGTTAAAGAAGGGTAACAACTAAATACGGTTAATAATACCTGCTATAAGTTTGCGTTTAAGATTTATAAAATGCAAAAAACGCAAAAATATAATGTTTGGATAGTCCAAATTTTACTTTTTTAAAACATTGTACTTATTGTAATTGCGTAATTTTGAATTATCATCATTATTAAAACATCTATCATTATGGCAATATTAACAATTCAGATCCCGGACAGTGAAGTACACACCTTATCAAGCATTATTGAACAGGTAGCAGGCAGTGTAATAAAAGTTAACGCAGACGAAGATATTCATACTAACGAATGCCTTCAAAAAGAAGATTTTTTTATCAAAAGCAAATTAGGTCAATCACTCCATAATAATTACTTATGGAATGATTAAGCAATAAATAATAATTAAAAAAACTGTTAATACACCATAAAGGAGAAGCCTTGCTGTAAAAAGCAAGGCTTCTCTGTTTTATGTATAGATGTTTATGATGTTTTTGAGCTCAGCTTCCGTGTAATAAATACAAGTAACAGGCCCAGTAAGAGGAAAACCGCCAATAATCCCAGCGAGTTGATGATAATAACGTTGTAGCCTAACTTACCTGCATCAATAAAGGGATATGGGTAAAGGTTTGTAAGCGCTCCGCGGATGAGCACATACAACAGATACAGGAAAGGATACCATAGCCAGTTTAATGCCTGACTCCATTTTAGTTTTTGTTTTCTGACGAAGATTAGCCAGTAAACAATAAAAAGCAAAGGGTTTACCACATGTAGTAATTCATCGGCCAGTTTTAATAAACCGGTGGGCTGCCATATGCCACGCAGGATAATATTGTAAACCAACCCTACAATAATAATGTAAAGTATAATTCCGGTAAATACATATCCGCGGGAGAAAAAGTTATGAAGCCAGCTTTGCGGTTTTAACAATAAGGCAATCAAGCTTAAGCCTGCCAAAATATTACACTGGATGGTAAAAAAGCTAAAAAATTGCACCAATGCGCCGGGCAGGCTCCAGCCTTTATGAAGCAGGTCGGGCATTGAAATACAAAACTGCAATATCAACCCAAACCATATTGTTACTATCGAAAAAAATAAAATGGTAGTTGATAATCTGCCAGGGTTTTGGATTGGTGTTTTTAGCATATCATCTTTTTAATAAAGATAATAATATCACTTATTAAATGAATAAACTGCACTAAACAAAATCTATATTTATTTATTAAATTTCGATACCTAAGTAACAATATCTGAATTTTATTCGTATAAATCATTTAATGAGCAGCTCTTTAAGTATACCGAAAACTATATTTTGCAAATTTTGTAAAATATGTGGGGCGCGGCCTGTTATTCAGGCAGATAGAACAGGGTTGTATGTGGTTAAATGCCCTAATGATAATGGCCATTATCAAACCCGCGCGGGATTAATTGACATTGATGACTGGAACCGGAACAATACGGTTAGGTTTGGTACAGACCCTGGCACCAATCCCTGGGTTTTTGCCAAGTAATGTTATTTGTCTCCTAATACTTGAGCTCCTGGCAATGGATGCCGGCTTTTCCCAACAGTGTTTCTACATATCGTGGCGAGAGTCCTTTGGCTACTATCCGTAATATATTATCACAATCTTCCAGGTCAAAGTTCCATTGTGCAATAGCCGGAACTTTGGTAAGCAGGGCAGTTACCTTGTTTATCTGCCGTGGTTCCTTAACGCTTGTTGAAAATACCAGCACTTCCATTGTTATATAGTTTTATAGGTTATTTGTCTTTGTCTTCCTGCTCGGTTTTAAAGTCGTTTTCCCACTGACGGCCAAATTTGCCAAAGCCACCCCGGTTTTCCCAATGGCACATGCGGTCGCGCATTTTGGCTTTGAATTTTTCCTGTTCTTCCGGGCTCAGGTTTTTGAAGCGTTCTTCCATGCGTTTGCGCATCCAGGGTGCGCCACCGCCGCCCCATCCGGGCCTGCCGCCTTTGCCAAAACCAAACAGTATTTTGCATAAAATAAATATGCCCGCTGCCTGCCAAAAAGTAATGGTGCTTACATGCAAAATATCGGGCAGCAAATTGTTCCATAACTGCATCACCACAAAACTCACCAGTGATAATACGGCAACGGCTATTACAGGGATGAATATGAACCTGTATGGCCTTTCAAAAAATATCCTTCTCATTTTTCTAATTTTTTAATGTGTGGTCCCGATTTCAGGCGAGACCAATTTTTAATATTCTGTTATTTCTTTATACAATTGTTGTAATCGTTTACGCAGGTGCAGCACCGCGTATCTTTTACGCGATACCAGCGTTTGCATCTTTTCGCCGGTAAGGTCTGCTATTTCCTGGAACGACAGATCATCCAGCTCATGCCACACAAATACGTCCTTTTGTTCACAGGGCAGTTCATCAAGTGCAATAAATAACTGGTCCCAAAACAGGTTGCGCACATATTCGGTTTCGGGCGTGCTGGTTTCGGTGAACAGCAGGTCTTTCAGGTCGGCGGTATCATCCTCGTCAGTATCAGCAGCAAGCATATCATCAAGCAGTGTTTCTGTTTTCTTTTTATGCTTATCGGTTATTTTATTGCGGGCCACGCGGTAAAGCCAGGCGCTGGTTTGTTCAATAGGCTCCGAGTTGATCACCGAGCTAAACTGGTACCAAACATCCTGCAGTATGTCTTCGGCATCGGCATCGCTTTTTACCCTCCGCCTAATAAAACCCAACAGGCTTTTACCATACGCTTTAATAGTATGTATAATGTGACTGTTCTTATCTTCGGGCATTAGTGCGGTGATCAATTTTTTGCTTCTTATAAAGATATAGACGATTGAGCTTTTAAAACATTTTAAATTATTTTGAGATTTTTTTGGGACTATTGGACTTTTGGACAAAGGACTATTGGAGTAAGGACAAAAGATAACAAAGCTTCTTATATGACTACACCTAAGAAGAACTTTTCCTATGTCCTTTATCCATTATCTTTTAATCCTTTGTCCAAAAGTCCTATAATCCAAAAGTCCCCAAATTATACTTATTTTGAGCCCTCAATGAACAAGTACCCCTTTGTTAATAAAACGCTGAAAAAACTGCTGCTGCCGGCATTGATCCTAACCGCTGGCATAGCCAAAGGACAGGAATTTGGGGGCAACCCGCCATCATTAAAATGGAAACAGGTAAATACGCCACCGGCGCGTATTATTTTCCCGGCCGGGATGGATTCTGCCGGTATCAGGGTGGCCAACATTGTGCAGCAAATGAACGGGTTAATAAAGCCAACCATCGGTTTAAAGCAAAGGCAGGTGAACATTGTTTTGCAAAACCAAACCACTGTTGCCAATGGCTATGTGGGTTTGGCACCCTTCAGAAGTGAGTTTTTTTTAACACCCGAACAGAATAGTTTTGATATTGGCAGCTTGCCCTGGCCACAGCAATTGGCCATTCACGAGTTTAGGCACGTACAACAGTACAATAACTTTAATGTAGGCCTTTCGCGTGCTTTACGGATTCTGTTTGGCGAAGGAGGACAGGCGTTGGGTAACGACTTATCGGTACCTAACTGGTTTTTTGAGGGCGATGCCGTATTTAACGAAACACATGTAAGCGAACAGGGCAGGGGGCGGTTACCTTATTTTTTCAATGGTTACAGAGCATTGTGGGCAGCCGACAGAAACTACAGCTATATGAAGCTGCGCAACGGGTCGTACCTGGATTTTACACCTGATCATTATCCGCTGGGCTATATGCTGGTTGCTTATGGCAGGCAGCAATACGGCGACGATTTCTGGAAAAAGGTTACGCATGACGCGGCTGCTTTTAAGGGTGGTTTTTATCCTTTTCAGAGGGCCATAAAAAAATATACCGGTACCGATTTTAATACTTTTAAAAACGAAGGGCTCGATCATTTCAAAGACCAGTTTAGCGGAACCGATGCCAACGTAAAGGCTACTCCGAAAACGGCCGGTCACTTTGATGCTGATAGGGAATATCCCGAGTATATCAATGATAGTACGCTCATTTACATGAAGAGTACCTATGATCATATCCCGGCTTTTGTGATCAAATCTGGCAATCACGAACGCCGCATCAGCACGCGTTCATCATCGCTTGATAATTATTTTAACTATCATGACGGCAAAGTGATTTATGCCGCTTACCGGCCCGACCTTAGGTGGAGCTACCGCAACTACAGTGAACTAATGTTGCTGGATGTAAATACGGGTAAAGAACACGGCATCACCCGCAAAACTAAATATTTTTCGCCCGCCTTTAGCGCCGATGGTAAAAGTATTGTGGTTGTACAAGTGGCCTCATCAGGAGCAAGCCAGCTACACATATTAAACCTGGAGGGTAAGGTAATTAAAATGCTGCCTAACCCGCTAAAACTGTTTTACACTTACCCGCAGTTTTATGGCGATGATAAGCTGGTAGCTGCTGTGCGTAACCACGAAGGTAAAATGACATTGGCGCTGATAGATATAGCAAGCGGGAGTACCCAATATTTAATCCCTTTTAGCTACCGGCCTATTGGTTTTACAAAGGTTAAAAATCAGGATATTTACTTTTCGCAAGCTGAAGACGTTAACGATCGCTTGTTTGTGTTGAAGCAAGCTGATAATCGCTTTTACGAATTACTGCCCACGGGCAATGATGCCGGTATAGGGCATTATGAGCCTGCTATAAGCGATAATAAGATGGCATGGGTTGGCTTTACCGCGTTTGGTTACCAAATAACGGAGGCCGATAAAAAAGAACTGAAATGGATAGATGGAGGCGAGCAGTACCCCCATGGCTTACCGGATATGAAGATATCGGCATTGGCACGTGATTCATCCGCCAATATGCTGGCCGATGTAGTTAATAAACCGCTGCCTGTTACCCCGTACTCCAAGGCACATGGGCTCTTTAACTTTCATAGCATCATCCCCAATATCAGCGATCCTAACTATTCCTTTGCCATTACCGGCGAAAACGTGCTGAATACCTTCCAGTCGCAGTTAGCATTTGATTATAATACCAACGAAAGGTATAAGCAATTTAGTTTTGATGCTATTTATGGTTCCCTGTTCCCCTACATATCCGCAGGTGCTGATTATACTTTGGATCGCCGGCAGTTTTACCGGGGAAGCTATGTGTATTGGAACGAAACTTCGGTACATGGCGGTTTGCAGGTGCCACTCAGCTTTAGTGCAGGCAAACATTTAACCGGTTTAACTTTTGGCTCTGATATTTATTTTAACAGCACCAGCTTTCAACAAAGGAACGCATTGAAAATTGCCGACCGGAGTTACACCTATCTCAATAATTACATTTCGTTTAGTAACCAAACGCAGGCTGCTAAGCAAAATATATATCCCCAGCTGGCGCAAAGCATCAGTTTAAATTATAAGTCGTCTATTACCGGGGTTGGTTCTACCCAATTCCTGGCATCCGGTACTTTTTATTTCCCGGGATTGGTAACCAACCATAGCCTGGTGATCAATGTGGCCCATCAGGAAAAGGGGAAAAACAATGTGATCAGTTTCTCTAACAATTTCCCGTTCAGTAAGGGCTATACTGCCGAAAATTTGGATGATATGAATAAGATAGGTGTAAACTACCATTTCCCCTTTGCCTATCCCGATGCAGGTTTCGGTAACCTGGTTTATTTATTGCGTTTGCGCGGGGCTTTATTTTTTGACTACACTCACGCCACGGCCGATAACTTTTTTACCAACGGCGGCAGCTTTAAGCAAAACTTCCGTTCAACCGGGGCAGCAGTATTTTTTGATACCAAGTTTTTTAACCAGAATAGCATTTCCTTTGGCATAAGATACAGCCGCCTGTTGGATAATGACTTTTTCGGTGGCACCGGACGAAATAGGATTGAGCTGGTGTTGCCGGTTACGATTTTTTAAAAGGGAAAGGAAAAACTTGTCATTGCGAGCGTAGCGTGGCAATCGCGAACTGTACAGAGAAGATTTGCATAGCTTGTATTAATACTTACGAAGTTTTCAAAACTTCGTAAGTATTCTCTTCTTTTCGCAAAGGCAGGTATTATATTTTAACTATTTGCCAGCCTGATCAATTCAATTACCCGGCCGGTGTCAGTTACATCAATGCTGTATTCATCACCTGGAACGGTGCTCATCACGATATGATCATTATGATATTCCATTTTGCTTTTTACATGCCCGCGAGCCGAGGAGTGTACTTCGGTTACGCCGGTAAAATGTACCAGATCAGCCACGTTGGCTTCGCTCACGCCACTACCGGGCATAATGCTGATGCGGCCTGCCGCTTGTTCAACCAGGTGGTTAATCGTAGTAGCGCCCTCCATAGCAGTACTTTTACCGCCCGAGGTGAGTATACGCTCGCAGCCTATCTCAATAATGTCTTCAAGGGCCCGTAATTGATCGGCACACATGTCAAATGCCCGGTGAAAGGTTACCCCTAAGCCCCATTGTTTGGCAAGGCGTACCATCTCAAGGCAACGTTCCTTGTCAATGGTACCATCGGCATTAAGCATACCTATGACCACGCCATCGCAGCCAGCCTCAATGCAATAGCGTATATCGGCCAGCATGATCTGGTATTCCAGATCGTTATATAAAAAGTCGCCTTCCCGTGGGCGTATCAGTACATACAATTTGATGTGGAGTAGCTTGCGGGCCAGCAATATTTGCCCGGCCGAGGGGGTGGTACCGCCTTCTTTCAAATTTTCGCACAGCTCAACGCGTACAGCCCCGCCTTCCTGGGCTGCCAGTGCGGATGCTAATGAGTTGGCGCAAACTTCAAGAGAAACAGGGTTTGTCATAGTCTTAAAATATTCAGTATTAATTTTTTATTGATTTAGGTTTATTTTGATGGCTTAAAAGTTCCGTTTCATACCTATTCAGGATTAACGCTCCCCGCACCCCACACCCCGCTCTATTTATAAAAACTCTTTCCTTTGATCAGTAAGTCCTGTTGATGTTCGTTACAAACCGCGAAAGAAAAGCCGCTTTGTATGGCATAAGCGCCGTATTCGCCTTTTTTATTGATGGCTAAGAATCCTACCTGGATTTGTTTAGCGGTTTCGGGTTTCTTTTTGATGATCCGGTTTACGGCTTCTTTACAGGCATCCTCTGGTGATAAGCCCTGACGCATCAATTCAACCACCAGAAAGCTGCCTACATTGCGAATCACCTCTTCTCCTACACCGGTTGATGTGGCGCCCCCAACTTCATTATCAACATATAAACCGGCACCAATGATAGGGCTATCGCCCACGCGGCCATGCAGTTTAAAAGCCATACCGCTGGTAGTACACCCGCCCGAGATATTGCCTTTGGCGTCAATGGCCAGCATACCAATAGTATCGTGATTGTATTTGTCGCCTGGTTTACCGCCGTTTTCAATGTTCATAACCGGACTGTATTTGGCCTTTTTAAGCCATTCTTTCCATATTTTTTCCGATTCGGGGGTAAGCAGTTTTTCTTTTTTCATGCCCTGTTCAACAGCAAACTGTGTAGCGCCATCGCCAACCAGCATTACGTGCGGGGTTTTTTCCATCACCAGGCGGGCTACAGATATAGGGTGAGCTATATCTTCCATAGCGGCAACCGAACCGCAATTGCCCAGTTCGTCCATAATGCAGGAGTCTAAAGTTACCCGGCCATCCCGGTCGGGCAGGCCTGTGCGGCCAACAGTATGGTTGCTGATATCCTCAGCTTCGGGTATCCTTGCACCAGCTTCAATAGCATCAAGCGCACGACCACCGGCCGAAAGTACTTTCCAGGCACCTTTATTGGCTATCATGCCAAAATCCCATGTAGATATCACGATGGGTAAAGTGGCTTCGGGTTTTGCTGCAATTGTTTTGGCTAAAGCTGAATTGGATAGTGCTGCCAGCGAGGCCCCGGCGGCTGATAGTTTAATGAACTTACGGCGGTTATACATACGGCTAATATAAAAAAATCAGCTATAAAAGCTGATTTAGTAAGTGGTTTATTCAAAATCCTGCAAACAGTTGAAACAGTGCCAGGCTTTGGTGTTATGAAAAGGAAAAACGGTTGACAGAAAAATAGAGAATTTGCCCGGATCGGCGGGGCCAATATTGGTTGAGGCGCAGTATGGGCATATAACAACCTGGTCCAGTTCTTCATCAATTTCTACATGATCCTGATCGTGCAGATCACCCTGGGTGGCCAGTATCTCACGGCATTTTTCCAGATCGCGTTCAAATATTTTCAGTTTAACACCACCCACCGCCTGGTTATACAAAGGGTTAGCGCCTATGGTATTCTCGTCGGCAATAAAGCAGGGTATACCACTGTCTTCCAGTTTGGTGCGCATAATATGGGCCAGCATCACATCATAGTAAGTCTCTAATGTGATGATCTTGTCATTGTTTTCGGTAGCCATAGTGTAAATGAAATATTTCACCAAATGTAGCTTGTTTTTTACTTAATTTGATGGTATGAACCGCATCGACCGTATTTCGGCTATTTTGATACAGCTCCAGTCGCGCAGGGTAGTAAAAGCCTCTGACATTGCCGAGCGTTTTAATATCAGCTTACGCACCGTATACCGCGATGTAAAAACACTTGAGGAGGCCGGTATTCCCCTTATAGGCGAGGCCGGTGTAGGTTATTCTATTATGGATGGCTACCGTTTGCCACCGGTAATGTTTACCCGTGAGGAAGCCACGGCCTTTTTAACCGCTGAAAAGTTTGTGGAGAAGCTTACCGATACCACCACGATGAAGCATCACCAGTCGGCCATGTATAAGGTGCGGGCTATTCTGAAAACTGCTGAAAAGGATGCCCTGGAAGACCTGGACAGCAGTATTGAGGTTTTAAAAAGCCATAGCCAGAAACGGGCAGGCAACAATACGGATCATATCCAAACCATACTGGATAGTATAGTGCAAAAACGGTTGCTATGTATTGACTATTTCGCAGGCCATAGCCAGGAATTTACCAAGCGCGATGTAGAGCCCGTTGGCGTGTTTTTCCTGGACAGCTTTTGGCACCTGATAGCTTTTTGCCGTTTGCGTAACGATTACCGCGATTTCAGGGTTGACCGTATGCGAAAAGCCGTTATCAGCGACATAACTTATAACGGCAGTAAACACCCTACCTTAAAAGCTTACATAGCCCAAACAGCCCAGGAAAAACAACTGGAAACAGTAGTGATCCGGATTGATAAGGAGATAGCCCATCACCTCGATTATCAAAAATATTACTGCGGTTTTGTGTCTGAAAAAGTTATCGGTAATAAAATTGAAATGACTTTCTTGAGCGCCTCGATAGAAGGGTTTGCACGGTGGTTCATGATGTTTGGCGATCAGGCCGAAATTCAACAACCGCAAGAATTGGCAAACCGTGTTAAAACCATAGCCGCAGCCATAACCCAAAGAAATAATTAACCCCCGGTTTTCCTGCTGACATAGGGCTGTCATTCTCCTGCATTTACTTTGCTAAACATGAATAACAGAGCATGGTTTTGTGGCCATGTTTTTGCTCGTGTTTTAGTAATTAAACCATCAAATAAACTGCACTATGGAAAAGCTCAAATTAACTACCGAATTAAAATTTAAAGCCCCGATTTCAAAAGTATGGCAAGGCCTTACTGATCCGGAAATGGTAAAAGCGTACTTTTTTGGCACCAATTTACAATCAAGCTGGAGGGTAGGGGAGCCCATTGTTTTCAGCGGTGAATGGGACGGCAAGAAGTATGAAGATCATGGCACGATACAGGAGATTGATCCGGGAAAATTTTTGAAATATAGCTATTGGAGCAGCATGTCGGGAACGGATGATAAGCCTGAAAACTATGCAACCATTACTTATTCGCTTACCGAAAATAAGGGAGAAACCAGCCTGATTATAACCCAGGATAACATTAAAAATGAGGAAGCCAAACAACATTCGGAACAAAATTGGCAGGGTGTTTTTGCTGGCTTAAGAAAAATGATAGAGTAATTATTGTACTAAATAATTTATTTATATAAAGGTTATAAATTTTTGGTATAAAACTATTTAAAAATCAATATAACAAAAAGTGATAACTTTAGAATGATGAACAGAATGCATATAAATGGTTTCTTTTTGCTGGGAATCTCTGTACGTACCACCAACCAAGATGGTCAGGCGGCAAAAGATATTGAAGAGCTTTGGTGCCGCTTTATGGATAACAATATTTTAACACGGATTGTGGATAGGACTGGCGACGAGGTGTACTGCGTATATACCGATTATGAAACAGACCATACAGGCCCTTATACGGCTATACTGGGCTGCCGGGTAAACTCGCTTGATAACATTCCGGTCGGGTTGGTAAGTCATGTGGTATCGCCCGGAACTTACGTTAAATACACAGCCAAAAGCTGGCTGCCCAACCGGGTTGGCCAAACATGGCAGCACATTTGGGATACCTGCCGCAACCGCCAATACATTGCCGATTTTGATGTGTATGGAATTAAAGCCCACAATCCCGAGAGTGCCCGGGTGGAGATATATGTAGGGGTGGCTCGATAGAGACTCTGAAACTTTTGTCATTGCGAACGTAGCGCGGCAATCGCGAACTTTATAGGGAATCTATATTGTTCGCGATTGCTTCGTCGTTCCTCCTTACAGCAATGACAAGTGGAATTCTGTCATTGCGAGCGTAGCGTGGCAATCGCGAACTTTACAGGGAAATTTGCATAGTTCGCGATTGCTTCGTCGTTCCTCCTTACAGCAATGACAAAACGGTTTTTTTTCTTTACAGAAATTTCTGTAATTGGAAAATTAAAAATTTATTACCTGTTAAAATTCAATCGTTTGCCAGCTTTACCTTCAATTAAGCTTCCGTTAGCGTAGGCGATATTTCCGGATACCAAAGTGTAGGCTATTTGTGAACGGAAGGTAGTTCCTTCAAACGGGCTCCAGCCACAGTGGTATAAAATATTGCTCTTATTTACGCTCCAGGGTTTGTTCAAATTCACCAGTACAAGGTCGGCCCAGTAGCCTTCACGGATGTAGCCGCGCTTGTCTATCTGGAAACAGGTGGCTACGTTATGCGCCATCTTTTCGGCAATTTGTTCCAGGCTTATTTTACCCTGATGATGCAGCTCCAGTATGGCCGGCAGCGCGTGCTGAACCAATGGCCCGCCGGAAGGTGCCTGCAGGTAAGGCTGCTCTTTTTCGGCCAGGGTATGGGGGGCATGATCTGTGGCAATAACATCAATGCGGCCATCCAATACAGCCTGCAAAACGGCGTCGCGATCGTCGGCAGTTTTCACTGCCGGGTTCCATTTAATAAAGTTGCCTTTAGTATCATAATCGACATCAGAAAACCATAAATGATGTACGCAGGCTTCGGCGGTAATACGCTTATCTTTTAGCGGGGTTTTGTTGTCAAAAAGGTGCGGCTCAAGCGCGGTTGATATGTGCAGAATATGCAACCTTGTATTGTGCTTTTTAGCCAGTTCAACCGCCAGTGATGATGACAAATAACAAGCTTCCGCGCTCCTGATTTTAGGATGCAGCTTTACCGGTATGTTATCGCCCAGTAACTGTTTGTAATGGGCAAGGTTACTTTGAATGGTTGCTTCATCCTCACAATGTACCGCGATCAACATGGGCGACTGTGCAAACAGGTTATCCAGCGTGCGCGGATTATCAACCAGCATGTTCCCGGTTGATGAACCCATGAACACTTTAATGCCGCAAACATTGGCGGTATCGGTACGCAGTACCTCATCAAGGTTATCGTTTGATGCGCCCATAAAAAACGAGTAGTTGGCCAGCGAAGTGCGGGCCGCTATGTCATATTTATCCTGCAGCAATTGCTGGGTGAGGGTATTGGGTACGGTGTTGGGCATTTCCATAAAAGTGGTGATACCCCCGGCCACGGCCGCGCGCGATTCTGAATGGATGTTGGCCTTATGGGTTAAACCCGGTTCGCGAAAGTGAACCTGATCGTCAATACAGCCCGGCAACAGGTGCAGACCTTCAGCGTTGATCACCTCATCGGCATGTGCGTCAATACTGCTATCAATCTGTTCAATAAGCCCATCTTTGATCAAAATATCGGTAACATATTGTTTATTCTCGTTAACTACGGTTGCTGATTTGATGAGTATTGTTGACATAGGGTTGATTTTGGATTTCGGATGTTCGATTTAGTAATGGGGCAAATTTAGGATATAAAAATGAGAATTGATCTGGCAGTTAAGACTCACCTGCCCTTTGCTTCGCTCGGGCACCCTCTCTTCAGCTTCGCAGTAAAAAGAGTGAAAAAAATACTTTCTTTGCTCCTTTGTCTTTTATCCTTAATCAGTTTTTCAAGCTCCCTCTTTCCGCCGCAGGCGAAGAGAGGGATGGCAAGCGCAGCGATGCCAGGGTGAGTCGATGCGATTTTGTCTGAACCAGGATTAAACAGATGATCGGATTACAGGATTCTGATAATCTTTTTCATACAAAATCATGGTAATCCTTGAATCCTTAAAATCGTGGTTCAGACAAAATCCCACGTCCCATATCCCAATCTCAAATCTCTTTCAACAAAAAGCCTATCTTTGCGGCATGGCTGTAACTTTTGAAGATTTTAATTTTAACCGGCAAATACTGAACGCTATAGCCGATGCCGGTTATACCGAAGCCACTCCGATACAACAAAAGGCCATCCCGCCAATTTTAAACGGGCAGGATGTGATGGGTATAGCGCAAACAGGTACCGGTAAAACGGCCGCTTATGTATTGCCTATTATCATGAAGCTAAAGTATGCCCAGGGCGAAAATCCGCGGGCACTCATTGTTTCGCCAACGCGCGAGCTGGCCATGCAGATCGAGGAAAATGTAAAAACCTTTGCCGCAAATACCGATTTGCGCGTGGTGGTGCTTTATGGCGGATTAGGCCCCAAAACACAAATAGAGCAAATTAATAAAGGGGTTGATATTATTGTAGCCACTCCGGGCCGCTTTATGGATATTTACCTGGCGGGCCATATTGTAACTAAAACCCTACAGGTATTGGTGTTGGACGAGGCCGATAAAATGATGGATATGGGCTTTATGCCCCAGATAAACCGTATACTCGAGGTTGTACCTGTTAAAAGGCAAAACCTGCTGTTTTCTGCTACCATGAGCGATAAGGTGTATGAGCTGTCTACTAATTTTTTGGAGTATCCAACCATTATTGAGGTAACTCCGCAGGCTACCCCGGCGCAAACTGTGAATCAGCATTTGTACCATGTGCCTAATAATAAAACCAAAATAAACCTGCTCAAAAAGCTGCTTGACCAGGAAGGCGATATTACCAAGCTTATTGTATTTTGTAAAACCCGCATAGTGGCCGAAGATGTGTACAAATTTTTGCTGCGTAAATTTGGCGAAAATGAAGTGCGCGTGCTGCACGCCAATAAAGGGCAAAACACCCGTATCAACTCTATTAATTCGTTTAAGAATGATGAAGTGAAAATGTTGGTGGCTACCGATGTGGCATCCCGGGGTATTGATGTGAGCGATGTAAGCCATGTGATCAACTTTGATGTGCCCGTGGTTATTGAAGATTACGTGCACCGGATTGGTCGTACAGGTAGGGCGCTGCAATCTGGCGAGGCCATTACCTTTTGCGGCCCTGCTGAGGAATATTACCTGAAAAAAATCGAGAAGCTGATCAAGCAAAGCATACCCGTATCTGTAATACCTGACGATGTGTTTATTGAAGAGACCGGGTACGATGAAAGGCAGGAGCAGAACAAGGAAATAGATATGCAGAAGCGAAAGGAAGATCCTGATTTTAAGGGTGCCTTTCACGAAAAAAAGACTCTGAACCAGCGTAAAAAATTTGATGCCGCTAAAGAAAAAGCGCGCTACGGCAAAGCAGGTAAACCGGGGTCGAAAAGCGCTTCTAAAGGCAGATCATCATCAAGAAAAAAGCGGTAACAGGCAAATGTGCGGATGTGCGGATTTCAGATGTGCGGATGAAGTTGCCTTATAAAAAACAATAGTTCAATAAATCATTAAATCAATAATTATTCCGGATGAAACTCCGCATTACTCCTTTAAATTTTGCTACTACCTTTTTTATTATAGTTGCAGCTTACATTTGGATATATGGTGCTCACTCTGTGGGTAGGCCGCTCGAAAACTGGAGCGGCACCATTGGCTGGATATTTATACTGTTTGCTTTTGTGGTGTTTTTTCTGGATCTGATATTCCGCAACTTTTTTGCCGAGCTGAAAAAACTATGGATAGTGGAGCTTTGCTTTATTGCCCTGGTGGTTATCATATTTTTGATTGTTAGATAAAACTTCCTAAGCTTACTGCCTGCACGAGGCTGTGTTAAAAATTACAAAAGCATTATAAACTCGCTCGACTAAAAATGAGATACTTGCGGGCTGAAATAATTTAGATAAAAAAGAAAATTCAATAATGAAAACTGCTGAAATAAAACTGACTGTTAACCTTGACGATAATAACGTTCCGGAAACCATTATGTGGGAATCAACCGATGCTGCTAATAAAGAAGCGTTACCGGTAAAATCATTTATGCTGGCCCTTTGGGATCCGAGCTATAAAAACACCCTGCGTATTGACCTTTGGACTAAAGATATGCCGGTTGATGAAATGAAACGCTTTTTTTATGAAACCCTGCAAACTATGGGCGATAGCTTTTTACGCGCCACCGGCGAAAAAAATATTGTAGAAGACCTGCGCGACTACTGTGCCCACTTTGCCGATAAAATGGAGATAAAACAATAATTAAATTTCAGTTCTGGGTTCTGAGTTTTCAGTTTTGAGTATTTCGTCATCAGACTAATTACTCACCACTCAAAACTCACTACTAATAACTCCCTATGCGTATCAGTTCTATTTTATCGTTTGTTGGCTTTGTATTGATCTTTGCGGGCACGTACTGCCCCTTGTTGCGCCCGTTTGGGTTGTTTAACTGGAATGTATACCAGCTTAACCAGCCTTATGGATTGGTGATGTTGTTAACAGCCATTATAGGTATTGCGGCATCATTTTTAAACCAGGCAAAAATTGTACGTACCTCCGCATGGATTTCCGCAGGTTTGGTGGTTATGCTGCTTATTGCGGCTTTCCTGAAAATCCATTTTACCTTTAGCTTTATTCCTTTTCATAAGTTTGAAGCCTTTTTGGCTAAGCAGGTTAAATTCAAATGGGGATGGTATGTGCTGTTTTCCGGAGTAGCGTTTGCACTTGGTGGGGCACTGAAAAGTAAACCTAAAAATTTCATTCAAAACACGGAGCCGAACAGCTAAAAAATTATTCCTCAAATGTTTATTGACCTTTTTACATAGTAAAAAGGTTTTTTTTGAACATATTTGTACCCTAACAAATATAATACGTCTGCATGTTTAAATTTTCGTTTCGTCAGCAGGTTTTAGCGGGCTTTGTTGTATCCATTATTCTTGTTTTGGTGGTGGGTATATTATCATACAATAGTATTCGCCAGTTTGAAGAAGATAATGTATGGGTTGATCATACCCAGAATGTTATCAGGTCATCAAATAACCTGCTGCAGCACATGATAGATGCCGAAACGGGCATGCGTGGTTACGGAGCCACCAACAACAAGGTGTTTCTTGATCCTTACAATGAGGCGCTACCTCGTATCAGTGTCGATCTGCAATCTTTACGTGATCTTACCCAGGATAACCTGGCACAGCAAAAACGTATAGATTCGTTAACAACCTATGTTGCCGCTCAGCGTATCATCCTTAAAAACGATATCGATAGTCGAGAGGCTAAGGGTCTTGATTTTATGCTTGCCAACCGCATGTTTTTTGACGGCAAGCAAAATATGGACATGATCAGAACCCTGGTTACCCGTATCATTGATTCAGAAAGCAGCATTCTTCAGGTACGTAAGCAAAGTTCGCAATCGGCATCAAATACAACTGTTATTATCCTTATAGGCGGTTCGTTAATATTCCTGATCATTATTCTGGTTTTGTTCTTTTACATACAAACCACTTTTGATAAGCAGAAAAAAATTGAGGAAGAAATTAAGGTTGCCAATATTGAACTGGGCAAGGTACTGGCCGAAAATGAAGCTAAAAACTGGTTGCTTACCGGTACTGGCTTGCTTAACGAAAAAATGCAGGGCCAGCAAAGTGAAAAAGAACTTTCGGCCAATATTTTAGCTGAGGTTTGTACCTACACCAAAGCGGCTGCCGGAACATTTTATTTATATAACGATACCAAACATGTGCTGGAGCTTTACGCTTCCTATGCTTTTCATAACCCCGACTTTTTAAAGAAAACCATTCAGCTTGCAGAAGGCTGGGTAGGGCAGGTGGCCCGCGACCAAAAAGCTACAGTTGTTAAGGGAAAACTGAATGATCGCTTTGATCTGGAATCATCTGTAGTAAAAGAAGTGCTTGCCGAAACTTTTATAGTTCCTTTCTTTTTTGATAAAAAATTGAAAGGCGTAATGGAGGTAGCTTATGCAGGTGAACTGGCCGTTACCAGTACAGATTATATCCGCACTGTAGCCAATGATATTGGCATTGCCATTAACACTGCCCAGGCGCGTACGATTATGCATGATCTGTTTGAGGAAACACAGCAACAGGCCGAAGAGCTGGAAGCTCAACAGGAAGAAATGCGTGTTACCAACGAAGAGCTGATGAACAAAACAGAAATGTTGCAGGCATCAGAAGAAGAGTTGCGTGTAC
>NZ_JBCECK010000029.1:0-5592 GCF_039207105.1 Mucilaginibacter sp.
GCTCCCGACGAGATTCGAACTCATATCGATGGTACCGGAAACCATAATTCTATCCATTGAACTACGGAAGCATTGCTGCAAAGATATACAATCAATTGTTTTATTTATGATGGAATGTTCAAAAAATGGAAAGGTAGTTTTATTACCTATCCAACCTTTACCACCCCGCTTTTATACAACTCAACAGCCTGTTTTAAAATTGCCTCAATAGTTTCAACCGGCAGATCTTCATCTGCTTCAAATAACATGATCTTCATGCGGGCACGTTTTTCCATAATAAGCTTAGGGTGTTCAATACGGTTACCTTCAACAATGCCAATGTATGGTTGATGAAGTTTTTTATGCACCCATAAATAGCAGAACATTTTGCCTTTATAACAAAAAAATGGCATCCCGTATTTCCAGGATGCGGAGATATTTTCGTCTTGCTTCAGGATGATCTCGCGAAGGGCCAGCAGGCAGCTTCTTACAGGTTCGTCCTTTTGCAGGTAAAAGTTATCCAACTGGGTTAACATGATGCTTGCTCTTTACAATTTTTGATGCAATAAAGGCAAATATGCCCTGCACCAATCCGGAAACTATGCCTGTAAAAATACCCATAATGGCCATTGCAAGCTGTGGAGCAATTTTGTAAGGATTGCCATTGTATATAGCCGCTTCCTGAGCATGCCCCTTTTCATAGTAATGATAGAAAACGGCATGCGCCGCGATGATCCAGACGCAATTAAGCAGACTAAGGCAAAATCCGTTTGTTAAATACATTTGGGAACAGTTTTTAGCTATCAGATAAGCACATACAATGAAGATAATTAGCCATAATATGCCCTCTATATTGCTGGGAATGAAAAAGGCCGTTGCAATACCCATGACCAATCCAAATAATGAAAGTTTGATAAGCAGGTTCAAGTTCATGCAGATAGGTTTATTTATAGCATAAATCTATCTAAAACTAACCGTAAAACAAACATCTTTAACTATTAGTGATCCACATCGTTACACCCTTGAGGGCACTACGCCAAACGCCTTTTTAAAAGTATATGAAAAATGCGACAGGTTTTCAAAGCCCACATCAAGGTATACTTCAGATGGTTTTTGTCCTTTTTCTTTAATGAGGTAATAAGCTTCGGATAAGCGTTTTTGCTGGAGCCATTGGCCTGGGGATGTCTGAAATATCTTTTCAAAATCGCGTTTAAAACTGGCCAGGCTGCGGCCGGTTAGTTTAGCAAACTGGGCTGTAGGCACATTGTACATATAATGCTGGTTCATGTATGCTTCCAGATCAATTTTATAGGGTTCGCTAAAGTCAAAAAGAAAATCATAAAAAGCCGGATTCATTGTTAGCAGTAACTCGATAGCTTCTTTAGTTTTTAATTCGGCCATTGGAGCGGTACTGCGCCAGCCATGTTCAAGATAAGGCAACAGCGATTCAAAGTATCCTTTTATAAAGGCATCAGGCTGGAGCAGGCAAATAGGATTTCCCGTATAGCGCTTTGCAGGTGCAAGCTTATTTTCGGCGCTATACTTCCGTAAAAAGTCTTGTTCAAAAAATATATTCACCGATTTAAACTCACCTTCCGGGCCAGGGACTTTATTTGATTTGATGAGCTGATTTCTACGAACAAGAGCAATGGTGCCAGGCCCGAAAACGCGGGTTCCCTCATTTGTTTTCTGGTGGCTCTCACCCGATATGATGTACCCAAAAACATGTTCTGGTACAAACGATTCGTTAGCGCGTTGTTTTCTGTCAATGCATGAGTACAATAAGTTACTAAACAATATATGGCCGTTATTTTTCATCATGATCAAATATCTTAAATATACCATTTACTTTAACTGGCTCAACAGCATTCTATCAAAGATGCGGTCGGGAAGTATTTTGCGCATAAAGAGGATCACTGCGGCCATGTAGCCACCATGATAGCGTGTTTTAGGTTGCTTGGCGGCAATAGCCTTCCTAACAAGATCAACTATCACAATAGGTTCAGCATTTTTTGATTCAACCTTTTGGGATATACCGGCAAATTGTTTGGCGATAGTTTGGTAAGCTGAGTTACCTGAGGTTTTCATCAGGTTATCGATAGCTATATGCCCCCATTCAGATTTAACACCACCGGGTTCAATAACCACTACATCAATGCCAAATTGCTTTACCTCGTTACGCAAACTATCGCTCAGGCCCTCCAACGCAAATTTGCTGGCGTGATACCAACCGCCCAATGCCGTGGCAAATTTGCCGCCTACAGACGATATATTGAGTATTTTGCCATAACCCTGACGGCGCATGTGGGGTAATACCAGTTGTGTTAAGTGTGCTGCACCAAATACGTTTACTTCTAACTGATAGCGGGCATCACTGATAGGTACATCTTCAATAGCGCCATAAGAGCCAAATCCGGCATTGTTTACGAGCACATCAATACGGCCTTCTGCCTTAATAATGATTTCAAGTCCGGTAGCCATTGATGCCTCGTCTGTCACATCCATAGCTAAAACTTTTACACCAAGTTCTTTGATGTCGTTCATTTTTTCAACGCGACGGGCGGCGCCATAAACTATGTGGCCGTCCTGATACAAATGTCTGGCCATTTCTTTACCCATACCGGCAGATGCCCCGGTTATTAATATTACCTTTTTCATTTTATTTACGTTGTTTAATTACGAAACAAAATTGGGGTAAAGACCGGAATAAAAGTTTGCTGAGAGGCTCAACTTTGTTTTGGTGTGAGGCTCAAAAGTGGAGAATTAATTAGTCACCCTTAATATTTAAGAATGACTAATTAATCTGGAAGAGAAGGTTTTACTAAAAATCGCAATCGGCATGTTCAACATCATTGCCAGCCTTCAAAAAGCAGCTTTTAATGGTGTCGGTAATATCCGAAAGATTAAAAGGTTTGGCAATAAAAGCGTCTGAACCGTAATTTCCTAACGATTCCAACACCCTCGGGTATGCCGAAACCATAATTACCGGGATGTGCGCCGTTTCCGGCGTGGTTTTAAGCATGTGGCAAAGTTCGCCGCCGTTTATTCCGAATAAAATGTAATCCAGGATTACCATATCAGCATTATAACTGATGGCTGCCTCACAAATATCATCCGTAAAGTTCATACTCTGAACTTCGTAACCCTCCATCTCAAGTGTGTCTTTCATCACTTCGAGTATATCCTCACTATCATCGAGGATCAAAATTTTTTTAGGCATATTATTCAATTGGTAAAGGTGATAACGATTGATTAATACCTTTTGTTTTCGGCCAAAATCTTATTGCTGTAATAATTAAGTTACAGGTTAAATTTTAAGGTCGGTAACCAACAAATGCATGGTTTTTAGTATGGAATCTAAATGAGCCTGCTTGCCTGTTACCCGGGCTATCATGATGCCCCCTTCAACTAATGCCATGATAGATAGGGCTGTTCTGGGCACATCTACATCCTGTTTAAACTCGCCCGCATCAATGCCTCCCTGTATCAATTCCTCAAGTCGTTTTTTCCATCTTAAAATTATCTGGGCAACCTTTTCCTTTAACAAAGGATTGGTGTCATCTGCATCAACAGCGGTATTTAATATAGGGCAGCCACCCTCCGGAAAGTTTTTAGTATTGAAATTATGGTATACACTTGAATACACCATTAGTTTATCATAATAGGTATCTGCTTTATCCATCAATGCAGCTACCTGTTTACGTACTTTACCCGTATTGTGTTCAAAAGCGGCAACGGCAACTTCTTCCTTGTTTTTAAAGTTGCCATAGATGCTGCCTTTGGTAAGGCCAGTAGCATCTGTTAAATCAGATAACGAGGTACCTGCGTATCCTTTTTTGTTAAAGATGCCCGATGTTGATTCGATGATAAACTGTCGGGTACGTTCGGCTTTTGATAATTCAGTTTCCATAATACAAATGTACCAACTGGTATTATATATTTAACGTATCAGGTAAAGTATGATTATACCATTACAATAATATTTTCATACAACCTGTATGTTTATATCCAGGTTGTATGAAAAGTATTGAGGCCTATGATTATCTGGGAGCCTGCATTACTTTTAAAGCTTCGGCAGGTGATGAAAGAAATAACTGATAAAGTTGTTCGGTACCGGCAACTCTGATCTCATAGTTATCGGTTTCAAGTGCGGCTATAAATTCATCGGCCACTTGTGAAGCCGGAATACCATTATGACCACCAATCTCTGCCGAGAATTCAGTATCAACCAATGGTGGCATTAATTCAAATACTTTAACTGTAGTGTCAGCTAAAGCAACCCTTAATGCCTGGGTGTAGGAATGTAAGGCAGCTTTAGTGGCAGAGTAGGTTGCAGTTAATCTGCCAGGAACAAACGCTACTATTGATGATACGTTTACTATAGCCGATTCCTGTTGTTTTTGCAACAGCGGCAATAGTTTTTGGTTGAGTCTTAAAACTGAAAGATAATTGGTATGCATTTCGGCACTGGCTTTGTCAAAAATATCGTCGTCGTTAACTATGCTGTTAAGTGTGGCATAGCCCGCGTTGTTGATCACCATATTTAGGGCCGGGAAATCATGGTTTAATTTAGTTACCAACTTGTCTACATCGGCAGCATCCGCTATATCAGCGGTTATGGCAGTTGCATTTTGTAATTGTCCTGCCGCTTTTTCCAAACGTTCGGTATTACGGCCAACTATAATAACGTGATTGTTTTTAGCTGATAATTGTTTAGCTATTTCAAATCCTATTCCCGCGCTTCCGCCGGTAATAAGTACTGTGTTTTGTGAGGTCTTCATTTTGATGTTGTTTTTGATAGTACAAAAATATACCAATTGGTATATTTAAACAATAGGTTATCTTCACTGTTGTGTCACATTGTTTAAATATACTGATAATGAGAGTTATATGAAACAAAAAAGCCTGCTATTTATTTAATAGCAGGCAGCATATATTGGTATTAATTTAAAAGGGCTATGGGAGTATAAAGACAGAAAGGCTGCGCGGGCCATGCGCGCCAATAACCAACGACTGTTCAATATCGGCTGTTTTTGAAGGGCCGGATATAAATGCTCCGTAGCCATAATCAGTGTTGCCAATTTTAACGTAGGCTTGCGCCATAGTAGGTACAAGTGCCTTCCGACTAATTATTACAGCCAAATGCTGGCTTATAAAAGGCAAAACCCTCACATTCATCTGACTTTCGGTTAACCATAGCGCACCGTTTTCGGCTACGCCAAGGTCTGACTGTAGTATGGTTAATTCCACATTGGCAAAGCTATGCGCCAGTTCGCCAGCTACGGCTCCTGCATAGGTATAATCACTCAGTTCCTTAATTCCCGATATGATTTGCACGCCGGATTTAAACTCCTTTTCAAGAATAGCTTTTACAGCTTCTAAATCAGCTACTTCATAAACAAAACTACCTCCGGCACTTGATACTGCTGTGTATTGCTGAGCCAGATCGCCGGAGTTGGTAGTTAAGGAATTTAGTACTTCCACATCTGGTAGCGGGGCATGGCTAAACTCATTTTTTTTAACGGCCGCTAATATTTTGTTCCTGCTCATGATTTATTTTGTTCCTTTCTTTTGCTATACCATTCGCCAAAGGATTGTTCCGGTGCTTTGGGC
>NZ_JBCECK010000029.1:5602-27876 GCF_039207105.1 Mucilaginibacter sp.
GTTTATACCAGGGATTCAACTGATTGTTAACTGCAAATGGAGCATATTTAAATGTCAACCTACCAGCCTTGCCGGCAGTTCTGTACAATGAAGGTGAAGACAAGGTAACTGCCATAGCTTTCATGGCCAGTGTTTTGGCTGTAGGACTGTAACCTTCTTTTACTATAACCTGCCGCCATTTATAAAGCTGATCATGAATGTCTATTTTAACCGGGCAAACATTACTGCACGAACCACAAAGCGTGGATGCAAAGGGCAGGTCGGCGTATTTTTTCATATCCAGATTAGGCGCCAGGATAGAGCCTATAGGGCCGGCAATAGCGGTATGATAGCTATGGCCGCCGCTTTTGCGATATACAGGGCAAGTGTTCATACAGGCTCCACAACGTATACATTTGAGTGAGTTGCGGAAATCTTCGCGACCTAATTGTATACTGCGGCCGTTATCAACAATTACAATATGAATTTCGCGGCCTTGCTGCGGTTTTTTAAAATGGCTGGAATAGGTAGTAATAGGCTGTCCTGTCGCGCTGCGGGTAAGTAGGCGTAAAAAGACACCCAGATGTTTTCTTTCCGGGATGATTTTTTCCATACCCATTGAGGCTATGTGTATTTCGGCCAGATGAGCGCCCATATCTGCATTGCCCTCATTGGTGCAAATCACAAATTCACCAGTTTCGGCAACGGCAAAGTTAATGCCTGTTAACGCTGCACGCCGGGTTAAAAACACTTCGCGCAAATGCTGACGGGCAGTTTCGGTTAGTATTTTGGGGTCCGATTCGCCTTTGGCAGAGCCTAAGTGTTCATGAAAAATATCACCTATTTCTTCTTTCTTTTTATGGATGCAGGGTAGTACAATATGGCTCGGTGGTTCTTCTGCCAGTTGAACAATGCGTTCGCCCAAATCAGAGTCGATCACGTCAATACCGTGTTCTTTGAGGTATTCGTTCAAGTGACACTCTTCGGTTAGCATCGATTTGCTTTTGACCATACGGTCAATACCCCGGTCTGCTAACAGTTTATGAACTATCTGGTTATGTTCGGCAGCGTCGGCAGCCCAGTGTACCACAACACCGTTTTTAAGGGCGTTTGCCTCAAATTGTACCAGGTAACCGCTAAGGTTTGATAATACATTATTTTTGATCTGCGATGCTGTATCGCGCAACAATTCCCACTCGGGTAATTTATGGGCGGCAATATCACGCTTGGCGCGTACCCACCAAAGGGTTTCATCGTGCCAGTCAACACGGGGTTCATCCTTGTTAAAGTCGGCAGCCAGTTGGGAGTGACTTTTTGTAGCAGTATTACTCATGACTGTAATGGTTTAAAATTTCAGCAACATGAATTACTTTAACATTGCTGTTTTGCCTGCGTAAAATGCCTTCCATGTGCATCAGGCATGAAAGATCGGCCGAGGTGATATATTCTGCCCCGTGTTCAAGATGGTCATCCACACGGTCTTTTCCCATTTTTGAAGATACAGCCTCTTCTACAACGCAAAACGTTCCGCCAAAGCCGCAGCAATCATCCTGCCTGCCCAGTGTTATCAGTTCAAGTCCTTGCACCATATTAAGCAGATGTGCAGGTTTGTTAAAATCCGGAGCCACCAACTCACTCATTTGCGATATTTTTAAGCCTCGCAAACCATGACAGCTGCTGTGTAAACCTACCTTATGAGGGAAGTTTGCCTGCAGGTTTTCAACCTTTAATACATCAACCAAGAACTCGGTGAGTTCGTAAACTTTTTTGCGTATCTCAATCGCCTGATCTTCTTTTTCCGGTGAATGCAGATGTTCTTTGATATGCAGCGTACAACTGCCCGATGGACACACAACATAATCATATCCGGAAAAATTATCTACAAATAAATTATTGCAACCTGTGGTCAGGTGCTCATAGCCAGAGTTGGCCATAGGCTGCCCGCAGCAGGTTTGATTTTTAGGATAGTGTACCTCAACGCCCAGTTTTTCAAGTAATTGCAGTGTGGCTATAGCTGCTCCGGGATAAAACTGATCAACATAGCAGGGTACAAATAAAGCTACCTTCATTTTATAGTTTTTTACTTTAATTGGTTAAAGCAATATTAGCAGTATACACGGTAAAACCATCCTCAGGTGTCTTCAAGTATTTTTAACGAAAAATATCCTGGCAGGCAGGGCTTGTGCCAAGGCTAATTTGAATACCTGCTAATAAAATGTAGCTAACATAGCTGCATGCTAAACAACGAAATTACGGCGATTGTTGGCAAGTGTTATCAGCTTTTTTTGCAAAAGATTGATGGTAATTAGCGTAAAAAGCGGGGCTTAATTATGATGCAGAAAAGCACAGCTTAATCGGCAATATAAGCCAGTTTTACGTTTTTATAGGTACCCTTTTGGAGCTGAAGTTTTAGTTTTTTAAAGCTTTCTGTTGGGCCCTGTGTGATAAACATATTCAACAACCAAGCAGGTACACTACCTCCCGGATCTAAATGCAGGGTGTATTCTACTTTTACTTGTCCGCTGTCTGTGGGGGTAATTATCCATTTACCAACGGAATGTTCAATTCTAACTATGCCATCTTTAGCAGGTATCATATCCGGGATGCAGGGAGCATCAACTGTGATAACTTTTGTTGTTGGGTCTTGAGTTACTTTGATGTGTGCTATAAAATCGCGGTTATGCACTGGCCACGGGATGGTTACTTCTGAATAATAATAGAGCTCCGAAGGCGATACTTGTTTGATCATGTTAACAGATTTGGTATGATAAACCCAATCTATGCTGCCTTTTATATCCAGTAATACTGCAACCAATTGAGCCGGTGTGGCATTTAAGGCACATTCAACCTTAATGGCTTTTATTTTTGAATCGGGTACGTGGCGGGTGTAAACTTTAATGCCTTCTTTGTTTGTGCTTAATGCCCAGGGCTCATCAGCTTTGGCTATAAATAGAATAAGCAAAAACAGCAGCGATAAAGTTATTTTTTTGTACATGATTAGCAGGACTAAATATTATGTAACAAAAATATGTACTAAACAAGCCGGTGAGTTAACCGGCTTGTCAGTAAAAGGTCATTTGATATTAAGTAGAGGAGAATATGAAAAATCTATGTCAATTAGAAGAGTCGGTTATTTCAAAAACATATTTCCCGGCAGTTATCCTATAAGGTTGTGAGTTGCCTATAGGTTTGCCAGCCTGGTAAACTTTACCCTTCGGAAAAGTGATAGATGCCGTAGAATTGGCAGGTATTGTAACTTTATAAGTAACCTTATCACCTGCGCGCTGCCATGAGGATACTATTTTGCCATAAGGCCCATCATGTGTAGCGGTGAACTCATTTAAACCAACAGCAAAATGAGGCTGCAGTATCACGTTTTTAAAGCCGGGATGGTCCTGATCTGCATGGATACCCGCTATGCCTTTATATAACCATGCCCCAATTTCGCCAAACATGATATGGTTAAGGGAGATGTCGGATTTGGCATCTATTTTCCAGTTTTCATACAGTGTAGTTGCGCCGTTAACCATCCACCAGCCCCATGAAGGGTAGGTTTCCTGCGATGCTATTTTGTAAGCCACATCTGGATAACCATTATCGCTCAACGCACCCAAAATTGCTTTAGCGCCCAAGATACCTACATCCAAATGAAAATTATCATCCTCTACACGTTTGGCCAGGTTAGCAGCAACTTTGCTTTTCATATTCTGCGGCACCACATCCCAATAAAGAGGTACGCTTAGTTCTGTTTGTAAGCCTTTACCATAAATGCCTGTTTCGGTATTTAGGTATTTAGCGTTGATGGCATTTTTGATTTTGGCCGCCAGTGCAGAATATTTCACAAAATCAGCCTGTTTACCTAATATTTTAGCAGCTTTAGCCAAAATGCTGGCATCGGTGTAATAATATACGGAGGAGGTAAGCTCAACCGGCGATACCGATTTAACAGGTACCCAATCGCCCAAGCCCCAGGTTGTTAAGCCGGTGGGGTAAAGTTCATCAATATGGTTTACGTATTTTTGGATGCTTGTATAACTATCGGCCAGTAGCTTGCTATCGCCATAAAACATATAAATGTTCCAGGGAATAATAGCAATAGTGCTGGTCCAGTCGGGGCCGTTGCCCCATTCATAGCCCCAGCCGCCGGTTGGGATAATGGACGGCAGCACACCATTAGGCTGTTGCTCATCACGATGATCGGCGAGCCATTTTTCGTAAATAGTTATGGCATCAAAGTTATATAACCCGGTTTCGCTGGCTATATGGGCATCGCCGGTCCAACCGTTCTTTTCGCGCTGAGGGCAATCGGTAGGGTAGCCAAAAAGGTTGCTCAGGTATGAGTTGTTGGTAGCCTCCCATATCTGGTTAATAGTTTTGTTAGACGATGTAACTGTGCCGATAGGTGCTACATCGCTGTGCATAAAATAGGCTTTCAGGCTCTCTTTAGTCAGTTCAATAGGTTTGCTGCTGCTAACTTCAACATATTGAAAACCTTTATAATTAAACTTGGGCATAAAGGTTTCCTCACCTTTACCGCTCAGGATAAAAATATCAGTTTGAAAAGGATCCTTATCAGTAGTTGGACGGTAATGAAGGTCGATGTTGGATTGATCGACATGCCCATTCTTATTCAGCCGTTCGGCATGTTTAAGACGGATGATGGTTCCTGAATCGCCTTTTACAGTGATCTTGCTAACGCCAGATATGTTACGCCCAATATCAAACACCCACAGGTTGTTATCAATTTTGGTAATGGTTTTAGCGGCTATTTCCTGTACATTACGAATTGGCTGTAAGCTTTGAGCTACAATATTTTGAGAAGGGGCCGAACGGTAAATGGCAGGCTTCCAGGTGCTGTCAACAAAGTTGGGGGTGTTCCAGCCGGGTTGCTCTTTACGGGCATCATAATGCTCGGCAGTGTAGATGCTGTTGAATATTACCGGACTTAAAGATGTTTTCCATTGCGTATTTGATGATACGGTTTCAACAGAACCATCGGTATAAGTAATGCGCAGATCCATACAAAAAGTTGGTCGGCCACGCCAAGGCGCCTGGTGAAAATACCAAACAGCGGTACTCTGGTGATTATACCATCCGTTACCTAACAATACGCCAACGGCGTTTTTACCATTTTGTAATTGAGCAGTAACATCATAAGCTACATATAAGGTGCGCCTGTCAAAACGGGTATACATAGGATCGAGACGGTGATTGCCGATTTTTTGCCCGTTAATATATAGCTCGTACAAACCGGCAACTGCTATGTACGCGCGTGCCGATCGGATTTGCTTGTCTACTTTGAATGTATGCCTAAAATAAGGTGCAGGGTTAACGGCAATGCCTTTATTATCGCTTATGAATGAACCCTTCCAGTTGCGCATATCCATCATGCCCGTTTCAAAACTGTTAACCGTGGATGACTGTAGCTTTTTACCTGTCTGATCCCACAATTGTACACGCCAATAATATTTAGTAAAAGGCTGTAACGCTTTACCCTGATAAGTTACCAGGTTTGCGGCAGATGAAATTTTTGCGGTTAACCAACTATCGCCCTTACCTGTGCTTACCGCAGCCGAATCAATTCCGGTAATAACCCGATAAGCGGTTTGCGCAGCCCTTTGCCTGCCATCGGCCATAAGCCAGCTTAAACGGGGATGCTGCGAGTCGATACCTATAGGATTAAACAGGTGTTCGCATTGTAAGTCCGCAGCTTTGCCTGGTGTTTGCGCTACCGCAATTTGAGTAATAAAACTACCAAGTAATAAGGCAATGCAAAGTGCTGATTTACATAAATATTTGTTCATAAAAAATAGCAAAAAGGTTTATAAAAGTGATTAAATGCTTTTAGCAAGTAAGGGGGTACTGAGTAAAAGCCTGATTTAAACATGAAGTTGATGCGGTTAACAACAATGTTAAAAGGATATTTTGGTTTATGCAAGGCAAACTATCCTGTACTGTCTGTGAGGACGGTTAACAAATTATAGTAACCCGCGTAGTACAGGCCAAACATTATTGGCCATGACGCGATAGCCCTCGGCAGATGGATGGAGCATGTCCGGGAGGTTTAGATGACTTTGTCCGGCAACACCGGCAAGGTAAAAAGGTACAAATGCCATCCGGTTAGCATCAGCAAGTTTGCGAAATATAGCCCGGAAATCTGTCGCGAACTGCCCGGGGATAAACGCGGGTATCTCCATACCCATTAATGCCAGTTTTATGCCTGGGAACTTTAGTTTAACCTTATCAATAATGGCTTGCAGATTTTTATGTGTTGTTTGAGGCGGTATTCCCCTTATAATATCATTAATGCCAAGCTCCAGTACAAATATATGTATGGGGCGGTTTGTCCAATAGTCTAAACGTAAAAGCCCGCCTGCAGATGTGTCTCCGCTAAAACCACCGTTAATTACATGATAAGGTAATTGATCAGCATCAATCCTTTGCTGTATAAGGGCCGGGAGCGATTCTGTTTTAACATCTTTTAAGCCATAGCCGGCAGTAAGGCTATCGCCAAAAAAAAGAATATTATTCATAGAAAGTAAAGGGACAACTATTAAAGTTTGTTCTTATCCCTGAAATCTTGCGTGCGGGCTGCTATTTGCTCTAAAGTAAGTTCGCCGTATTTTTTAACACGGTCAAACCATTCCGGGCCATTTTCAGCCAAATCATCAATTATTGATTTTCCGTCAGGGCCTTTTTTAGTTACATAGTTTATGCCGTAAGCAACTGCTGCACCAACGACAAGAAATTTCAATAAGCGCATAATTTTACTTTTAATAATTTATGACAAGGATGATGCCAGTTTGTTATATGGCATATTTATAAGCCATTTAAGCGGGCCAAAAGTATAATGTTTTAATTACTTTTACGGCAAAGCTCGTTATTATATGTTTTTTATCCTATCAAAAGTACTATCATTTTTGCTTTATCCGCTGCTTTATGTATTTGTTTTATTGTTGATAGCTGTTTTTTCAAAAAATGCTCAAAAGAAACGTAAATACCTGATATACGGTTTAATTACGCTTTACGTTTTCTCCAACTCCTTTTTGATTAACCGTTTTGCTGGCGCCTGGGATATTGCCCCTGCAAAGCTGGAAAATGGTAAAGTATACAATGCCGCCATTTTGCTCGGTGGATTTTCATCAGATGATAGTGAGGGGCAGGGAATGTTTAATACAGCGGCCGACAGATTTATACAGGCTGTACTTTTACAGAAAACAGGCAGAATAAAGAATATTGTTGTAACAGGCGGCAATGGTAACTTAAACCCGTCGGCCTTTAGAGAAGGAGCCTGGGTTAGGTATAAATTAAAGGATGCTCAGATACCCGACAGTTGTGTTTTGATTGAAGATCAATCACGTAATACATTGGAAAATGCATCGTTTACTAAAGTATTGCTACAGAAACACAAGCAGCAAGGGCCTTATTTGCTGGTAACATCGGCTTTTCATATGCGGAGGTCTGTAAGGATATTCAGAAAAACAGGTATAGATGTTGTACCATACCCTTGTAATTATATTGCCGGAAGAGGTGCTTTTGCTTTGGATGAGTTTGTGCCCAGTGCCGATGCATTAAGTAAATGGAGTACCTATATTAAAGAAGTTATTGGCTTGTCGGTAAACTATATTTCAAACAAAGGGTAGCTATAATGCTTATTTATAAACTATAAAATAACGTATGGGGATATTGTTAGTTGAGGACGAACCAAATGTTGTATCTGTAATAAAACGTGGACTTGCCGATTACGGCTTTGAAGTAAGTGTGGCCGCAAATGGAGCAACCGGCTTACAGATGGCCCTTGATAACAATTTTGACCTGGTGATATTAGATGTAATGCTGCCTGTTATGGATGGCATTCAGGTATGCAAACTCATCAGACAACAAAAACAAAGCGTTCCCATCATTATGCTCACGGCGCTTGACTCTACAGAAAACATTGTGAGTGGTCTGGATAGCGGAGCTGATGACTACCTGGTTAAGCCCTTTAAAATAGCTGAACTGGCGGCCCGTTTGCGTACCCTGTTACGCAGAAAAGGTGGCGATATGCAAACTAAAACTAATGTGTACACCATTAGTAATCTTGAGCTTAACGTTGAATCAAAGATAGCGTATAGGGATAAGGAACCGTTAAAGCTCACGGCAACTGAGTTTAGACTGCTGGAATATTTTATCAGAAACCAAAAGAAGGTACTATCCCGTATTCAAATATTAGAAAGCGTTTGGGATATTGATTTTAATATGGGTACCAATGTAGTGGATGTGTATGTAAATTACCTTCGTAAAAAACTGGAGAAGAACAGTACTTCAAAACTCATACATACCGTTTTTGGTATGGGATATATCATGAAAGAGGGTGAGGTAGATGAAAATACAAAGTAAAATAACCCTGCTTTTCCTGTTACTTTCTGGTGCTATATTGATATTGCTTAACATTACTGTTTTTTATCTGGTATACAGATTTGGTTTCGATGACTTTTTTAAACGGTTGGAAGCCCGAGTGAATATATCTGCCGAGGTGAATATTTTCCCGAGTGCAAAGAGCGGGGCCTACCAGGAAATGAGAAACAAATACCTGGAAAGGCTGGAGGCTGAGCAGGCCTATTTATTTAACATAGATACCATAAACAGGGTTCACATTAAAGGTAATATTGATGTTAAAAGTGGCTTTATTCAGAATATATTAAGGAATGGCAGGGCTCGTTATAAGCTTGACAATACCTTTTATGCCGGCAGGCAATTTAATAAGGGGACAGAAAAATACATTGTAATAGTTTCAGCATCAGATCCGGCTGGTTTTCAAGAGTTGAAAGATCTGCAGGAGATACTTATCTATGGTTTTTTAGCTGCTATGGTGCTGGTGTATTTTGTTGGGAAGATATTTTCGTTTTACACCTTTCAGCCCATCAGGCGCATTATCAGTAACGTGAAAAATATCACGGCCAATAATCTCCATTTCAGACTGGACGAATTAACAGGTAAAGACGAGGTAGCCGAACTTTCCTATACTTTTAACGATATGCTTAACCGGCTGGAAACAGCCTTTGAAACACAGAATAATTTTGTAAGCAATGCTTCACATGAATTGCGTACGCCTTTAACTATTATCAGTACCGAAGCCGAACTGGCTTTGAGTAAAGATAATGTGAGCGCGGAGCAGCGTGAAGTTTTTAATACCATTTATTCTGAATCTGAAAAACTGGGGCAGATATTAAGCAGTCTGCTATCTTTGGCACAAACAGGTTTTGATGGTAAAAAGCAACGCTGGGAGAGCATCAGGATAGATGAATTGGTGATGGTGGCCTCAGAATCTGTTAAAAAGATAAAACCTGATAGCAACATTGAGATCGATCTGGACACCATGCCTGCTGATGAGCGTTTACTTTACGTGAGCGGAAACAGCAACTTACTCAAATTGGCTATCACTAACATCATTAGTAATGCCTGTAAATATTCAGATAACCGCATGGTAAAGATCAGGATGATGGCCGAAAATAATAAAGTAATTGTGTCTGTAGCAGATCAGGGCATAGGTATACCTCAAACCGAGTTGCAGCACATATTTGAACCTTTTTTCAGGGCGTCAAACACACATAGTTATGAGGGACATGGTGTAGGGCTGCCACTAACGCTAAATATTATACGCCTGCATAAAGGCAGCATCGGCATCCGGTCGGAGGTTGGTAGTGGTACCGAGATCAAGGTATTTTTACCCGTTGATAAGTCGGCGTAAAATTCTAATCAAATTCTAATAACTTTCTTAAATCGTCCTAATTATTGGGGGCTAAACTTGTATCAAGCAAAAGGATATAAGTTAAACCATTAATAATTAAGATTATGAAAACGTTGCTCATCCCCACAGATTTTACTTACCAGTCACTTCAAAGCATACCTGAAATAGCCCAGCAATACTATCCGCAAAAGGTAAATATCATGCTGGTGCATATGTTAAAAATAACCGATTCTATCAGCGAGTTGCTGATGCTTTCGCGCCGGTCGACCGAGATCAGGCAGATACCTGATAACTTTTACATCCGTTGCCGCGATCTTGAAAAGGACTACAGTCATTTAATTGAACGCATTCACATTGATATTTTTTATGGCAGCACTATAGCCGTTTTTAACAACTACCTTGATGCGCATGAGGTAGATGGTATTGTGCCACCACACAGCAATTATCAATTATTGTTTAAAAACAGTATTGATCCTGAAGTACTGATCGATAGGTGTTCCATAAGGGTAATCAACATTGCCGAAACAACCGGGCCAATGGTTGATATCATCACTCCGGAAAATGAACTGGTTGAACAGCAGTAATTGATCATCTAAACAAAAACATTATGTTATTAAAAGAAAATATTCCGGCAACCTACGTTTTCGGCAAAATAAAAAAGGAACTGATCATGGTAGCTATTTATTCAACGGCTATCTATTTTGTACATCAGTACTATAATTTAGAGCAAATATCTATACCCTTGGCAGTGCCCACCATATTAGGTACCATCATCTCCCTGTTACTGGCTTTCCGATCAAACCAGGCTTATGACCGCTGGTGGGAGGCTCGCATACTTTGGGGAGGTATAGTAAATGATTGCCGCACCTTTACCCGGCAGGTATTAACATTTGTTGACAGCAGTTACGATGGTGAAGAAAAATGGGCATTGAAAGAGCGGATTGTAAAACGCCAGATAGCCTGGTGTTACAGTTTGAGCCATCACCTGCGTAAGCAAAACTCCAAGCAAAACCTGGAAGCTTATTTGAGTGAAGACGATCTGAACAGTATTAAAGATATGGATCATGTACCTCTGGCGTTAAATGAACTGCAAGGGCACGATCTGCGCACTTTGTATAAATTGGGTTGGATAAATGAATACCAGCAGGTTACTATGGATGGTACCTTAACAGGTTTTGTAAACACGATGGGAGGCTGCGAGCGTATCAAAAACACCGTATTCCCGGCTACTTACAGCGTTTATATACACTGGCTGGTATTGTTTTTTGTGCTACTGCTTCCGTTTAGCCTGATGGAGTTTTTTGGTGCGCTGCAGGTTCCGCTGGTTATAGCGATATCATCGGCATTCTTCCTGATTGAAAAAATGGCTATCCATTTGCAGGATCCGTTTGAAAACATGCCAACAGATACCCCAACCACTACCATCAGCCGTAAAATTGAGCATGACTTGAAGCAAATGCTGAAAGATGAATCGCCAAGAAATACGGATGCAGTGCCTGTAAACCAAGCCGTATTTTATATACTATAGCAACTGATTAACCCCATATATATCCCTAAAGCGGCGCTATTTTTAGCGTCGCTTTTATTTTGTGATTAATACCATAATGTATTTTGCACAAGTAAGGGTGAGTTTGAAATTTATAAGAAATAAAAAGGAATTTGATGTCGTGGGCAGATTCGAACTGCCGTAGAAGGTTTTGCAGACCTTAACCTATCCTCTCGGTCACACGACTTAAAAAAAACTATAAATCACTTACTAAGATGGGCGGTGGTTAAGATTGTATTATCTTTCTCCTTGCGGAGCAGGAATTAGCACCTTTTACATTATGCGGATGTACAGGTTGCTAAGACGTCTTTGGGCCTTTCCCTCAGTCTTTCTTGATAAGCTAATAAAGAACTATTTGTCTGTTGACACTGCAAATATAAAAACTATTTATATAATTCCTATAGGATTAGTAGAAATTTTAAAAAAATATGATTGCCATAAAATTTGTCCTGAGCGATAGCGAAGGATCTGTTGGAGAGGATATAGCAGATGTTATATATCTCTCTTACAAATACGCAATAATTCACATATTTGCAGTATGAGCAAATTATGGCAAAAAACTACTAATGTAAATGAGCTGGTAGAGAGTTTTACTGTCGGCCGCGACAGGGAATTTGATGAACAAATGGCCGCATTTGATGTGTTGGGATCGTTGGCACATACCCGTATGCTGCAAAGCATAGGCTTGATGGATACCGCTGATCTTGATCTGGTTCAACGCGAATTAAAATCCATTTACGCAGACATTGAAAAAGGAGGTTTTACCATTGAAGATGGGGTAGAGGATGTGCATTCGCAAGTTGAAATGCTGCTAACTCAGCGCATTGGCGATGCCGGAAAAAAAATCCACAGCGGCCGTTCCCGTAACGACCAGGTGCTGGTTGACCTTAAATTATTTTTTCGCCATCAGTTACAGCAAGTAGTTGAGGAAACTGAAAGCCTGTTCCGTGAGCTTATGGCATTAAGTGAGAAGCATAAAGATGTTTTATTACCCGGCTATACCCATTTACAGGTGGCCATGCCATCATCATTTGGCCTGTGGTTTGGCGCTTATGCCGAAAGTCTGGCCGATGATTTGGAACTTGTTTTAGCCGCTTACCGTATTACTAATAAAAACCCGCTGGGCTCTGCCGCAGGCTATGGTTCATCATTCCCTTTAAACCGTACGCTAACAACCCAGTTACTGGGATTTGATAGCCTGAATTATAATGTGGTTTACGCCCAAATGGGCCGTGGCAAAACCGAGAGGATCATTGCTCAGGCCATATCATCTGTAGCCGCTACGCTGGCCAAAATGGCAATGGATCAGGCTTTATACCTGAGCCAGAATTTTGCCTTTGTAAGTTACCCTGATACCCTAACTACTGGTAGCAGCATTATGCCGCACAAAAAAAATCCGGATGTATGGGAAATTATGCGCGGTAAATGTAACCGCCTGCAGGCTTTACCTACAGACGTAGCCATGATGACCACCAATCTGCCATCAGGCTATCATCGGGAGTTGCAGTTACTGAAAGAGCTGCTGTTCCCGGCATTTGCCGATCTGAAAAGCTGTTTGCACATGGCTACTTTCATGCTGCAGAATATTACCGTTAATACCGATATTTTAAATGATCCTAAATATGCTTATCTGTTCAGCGTAGAAGAAGTAAATCGTATGGTACTAAGTGGGACACCTTTCCGCGACGCGTACAAACAAATAGGTCTGGCCATTGAACAAGGTGATTTTAACCCTGATAAAACAGTAAACCATACCCACGAAGGCAGTATTGGTAATTTAGGGAATGAACATATCACCGCCGCGTTTGATAAATTGGTAGCTAATTTTGATTTCAAAAAGGTTGAAGCGGCGATCAAGGAACTGGTAAAGTAACAAACAATGAACGGACAAAACAGAAGCGATATTTATCCTGGCCTTGAAGTTGATATCATCCTGAAAAAAGATCAGCGTACAGGTACCCTTACACGTGGAATTGTAAAAAGGTTGCTTACGAGTGCTGCCTACCATTCCCGGGGTATCAAAGTGCAACTGGACGACGGACAGGTTGGACGTGTGGCCTGGATAGTGGAAGAGGAAGATTAATTAATTCTACACAATTCATTGCCATATTTACTGTAAACCTTTATTATGCCTGTAAGCAAAAGAAAAACAAAATTATGGCTGCGGATGGATGCCCATTACCGCTTACTTATTGCATTGGTAGCCGGAGTAGCTGTAGCTTTTTTTTGCTGGGGAAATTTTGGTGTCCCCGCGGTAATATTATTTACCTGGATAGCTTTTGCTTTAATTGTTATTATTTTGGATTGGGTGATCATTCTCTCGTCGCACCCGGCAGAAATACGCAAAATTGCCAAAATTGAAGATTCAAGCCGTACACTGATATTTTTGTTTGTGATCGTGGCTTCATTGATCAGTATGCTGGCCATTTTCTTTTTGTTAAAATCCTCCAAGCAACTCTCTCCTGAGGCTGTTACCTGGCACGTTCTATTAGGTATGGCATCGGTTATTGTTTCGTGGGTGCTGGTACATACCATATTCAGCCTTCGTTACGCCCATATGTATTATGCAACAGATACTGATGACGATAATAAAAGGAAACCATTAGGCGGATTAGATTTTCCGGGTAATTTAAAAGACCCGGATTACCTTGATTTTGTATATTTTTCCTTTGTTATCGGCATGACCTTCCAGGTATCGGATGTAGAGATCTCCTCCCGCCAAATCCGCCGGCTGGCCTGGATACATGGTATGATATCATTCGCTTTCAACACCGCTATAGTGGCCCTCAGCATAAATGTGATATCGGGCCTGGTGGCTAACTAAAATAAAGAGCTTTGTGCTGTATCAATGAATTTGGGGCGAAGCAGGTTTGTACCTAATTCATTATTCAATTTATCAGTAACGTAATCGCTCAGTATGGGAGAGTAGCGTTCATCATGCTGATGCATAAAGAACCATACCGATTGCAGGCCTTGTTGCTGCCATTGTTTTATACGGGCAACCCATTCATCTAAGCGTTTTTTATCCGAATCAAAATTGTCGTTTACCAATCCGTTACCTACAAAGCGGATAAAAGCATGTGGGGTAGGCAGGTTCATGTGCACCACATCGCGCCGGCCGGTGGCATCGGTTATCACAGCGCCGATGTTTAGGTACTGCAATAGTTTGAAAACTTTTTCGCTGTTCTCAGGTACCGCAAACCAGTCTTTGTGCCTCAATTCAACAAACACGGGTACATCTTTAGGTAGCTGCTCCAGATAGGCCTTTAACTCCGGAAAGCTTTTGGGTGTATAGTTATCGCTCAGCTGTAAAAACATGGGGCCAAGCTTATCGCCAAAAGCCATAACACCTTCGTAATAGCTGGTGGTAATATCTTCAGCATTTTTTAAACGGCGTATATGGCTGATACTTTGCGAAAATTTAGGACAAAATTTAAAATTTGGATTGCTATCGGCCTTGGCTTTCCACTTGCTAATGGTATCAGGCCCGTAAACATTGTAAAAGGTGGCATTAAGCTCAATGCAATCAAAGTGTTTTACATATTCATCCAGAAAGTTGGCGTCTTTGGTTTTAGGCGGGTAGATCTGCCCAATCCATTCTTTACGACCCCATTTGGCGCAGCCTACATGTACCTGTAAAGGTTGGCTGTTTTTTGCGGCTGCTAAGGTGCTTACAGTTAATTCAGGATCAGGAGGAAGGGTAAAATCAACGTTTGCTAATTCTTCCGGGTTTACGCGGCCAAATTCCATATCAATGCTTTATTTTTTGCAAGATAAGGTTTTGGCAGGAATGGATGAAGATCATAAAAAAGTAGAGGCGTATTTATACACCTCTACTTTTTTTATCGCCTATAAAAACATGCCGCCCGATGCTTCAATGCGCTGCGCGTTTATCCAACGGCCTTCTTCGGTACATAAAAATGCTACAATGCCGCCAATATCATCCGGTAATCCCGGGCGACCAAGTGCAGTAATACTTGAAATACGATCATGCATCCCTTCGTGTGAAAAAGCTTCTTTGGTAAAGTCGGTTTCAATAATGCCCGGAGCAACCACATTGGCAGCAATACCTCTGTGCCCAAGCTCTTTTGCCAGGTAGCGTGTAAATACCTCAATAGCGCCTTTCATTGAGCCGTAGGCAGCATAGCCAGGGGTTGCAAAGCGGGCCAGGCCACTTGAAAAATTGATGATGCGGCCACCATCGGCAATAACCGGCAGGCTTTTCTGGGTTAAAAAGTAAACGCCTTTAAAGTGTATGTTAAACAGATTGTCGAAATCTTCTTCGGTGGTATCGGCAAATTTTGATGCCGCGTCAATACCCGCGTTATTGATCAGGAAATCAAAAGTATCACGCCCCCATTTTTCATCCAAGGTTGTTTTTACCTGCTCTATAAAACCATCAAATGATTTGGTGATGCCGGTATCCAGTTGCAAGGCAGCCGCTTTTTGTCCAGCTTTTTCAATTTCGGCAACTACTGCCTCTGCCTCTTCCTTTTTACTGCGGTAAGTGATAATTACATCAATACCTTTTTTAGCCAGATGTAATGCTGAATTTTTACCCAAACCCCGACTCCCTCCGGTAACAAGGGCTATTTTATTAGTTGTACTCATTCTTTTGCTTTGTTGTTGTTTTATATTAACAATACAAAGTTGCAGCTAAAGCGTATTTTAATTATGGTGACTGCTTCAGATAAAATGGTATCAGCTTCAGATAAAATGGTACCAGCTTAGTGAATAATTATTACATGGGGGAGATTAAAGGCCTGCAACAACTATAATCAGACTTAATTAATGGTTATTGTTGGTATTGCTTCAAAAGTACTTGCTCCCGGTATTGCTTGGGGGTAATACCTTCAAAGCGTTTGAAAAATTTGGTAAAATTTGAAGGATCAAAAGTAAGCTTCGATGCAATCTCGGCTATAGCCATATTATTGTTTTGCAACATGCTTTTAGCAATTACTATTAACTTTTCCTCAAAAAAATCGCAAGGCGTTTTGCCGGTAGTTAATTTAACGGTGTTGGTTAAATGTGTAGGATGTATATGCAGTATATCGGCAAAGTCCCTTATCTCCATCATGTCCAATACCTTGCTCTCCACAACATCCTGCAGGTGCTGATCAAGCGCTTTCAGAAAATCGCTGGTTATTTCATGCTGACGGGCTAATATCTTTTTGGGGATTTCTGTGGCCATACACAAAGTTAAGCAAACAGATCAGGCTTAAAAGCAGGGGATACCCTTTTTTTAGATGCCTGCTCATAGGCATAAGCCAGTTTAATAATGTCACCTTCTTTATAAGCTGTACTAAAAAATGAAAGCCCAATGGGTAAGCCATAAACCATACCCATTGGTACAGTAATATGCGGATACCCGGCTTTAGCAGCAGGCCCCGATAATGAAAAACCATTATCATAATCGCCGTTAACCAGGTCAATGCAGTTTGCCGGGCCGTTGGTTGGGCCTATAATAGCATCCAGGTTATTGTCTGTTAGTATTTTATCAATGGCAGCCCGAGAGCCTTCGCTGGTTTGTTTTAAAGCGTCAAGATATTCCTGAGTATTCAAATCACCTTTAGTCTGCGCATATTCCAGCGTTTCCTGTTGAAAAAATGGCATGGCTTTAGCCTTGTTTTGTTTGTTGAAGGCAATTACGTCGGCAAGGGTTTTCATTTTACTATTGGCGTTAGCTAAATATTGATTTACGCCATCTTTAAATTCATATACCAGTACAGTAAACCCTTGTTTGTTTATGGTTTTTAATGCTTTGTTTACTTCAACCTCAACTATAATTGCACCTTTACTTTTAAGCAGATCAATAGCTTCATTTAATAGGGCTACTACCGATGGCTTACTATATTCAAATGATGGTTTTTCAATGCCCAGGCGTTTACCCTGCAGCCCGTTAGCATCAAGGAATTTGGTATAATCGGTTTCTATTTTTCCTCTGCTGCTTAGGGTATAGCTATCCTGCGTGTCGATACCTGCTAAGGCTCCTAAAAGTATGGCGGCGTCTTTAACGGTACGGGTCATTGGGCCGGCAGTATCCTGAGTTTTTGATATGGGAATGATGCCGGTACGGCTCCATAAGCCCACGGTAGGTTTAAGGCCTACCAGGCCATTTACAGATGATGGGGAAACGATAGAGCCATCTGTTTCTGTACCAATGCCTACCACGCATAGGTTAGCTGCCACTGCCGAGCCTGAACCAGCACTTGAACCGCTTGGGTTTCGGTCAAGTATATAAGGGCATTTGGTTTGCCCGCCACGGCTGCTCCATGCGCTGGTAGAATGGTTTGAACGGAAGTTGGCCCATTCGCTCAGGTTGGTTTTACCAAGCAAAACTGCGCCTGCTTCGCGCAGTTTTTGTATAATAAAGGCATCCTGTTTGGCAAAGTTATCTGCCAGGGCCAGCGAGCCAGCGGTAGTATGCATGGTATCACCCGTGTTGATATTGTCTTTAATGAGCACGGGAATACCGTGAAGCGGCCCGCGTATTTTACCTTTTGAACGTTCTTTATCCATAGCATCGGCTATGTTTAGAGCATCTTTATTGAGTTCAATAACGGAGTTTAGTTTTGGCCCATTTTTGTCTATCTGGTCAATGCGTTTTAGATAAAACTCGGTAAGCTGGCGTGAGGTATATTGTTTGGTCTGCATTTTTTGCTGCAGATCGGTTATGGTAGCTTCAGAAAGTTCAAACGGAGTATCAGGTTCGCCAGTGGTAGCTTTATTCGTGTCTTTTTCTACGGATGGTTGGCTATGCGCAACCAAAGAGGATAATGTTAAACCTGCTATTGAACCTGTTTTCAGGAAATTTCTTCTGTGCATAACCGTGATTTGTTTTTTGCTATAATTAACAAAATATTTGGCTTATTCAAAATAGCAGACTGATTTAAAACATCAAACGTTACATCTGCTGAAATTAAAGTATAAAACCAGTTACAACTAATCTCTATGGGATCAGTTGTAACTGGTTTTACCATAATAACATTTGAAAATATTATTTCTTTTTCAGTGCCTGCGCTATGGCTTGTTCTGCCAATGGCTCCATTACTTTATAACCCGCCAGGTTTGGATGCACACCATCGCCAGATAATGATTTAGGCAAACCTTTATTTTCATCAGCCATAGCAGAAAAATAATCAAGGTATACTAAATGATTTTTATCGGCATAATCTTTCAGCATAGCGTTAAGCTTAATAACCTTTGGAGCAGGTTCCAGGCCAGGGCGCCACGGAAAATCAACAGCGGGCAGTACCGAGGCAAGTACTACTTTTATACCTGCGTCTTTTGCCAATACGGCCATTGATTGTATGTTACCAAATACAGCTTCCAGTTTTATAGGACCATTGTTTTCGGCAATATCGTTGATGCCGGCCAATATCACTACCACAGCAGGTTTTAAATTAATAACATCATCGCGAAAGCGTACGAGCATCTGGGTAGTGGTTTGTCCGCTTATGCCACGGTCATAATATGGTTTACCGGTAAAAAAAGCAGGGTCGTTATTGATCCAGAAATCGGTAATAGAATCGCCCATATACACCACACTTTTAGGATTTTTGTTTGCCTGAGCTATTACATTAGCATTATCAGCCTCGAAGCGTTTAATGTTTGCCCAATCTTTATGAAATGCTTCATCCTGCTTTTTACGTTTAGCTTCTGCATCATCTGATGATGTAGTTTGAGCTTTCAAACCTGCGGTAAAAAGTACCAATAATAGTAGTGTTAATTTTAGTTTCATGTAGTTTGGTATAATTGATAGCTAAATGTATTACATAATTACAATAAATAAAAGCATTTAGCGCAAGCCATGTTAATTACCTGCTTGTTTTTCAAAGTGTAATAATCCCGATAGAATTTGAATAGGCCTACTTTTTAGCAGTCGATTATCGTTATATTCATACATCTGATTTTAATGTAATGATGCCAGATAAAATACTCAAAATACTTTTTGTTATCATGCTGCAAGCATTCTTAATATCATGTGATAAGCAGCACCAGGTTTTTGAAAGTAACTGCAATGAAGGCATAAGTTTTAAAAAGATCGGGTTCAGTGAACTAACTAATCACCTGGAGAAATATGATAAGCAATATGTTGAGGTTACGGGAAAGTACGTAGAAGGCTTTGAACAATCGGCTTTATTTAACGATAGCCTTTTTGCAGATCATTCTTTAAAAAAAGCTTTATGGGTAAATTTTAGCCAAGAATGCCCGCTATATTTAACCGGAACAAGGATCGGATTATTTGAATACCATAACGGTGCCTTTACTCAAATTAATAAAAGGTATATTACCATAAAAGGACAAGTTAATGTACGCAATACCGGATACTTAAAAAAGTATAAGGGGGCGTTAGATAAAGTAAGTTTTATTAAATTATAGTTAATAAAATAATCATTCTGAATTATTTTAATTTATATTTTGAATATTTATTATTCTTTAGTTAATTTGTAATTATATAATAGTAGAAATATAAAACAATGATTAATTTTTTATTGTTAATATTTCGAAATAGGTAATATTGATTACAAAGATAGCTTTGTGAATAAAATAACTTATGGTTAAAAAGAGATATAAAGCTTATTACTGTCAACAAATGTTTTAAGCATGTTAACGGTGATATGCTCGTTTCCGGTTGAATTGTTTAAAGGCGAACTAAGATAACCTTCAATTTCCTGTAGGGTTTCAGAATTTACAGAAGCGAAAGCCATTGACCAATCAGGAAAATTTCTTTGGTCTATTTTATCGTTTCCAAGTTTAATGATGTTCTTATGCCGGACATCCCGTTCAATGGCGTTATAAATAAGGTCCACGCTGGCTTCGTCACCTTCTATAACCTGCATAAAAGTGCCTTCGCAGTATAGTAACATTCCGGTAACATTATGCTTTTTATTTTTGTCGCGTGCAACGTTAAGTAATTCTAATAATTCTAATTCAGTCAACAGTCTTACAGCTGTGCTCACATAAACAATATATTTCATTCAACAGGGGGCTTGATATCCGTTGCAGGATATAAATACTTTATACCTCAACGGATGCTTGCAAATATTGTTTTTTTTTGGACGAAAAAAGTCCTATTTATTCTAAAATGTTAAACACCAGGGTTGTTTCCATTTTATTAAATCGTGATTTTAAGGCCATCATAAGCAAGTTCAACATTAGCAGGAAGTTCTTTTGATATGTCAAAATGTTTGCCTAAACGATGGCTGATATGGGTGAGGTATGTTTTCTCTGCCCCAATGTCATTAGCAAAGGCAATAGCTTCTGCAAGCGTGAAATGCGATATATGGGTTTGTTTTTGGAGTGCGTTAATAACGAGTGTTTTGGTACCTCTGATCTTTTGTTTCTCTTGTTCAGAAACCGTTTTGGCATCAGTGATGTAGGTGAAATCTTTTATTCTGAAACCTAATATAGGTAGTTTATAATGCATCACTTCAATAGGGGTAAACTTTACATCTCCTATTGAAAAAGGTGTTGTATCAATAGGATGCACAACAACTTGCGGTACACCCGGATAGCCGTTACCATCAAAAATATAAGGAAACTCGCGAATCAGCGCTTTTTGTACACGTGTATCGGCATAAACATCAACAGGGCTGTTTTGCTTGTAATTAAAAGCCCTGATATCATCCATACCGGCAATATGATCTTTATGCTCATGGGTAAATACAATAGCATCAAGATGTTTTACTCCGGCCCGGAGCATTTGGTACCTAAAATCGGGGCCCGAATCGATCGCTATTGTTTTATCGCCGGTTTCTATTAAAATAGAACTGCGCAGGCGTTTATCCTCCGCATCGGTTGAGGTACATATCTCGCATCCGCAGGCAATAACAGGTACACCCTGTGAAGTTCCGGTTCCTAAAAATGTTATGGTCACAGCTGCAGTTTAGTTTGTTTAATTTCCTGCATAAATGCAACCTGTTTTTCATCAAACAGTTTATAATCAACTTCCAGATCACGTAATAACTCAACAATGGCCAATATCTTACTCTCCAGATTAGAGAAGCGGTTAACAATTACCATACGGCTGTTGAGGAGCAGGCATGAGCCGGTTTTAAAGTTACCTTTCTCATAACGTACCCTGTACCCGGCTGATTTCAGCAGTAATTCCAGTTTTTCGAGCGTGTGGTTGGTGGCGGGTAACATGCAATTCAAAATTAACAAAAGTATATGTAATTGTGCTTTGAATTTCCCGAATTTTCAAAAAGCTGACGCTGAGATTGCTTGAATTGAAAGCCAATAGGGTCTTATTTAAATAGATAGGGCGATTAGTCGTGCCCGGCGATCTTTTTTTGTATCAGGCGATACTTGCCCGATTTAATCAATTTTTGCTGTTCAGCCGAGAAGGATTCACGCCCGCCAAAATCCTGAACCCAATAGTTTTTGTACATAGCTACCCCCACCTCTTTAAAATCCGGATTCATCAGGTTTAAACAATGGCCTTCGCTTTTAAACCAACCGTCCATAACTTCGTCTATGCTTTCCTGTCCGGCAGCTATGTTTTCACCTATGACATAACTTTTAAAGTCTTTATAAGTGTAGCCGGCCCTCAGTATCCTATCGCCCATGCTGCGGCCATCTTTACTCATATGATTAAAGTAATTGCGTTTCGCCATATCTTTCGCATGGCCTGCAGCGGCATCTTCCAGATCATTGTTCCAGCTTATAGGTGGGGCAGGGGGCATGTAACGTGCACCGCAATTGCAGCCTCTTTGCCTTGTTAAGTTAATACGGTTTAAAAAATCGGCTTTAAATTGCCGGCCGCTTTGCGCGTATACCCTATTAAATGTAATTAAAACAGTAAGTGTAACAATAATTGTAGCAATCAACTTCCTCATATACCTGTCAGACGGTTTTGCCGTCAGGTGGTTTAATTTATCTTAGCCTATCAAGCTCTATAGGAACGCTATGAGTGCCGTTTTCTTATGCGTATGCGCCATCGACCCTGTTTGCGCCGTTTGTAGTAAATGATAACTGCTATAGCCATTAAAGCCATGCTAATTATTAATATTACAG
>NZ_JBCECK010000029.1:27886-38763 GCF_039207105.1 Mucilaginibacter sp.
TATTACAGTGAAGCTATCCTTTTGGTTGAGCTTGGCCTGGAGGTCTTTTTGCTTTTGGAGATATATACTTTTTTTTTGACGATGATAGAATCCTTTTTCCTCATCTGGATGGAGTCGCGGGCAGCTATACGGGCCATACTATCTATCTGGGCCTTGTGTATGCTATCACTTATTTCCTGATGCCTTTGTATAGCGAGCGAGGCTTTGGTAAACTCTTTCATCTGCCGGTACAATGCGGCGTAGCCCAATTGAACATCCATTTCACTTTGGAGGCTTTTGTTTTTAATAGAAAGCTTCAGCGCCTCGTTTAAATCGCCCATTGCAAATTTATAGTCTTCCATGTCACCTTTGATGGCCGAAAGTTCGATGAGAGAGGCTATTACATTAGGGACATCCTTGCGGATGCGCGATATGGAGTTTGATTGTAGGGTAAACCATTTAGCCTGAATGTATTTGCGCTGCAACCGGTAAATTTTTGATAAGTTATTATAACAGGTTCGTAAACCAAGTGAATCTTCAAGGTTTGAGTAGTTATGCAGCGCCAGCATGGTATAGTTTAATGCCTCAAGCTGATTAAGAAATTTTAAACGCCTGCTGCTGATGCTGTCATTTTTTAATAAATACTGATTGGCTATATCTACGTAAACAGGGCCTTTTAATGAATCTTTGGTGATCTGTAATTTTTGCTTCAGACTATCCAGTTTATCGGCATGCGCAGATAATTGAAACAAGGTTAACAAAATAAACAGGCTAAGGATAAGTTTCTTCATGTATAGATTATCGAACGTTCGGCTAATTCCATAATCTTCGTCAAATAGTGTGCCTGTTATTTGTGCAATGATCTGTGCGTAACAACAATACCGAAATTTTGTGTTGTTTAATTGCAAAAAGGATGATTCTGGCTTTGAAACTAAAGCTCAATTATTATTCAGCGTTCTTTAAAAACTTGATAGGATACTTAAACTGTATAGTAATCAGGATATCACCTGTTCATACCTGGTAATAAAGCTTTGCAGTGATTTTATTTTACTAATGAGTAAATTGAAAAGCGCGATACCTATGCAGGCACAGGTTATACCAGCCAGCACATCTAATACATAGTGGTGGCTCGCGTATACCGCCGTGAACCATATACCAACCATAACCGTAGCAAAAATAATATTAACCCAGCCCAGGCGGTTTTTAATGGCATAATACACTACAATAACCGGGTAGGAGGAGTGCAGAGACGGCATAGCAGCAAACACGTTAGATCCTTTGGTATAGATGGATTTAAAGATCCCCGCATGAAAGTAGGCATCAAACCGGGCAAGGCCTGCTGTATTGCCTGCTGTTAACGGCGTAAATTTAAAGCCGTGATATTGAATATACCAGGGTGGCGCGGCCGGGAAAGTGTAGTAAACAACAAAACCGAGCAGATTAACCAGTACAAAGGTTAGTGAGAAATAAAGGAACTGCCTTTTATTTTTGAAAAACAAAAATGCTGCAAAACCAAGCGGCACGGGTATCCAGCACAAATAAAAAATTCCTGTTATTACATCAATAGCTGTTTTACTATGCAACTTCCAGTATTCGTTAGGGGTTACACGGATACCATTATCGTTTATGCCGAACAGATGCTTTTCCAGGTTATACAGATCGCCTATATGAACGGTGTTGAAATTGTAGTTGGGGAAAGCCTTCATGAAGTCGAATATCACCCAGTAAACAATGAATATAGTGAAACCCAGTATAAACTTGCGGGTAATGGCCGACGCGTAAAAAAGTACGTTGAATATCAATACCAAGGTAACCTGGTCTGACTTATAACCGATCAGAAAGCGTGAAAGTAGTAAGTAGGCTATTGAAAAAAGAGAAACAATCAGTACCGTTTTTGTATTAATTGTTAGGTTTTTATTCGCGGTACTATCCACAATTATTTCTTTATAAAGCCTGAACGGAATATTTTATCCCAAAAAGGAGAACTTACACCATAACCTTTTTCAGGATCCTGATAATGGTGCAACATGTGGTGTTGTTTTATTTTTTTGAATAAGCCGCTTTTAAAGTTAAAATGATGCATGGCATAGTGTGATATATCATAAATCAAATAACCTAATATAAAGCCCGGGAAAAAGCCCCAGATATAATTTACAGGTAACAAAGCTTTAAACAGAAAGAAAAAACCTGTAGCTAATGGGATACTTAATGATGGGGGTAATACCAGGCGTTTGGCATCACTTGGGTAATCATGATGTACACCATGCATTATAAAATGCAACCTTTGCGCCCAGGCCCAGTTTTCATTTGGCTTGTAATGGAAAACAAAACGGTGCATAATGTATTCAACAATTGTCCAGATAAAGAGGCCTGCAATAAACAATCCGACGTATAGTAAAAAATCAACCTGAGCGTCGAAAAAAGATTTATAAGTACAGTATAAAATTACCGGAACAAAAATATACAGGGGTACGGTATAATGAACTTTTGATAAACTTTCTAAAAAGTCGCTTTTAAACATTCTCACAGACTCCTGTGAATTGGAGATATAATTCTTTTTCATAGCATATCAGGTTTTAAAATGTTTAACTATTTCTCTGCCTGTTATTTATCTGTTTTGTGTACGGGTAATAATGCCCTTTATCTGAAAGGAAACAATGATGCAATTTTAACAAAGATCTTTTGCACTGTAAATACCTTTATTTTATTGTTACGAAGATATGATATTTTGGCCTTTAGTTCTGAGTTTAATATTCAGATCTGCCTTTTTATTATCTTTTGAAATTTTCTTTTTCAGCTTTTTCAGCCTCAATAAGAGCTCTTTTGGCTTCTCTTAGCCTGTTAAATGCGGTGATGTTGGTGAGCACAGCAAGTATCACCAGTGGTATGGTAAATATAGAAATGGTTTCAAAAACATGAAATTTAATGCCTGGTACAAACAGTTTATAATTACCACCAATATACTGTGCTACAATACCACTTAAAGCTGCACACAAGCCTATGGTTACCACACGCTCTGGCCTTTGCATTAAGCCACCTTTAACCTCAACACCCAGGCCCTCCGCACGTGCCCTTACATAACTAACCATCATAGAGCCAATTAAGGCGATAAACGCGGCTATAGAACTTAAAAAATAGTGATGAGCAACTAAATAATAGCAGATGCCCAAAAACATGATCAGTTCGCTGTACCTGTCCAGCACAGAATCATAAAGAGCGCCAAAGGTCGATTTCATGTTACCCAAACGAGCCACCTGTCCATCAAGCATATCAAACAAGCCCGCGAATAAAATTAAGCCGCCTGCCCAGCCCACGTAGCTCAGATCGCCGCGGTTACCTTCTTCAGCTCCTAAAATAAATATTGCTGCTACACCCACATTTAATACAAATCCTATTGATGTAACCGCGTTAGGGGTTAAACCAACTTTGATCAAGATTTTTACAAAGGGATCAATAACCTTGTAAATACCTAATTGCAGGTTTGTTCTTAATGATGTTTGCTGTTCCATTTTTGTAATTATTATGAATATACAAAGTTAAAAATCAAATTTAACCCTCACACGGATACCGTCTTTTGGTACCTCAGGATGGTCTAAATAATTAAATCGCCTTACATAATCAATCCGTATAAATTTAAATATATTTTCGATACCAACACTACCTTCTGTGTAAGGAGTATTACCCAGTGTATAGGTAATTGGCACACCCTTACCATCAAGGGGAAGCTGGTACAAATCAGGGTGTAACGCCGGATTATTTTTGTTGCTCAAACCGCCATAAAGTATTTTTGCCGAAAAGACTTCGCGCCACTTTAATTTTTTAAGCAACGGTATTTTATTAAAGAAAAAACCGCTGAAATGGTGGTCAATCCTAAAGCTTTCATAGTGATCACTTACAAACTCCAGAAAGTTCATAAGGTTGTACGAATCCAAGTCATAGGCATAAGTTTGATTAGCCTGGTGGATAGTTAACAATGGAAAAGGTACTGAACCGAAAATTTTACCAGCGGCAAAGCTAAGATCGGAGTAACCTAACTGTGACAAATATAAACGCTTATCAACCCTGAAATCAAGTTTTTGATAGTTATACTGGCCATTAAAAAGATTTTTGACACCAGCAGCGTAATCAAGTTCAAGAGTTGGATATTTATTAGGGATAGGTATCCTATAAATTTTACCCTGATAAAACTCTTCATGTGGCGACCAGCGAATAGTACCTGTGAGTTCGGTAGTAGTAAGATCGTTTACCACGTTAGGCTGCCCATTTATGATGTTATTGAAATACAATGAACCCGCTGGCGCTTGTTTCCAGTTTTTGAAGCCTGCACTGAACGATAGGTGATTTTCGAGCTCATGCACATAATCAAATCTATAAAAATCGTTGTACAGGAACTTGTCATTTATCCCGCGTTTAAATGACAGTAAAAAGTTATCTTCCTGAACAAATTGCAAATTTGCTCCCGGTATTTTAGTATCTTTTTGATAACTGGCTCTGATATAGTTTTGCGGGAATTTGTAAATAGTCTTATTATTGAGCGAATACGTTGCGCTTAAAAAGTACTTCCACTTTTCATCTTTAAAACCATAGGCGGCATACGTTTCAAAATAGTAACGTTTGCTTAGTTCAGGAGTGGTACGGCCACCGATCCTCAGTCTTAAGCCCTCAACCGGATTAAAGCTATAAAATGTATTGGCAGGACCTATCTCAAATTTTCCAAAGCCTTTATAACCAGCTAATAACAATGTGGCAATATCCATAGTACGCTTGTACGATGGCATATTCCTGAGGCTGTCCACATTCTTATATACCTTTGATTCGGCTGTGCTCAGGGTATCCAGGCGGTTACGCTCCCAAAACTCCGCGGGGCGGGTTTTAGCCTCATCCTGCGATTCTTCGCTTTGCTTGGTGTAGGCTGTATCTGGTCGCTGATGATTAACTACATAGTTTCCGTAAGTAATAGTTCGCACCCCAAGCAGCCCACTCTTACCTTCTTTTTTAGTAGCCCCGAACTCCGCGATAGTACTGCTGCGGCTCAGGTGATAGCGATTATCCGGATTTTGTTCAAAATCAAGATCAACCTCCATAGAACGTATAAAGTTGATATTGATATGTTTGTTGATCTTTAATACCGCTTTTTGAACCGCGTAGTTACCATCAAGGGTAATGTATATCATACCTTCAAAAAGTACGTCGGTACTGTTGCGTGGGGTAAAGCTCAGTTCAACCAGTTTTTGGTTTTTGGCATCAGTAATGGTATCAGTGATGAAGAATTTATAATAGTTTGGAGAGTTGTTTGATATCGGGCTCAGAAACTGGCTGGTTATCAAAAATATATCATTGCCGTAAATATCAACCTTGTTATACAGGTGTTTGAAATATTGTTTAACACCTTCATTATCAACAGCAGGGCCAAAATTTACACCACGTTGTCCTAACACAATTTCGCGTGTTTTTTCCGGGTCTTTACGATAGTAGTTTTGAGATAGTTTTTCATCCAGATATACAGGTAATATGGATTTACCGGGCAGGATTGTACTGTCGCGGTTATCAATGATAAACTTGTATTTTTTGAAAAATTTGCGATCGGAGAACTGGGCGGATACGTTGATAAATCCGAACATCATTTTATCATATTCGCGATATTCAACGTAGTTATAAGCCTCGGGCCTGTTTTTCTCTTTGTTTTCAATAACCTTACGGATCAGTTCAACTGCGGGGTTATCCTTATTACGGTATTTAGGCTTTTTGCCTGATTTAACAACCACCTCATTCAACTCTTTTGAGGCTGGGAAGAGTTTGACATTGATCACTTGCTCTTTACCGGGTTCAACCGCTAAAAAAGCATCTTTGTAACCTAAAAAAGATATTTTGATTTGCTTGTAGGATTGATTGGTAGTAGTAAGCCGGTATTTTCCGTTGTTATCAGTAGCAACACCGGTGGTAGTACCATTAAAAGCAACTACAACATAAGGCAGGGTTTGTTTATTGCTTGCATCAGTAACAACGCCTGTAATAACAGTATTTTGCGCAAATAATGATGAAGCAGAAAAAAAGAGTATTAAAGAAAATAAACTTTTGTAAAAATTTTTAAAATTCATGTACTTTATGCAATTATGCAAATACAAACACCTTGGTTGACTTAAACCCTTATTACCTGTAGCAAAATTATTAATTCAAAGCACAGATCACATCAACACTTCATCCAGCCTGATATTTCTAACACTAATACCTGCAAATATTACACTAAAGCCTGTTTTTGCATTGGCATAATTATCCCTCTCAACTTGTAACTGCGCTTCAAAGGTAGAAAAATTTATTACAGACTAATGTGGTCAAAAAGTCAAATATTCCCGCAAACTATGTCAATTAACCACCCCGCCAGCAAATATTTACGCTTTAATTATATTAGTCTCTAACCAACCTTTATTTGCTTTATTTCATTAATTTATTAAGTGATATTAATTTTGTTGAATCGTAAAATATTGATTTTTAAATCTATAGAAATATTACTTGCTTAGTGTATAATTGGAAATTAGTGTTTAAACAGGTAATTGGTGCCACATGTTATAATCAAGTAAGACTACAGATATAATTGTCAAAACGATAAATGATCAGGTAATAAACAATAATAGCAAAAAAAACAACCGGTTGTATATAGATAAATTAATACACAACCGGTTGTAATTAGCAGGCAAAATATTTATGCTTCGGCAAAGGCTTCTTCATAATAATCCAGACCCAGGTGGGTGATCAGATCTTCGCCCATAAGGTAACGCAGGGTGTTCTCTAATTTGATCAGTTGTTTAAATATATCATTCTCCGGTTGCAAGCCTTCGGCGGTTTGTGGAGATTTGAGGTAAAATGATAACCATTCCTGGATACCGCTCAGGTTGGCTCTCTTGGCAAGATCGCAGAATAAAGCCAGATCAAGCGCGATAGGGGCCGCTAAAATGGAGTCGCGGCACAGGAAATTGATCTTGATTTGCATTTTATAACCTAACCAACCAAAAATATCAATGTTGTCCCAGCTTTCTTTATTATCGCCGTGAGGAGGGTAGTAGTTGATACGGATTTTATGGTAAATGTTTCCATAAAGTTCCTGGTTATCCTCTGGTTTAAATATATCTTCCAATACGCCCAATTTTGATACTTCTTTGGTTTTAAAATTATCCGGATCGTCCAATACCAAACCATCGCGGTTGCCTAATATATTGGTTGAAAACCAGCCATTAACACCTAAAGAACGAGCTGCTAAGCCCGGAGCTAAAATAGTTTTCATGAGCGTTTGTCCGGTTTTAAAATCTTTCCCGGCAATTGGGGTTTGAGTTTCTTTGGCGAGCTCAATTAAAGCCGGAATATCCACCGTTAGGTTAGGGGCCCCATTTGCAAACGGTACGCCTAATTTTAAAGCGGCATAAGCGTAAATCATGCTCGGAGCAATTAATTTATCATCATCAATTAAAGCCTGCTCAAAAGCAGCGAGGCTTTGATGAATAGCAGATGCTTCATAATAAATTTCGGTAGATCCGCACCAAACCAGAACAACACGGTCCAAACCATTTTCTTCCTTGAAGTTTCTAATGTCTTGCATTACCTGCTGTGCCAGCTCATAACGGGTGCCTTGTTTTACGTGGGTACCATTAAGGTTTTTAGCGTAGTTTTTATCAAACGCGGCTTTCATAGGTTTAATAGCCTCTAATTGTGGTTTAACGGCATTTAATAAGCCTGGTTCAAGCACTTGTGCATTTGCGGCAGCCTGATAAACATTATCCTCATAAACATCCCACCCGCCAAAAACTACATCATTGAGGTTGGCCAAAGGCACAAAATCTTTGATTTTGGGACGGCGATTTTCTGTTCTTTTGCCTAAACGGATATGACCCATTTGTGTAAGTGAACCAATTGGCTGCGATATGCATTGTTTTACCGCTTCAACTCCTGCGATAAGGGTTGTTGCTACTGCTCCTAAACCAGGAATCAGAATACCCAGTTTTCCCTGGGCTGGTGTAATTTTCATTTTCATTGTACTTGTTTTTATTTTAAATTATGAAGGCTAAACTGCTGTGCTTATACCTTGAGATTTTAATCCTTTGAATAAATAGTATCTAATCATGATTTACTTAAACGTTTAAGTAAATAGGCAAAATAGTGAAATTCATCTCCCAGGTGAATTGTTAGATACTTTACTTAAACGTTTAAGTAAAATAGTCAAGTAAAAAGCGCTCTCATTTTTCATTGCATTAATTAGTTGTTTTTTGTTGGGTTAAAGCCATTTATTGGCCTTATACCAGGTTAGTGTTTCGGTTAAACCTTTCTGTAAGTTATATGCCGGATAAAAGCCAAGTTCGGACTTTGCCTTTTCGTTGTCGCATGACCAATTTACAGCCATGAGCTCATCTATTTTTTCGATGTTAACTACAGCAGCTTTATTTCTCAAAGAACTTACTTTTTCTGATATAGCCGCTATAATTTTTACAAAATTTACAGGCAAATGAAACTTTAGGGTTTTAAGGTTCAGCACATGCTTGGTAATATCTCCCAGTTCATACCTGCTATAAAAGCTTCCGTCGCTCAGGTTAAAGGTTTGATTATTCCCTCCATATAATGCTTTAATAGCAGCGTTGGCTACATCTTTTACGTAAATAAAACTCAGCTTTTGCTGTGAGCTACCTATATAAGGCTCAATGCCTTTTACCAGCTGCTTAAAAAATATAAATATGCCGGTATCCCTTGGCCCATAAACGGCCGTTGGGCGCAATATAGTATGACTAATGTCTTTAACTGTCCTTAACTGTTCTTCGGCAAGTAATTTGCTGCGCCCGTAGGCTGTTACAGGGTGGGGGATGGTAGCCTCGGTAATGATACCGTCCAAAGTCATAAGCGGGCCAATTGCGGCAAGGCTGCCAATAAGCACAAACTTTTTTAAGTTACCGCCAACCAGGGCAGCAGCTGATGCCAGGTTGTAAGTGTTTGTAGCATTGATATCATCATACTCTGCCTGCGACCTGGCCGATGTAACACCGGCAGCATGAATAATATAATCGGGTTTAATATCTGTGAGCTGTTCTTTTAATACAGAGAGGTTTTTATAATCAAGATTTACATACTTTATATCAAAGCCCATCAAATGGTCGGTCTGGCTTTTGCCGCGAATGGCTGCATAAACTTCCAGATTGTTTTGGAGGGCTGCTTCAATTAAGTGGTAACCTACAAACCCGCTTGCGCCGGTTATTAAAACACGCTCCATTATATTTGCTTTTCGTATAGCCTGTATTTTTTATACGGGTCGCCATTTATAGCCTGTATGGCACGGTTCACCATATCATTGTGTTCCAGTGTCCAGCCGGCTTCGGCTTGTTTCATACCCTTCTTTTTGTACTCTCTGATGATAGTACCATATAAACAGGCTTCAATACCCATTTTACGATAGCCTTCTATAACGCCCAGTGCATATATACGTAGGCTTTGTATTTTTTTGCGTCCGAAAAGTAATTTAAAAATACCGGTAGGCAACAAACGCCCCCTTTTAATTTTTTGAAATATCTCGTTATAGTTTGGTAAGGCTAAACCAAAGGCAACTATTTTGCCTTCCTGCTCGGCAACTAAAACAAAATCAGGATCAAGGATCAGTTTAAGATCTTTGGCCAGGTAATCAAACTCATCATCAGACAAAGGCACAAATCCTTCGTTATGATCCCAGGCCGAGTTGTAAACCTCGCGTAGTTTAACAGCTTCTTCCTGAAATTTTTTTAAGTTGATGGTACGGATAACAATGTTGCTGCGTTTTAAGCGCTCTTCCAATGAGTTTAAAAGTCTAACCGATTTATCATCATAGCTTTTATCATCCCAGTGCCAGGCAATCAGATCAACATTCTTTACAAAGCCTAATCCGTCAATCAGATCGGCATAGTAAGGAGCATTGTAGGTTTGCATTAAAAACGGTGGTGTATCGAAACCTTCGATCAACAAGCCACAAGGCTCATTGGTTGAAAAATTAACCGGGCCAATAAACTTATCGGTTACCCCTTTTTGTTTAAGCCAGTCGGCAGCGGTTTTAAAAAGGATTGCAGCAACTTCGGTATTATTAATGCAGTCAAAAAAACCAAAAAAACCATCATTGGCATTGTTGAATTTGTTATGCGCGTTGTTCAGTATCGCAGCTATGCGGCCAACAATTTTATCACCGTCATAAGCTAAAAAGGTTTGTAATGTATTATGTTTATGAAATGGGTGAATGGTAAGTAGATCCCTTTGTGCAATAAACAATTCCGGAACATAATTAGGATCATGTTCATACAAGTCATGCGGAAAATCAATAAATGAAGCTAATTCTTTTTTAGAACTAACGGTTACTATTTTTATCATGAGTAGTATTATAAAATGGAGTAATGCAAAAAGGGGGAGAAATTTAAAGGCCCGCGGGCAACAGCACAAAACTGTTTACACGCGGGCATCTTTTTATATTTTTAATTATATGTTTTCTTTAATTGAGGCCACACCTGCTTCTTTGAAAACTTTAGCAAGTTTTTCAACAGCTTCGTCAATTTGATCAAAAGTGTGGGTAGCCATTAATGAGAATCGTAACAATGACGAATCTGAAGGTACGGCTGGCGAAACAACCGGGTTAACAAATACACCTGCTGCGTGCAGTTGTTTAGTTACAAAGAAGGTTTTTTCATTATCACGTACATATATTGGCAGGATAGGGCTTTCGGTAGGGCCCAGATCAAAACCTTCTTCTAACAGAAGTTTTTGAGCGTAGTTGGTATTATCCCAAAGTTTTTGGATTCTTTCGGGTTCTGATTCGATGATGTCCAATGCTGCAATTACACTGGCAACAGAGCCTGGAGGCATACTTGCGCTAAACATCAATGAGCGTGCGCGGTGTTTAATATAAT
>NZ_JBCECK010000029.1:38773-46584 GCF_039207105.1 Mucilaginibacter sp.
TCTGCAGCAATAAAGCCACCCAGTGATGCCAGCGATTTGCTGAATGTACCCATGATCAGGTCAACATCATTAGTCAGGTTAAAATGCGACGCTGTTCCGGCACCGTTATCACCAATAACACCAAGACTGTGGGCGTCATCAATCATGATGTTGGCGCCATACTGATCAGCAAGTTTAACTATTTGCGGAAGTTTAACAATGTCGCCTTCCATGCTGAATATACCATCAACTGCAATCACCTTTACAGCTTCTTCCGGCAAAATGCTCAGTTTACGCTGTAAGTCGTCCATATCATTATGGGCGTATTTGATAACTTTTGAAAATGACAGCCTGCTACCGTCAATGATACAAGCGTGATCATATTCATCTAAAATGATATAATCATTACGGCCGGTAATGCATGAAAGTACGCCCAGGTTAACCTGGTATCCGGTACTAAATAAAACAGTTGCTTCTTTACCAACGTAATTCGCAAGCCTGTTCTCTAACTCGATATGAATATCCAGTGTACCGTTCAAAAAACGTGAACCGGCACAACCTGTGCCGTATTTGTCAATCGCTTTTTTTGAAGCTTCTTTAATCTTAGGATGGTTGGTAAGGCCTAAGTATGAGTTAGATCCAAACATTAACACCCTTTTGTTATCTATTAGTACTTCAGTGTCCTGAGCAGACTCAATAGGCCTGAAATAAGGATACAATCCTCGCTCCCGAAGTGTGTTGGCGACTTGGAATTGAGCGATCTTCCCATGTAGTTTTTTAACCATGTATTAACCCTGCTTAAATTTTTTGTAAAAATACCATGAATAAATATATAACTTATATGGTAAATGTAATTTTTTTTTAAAATACTTGTAATGAACCGTTAATTAGCGACTTCCATACCATATTCTCACATGGCAAATTAATTAATTTTTTTGTTTATTTCGCACCACATTTTTTCATTTTTTTGTAAAAAGCCCAAAAAAGTCGCTTTTAAGCCTGTTTTTGTAAAAATTAGATAAAACTTCTTATCTTAATCTTAATTTAGTAATATTTATTACATATTAGCGCCGCCCCTATACGTACCGATAAAAATTGCCGGATCATTTTTTTGTAATTTTTGCTAAATGAATGAAGTACCTACATACACCTTATGAGAAAAAACAAGTATTTTACCCTGTTATCAATAATTTGCTTAACATTAATTTTACATTGCCCGGCCTGGGCCCAAACCACTACCGATAGTATCGGCGGGCCTGTTTCTTTAAGGCAATGTGTTGAATTTGCGTTGCGTAATCAGCCGGTGGTTCGCCAGGCCTCTATTGATGAGCAAATCAATGAAAAAGATATCCGAATTGGTTTAGCTGCCTGGTTGCCACAGCTAAATACATCAGGGTTTTATAACTACTACTTTAAAGGTACGCCCCAGGCTGGCGCTTCCGGTGCTAACATTCCAGGCGGTACTAATGTACGTAACCTATCATCGTTAACCTTACAGGCTACACAGGTATTGTATAATAATGATGTTTTATTGGCAGCTAAAACTGCTAAATACTCCCGTCAATACTATAAACAAAACACGCTTAGCAGCCAGATCAATGTAATATCCGACGTAAGCAAAGCCTTTTTCGATGTGTTGCTTTCACAAAAACAGTTGAATATCACCATTGAGGATATTACCCGCCTGCAAAGAAGCCTTAAAGATGCTGTTAATAAGTACGAGGCTGGCGTATCTGATAAAACTGATTATAAACAGGCTACCATATCGCTTAATAATTCATTAACTACCCGCAAACAAACGGAAGAGGCTATTAAAAGTAAAACGGCCTATTTAAAACAGATCATGGGTGTTGACCCGGCTAAGCCTTTAGAGTTATCTTATGACTCTTCGCGATATGAGCAGGAAGCCTACATTGATACCAACCAAACATTGGATGTCAACAACCGGATAGAATACCGCTTGCTGCAAACCAGCAAAGTGCTGCAAAATATTAATGTTAATTATTACAGGTTTGGTTTTTTACCGTCTATTTCGGCGGTGGGCAATTATAACCTGGCCTACTTTAATCATGGATTTTCAAATTTGTATGATAATGCTTTTCCTACAGGTTATGCAGGGCTTACCGTGAATCTGCCTATTTTTCAAGGTACTAAGCGCTTGCAAAATCTGAGTAAAGCAAGGTTACAGGTAGAGCGCACCGATCTGGATATCGTTAATTCACAAAACACCATTAATACAGAGTATGTGCAGGCATTGGCAAGTTATAAAAGTAATTATACCAGTTATCAGCTCATCAGACAAAATGTTGATCTGGCAAAAGATGTATACAAAATAGTAAGCCTGCAATATCGCGAAGGGGTTAAAACCTATCTGGATGTTATTATAGCTCAGTCAGACCTGCGCACCGCGGAACTTAACTATTATAATGCCCTGTTTCAGTTATTATCAAGTAAAATTGACTTGAAAAAGGCACTGGGTACCCTTACCGCGGATAATAACCAGGGGAACTAATTACGTATTAAGTCATAAACTGTATAGTACTAAATAAGTGCTGTTAAATAAATAACCAACGAACAAATCACTACAATGAAAAACAGATATATATACTGGTTGGCCCCTGCGGCGTTATTAGCATTAGCTTCATGCAAAGGTAAAAGCGCGAATCAAAACGCTGCACCGCCGCCTACACCCGTAACGCTTTACGAAGCTAAAAAGGCAGAAGCAATTTACTATGATCAATATCAGGGTACGGTTGTATCTGTAAATACTACCGAACTAAGAAGTCAGGTTCCTGGTTTTGTAACCGGTATATTTTTTAAAGAAGGTGATGTTGTACAAAAAGGCAAAGTACTTTATGAAATTGACAAGCGTAAATATCTTGCCGCTTACCAGCAAGCGCAGGCCAACTTGTTAAGCGCACAGGCCAACTTAGTAAAAGGGCAAAAAGATATTGACAGGTATAACATGCTGTTAAAAAATGATGCTATTGCTCGCCAAACAGTTGATCAGGCAACAGCAGCTTATGAAACTAACAAAGGCGATGTAGCAGTGGCTAAAGCAGCTGTAGAGTCGGCCCGTACCGATCTTTCGTTCGCTACCATTACCGCTCCGTTTACAGGTCGCATTGGTATATCGCAGGTAAGGTTGGGTACCCAGGTATCTGCGGGTAGTACACTGATGAATACCATATCGGCCGAACACCCTATTGCTGTTGATGTGGTAGTGAACGAACAGGATATTGACCGTTTTTATAAACTGCAAAAATCAAGCAGCGATACTACCTTTAAATTACAACTACCGGATGGGGTTAGCACCTACAATAAACCAGGTAAGGTTTTAGCTATTGATCGTGGCGTAAACAACCAAACCGGTACTATTAAAGTAAGGATCCAATTCCCGAATGAGGATGATGTTTTAAAAGATGGTATGAGCTGTGTGTTAAAGGTGCTGAATAATCAATCGGGCAACCGGGTTCAAATTCCATACAAATCCATTACCGAGCAAATGGGTGAGTTTTTTGTATTTGTGAGCAAGGATACTTCATTTGTTGACTCTACTAAGAATAACGAAAAGACCGAAGCCCTTATCGCTAAACAGCACAAGGTTTCTTTGGGCCCGCGTGTGGGTACCGATGTAGTGATCATGACCGGTGTTGAACCGGGCGACAAGGTAGTCACCGAAGGTTTTCAGCGTTTGAGGGATGGTGGCAAGATTGTTTTGGGCGACCCTTCAAAACAAGGTGCACCAGGGCAGGCTGCTCCAGGACAAGCTAAACAACAAGGAAAGTAACTGGATTTTTTTATAAAAAATAACAAGGATGATAGCAGATACCTTTATACGAAGACCAGTTACCGCTATAGTTATATCATTAGTGATAGTTATTGTTGGTATACTGGCAATTGGCAGCCTTGCCATTGGGCAGTACCCTGAAATTACACCACCAACGGTAAACATTACAGGTACTTACATTGGCGCCGATGCACTCACGGTTGAGCAAACCGTAGCCACGCCTGTTGAAGTACAAGTGAACGGAACCCCGGGCATGACTTATTTGCAAAGTAATAGTACCAGTAATGGTTCTATGAGCATGACGGTTAACTTTGAGGTTGGTACCGATATTAATATTGCCGCTCTTGATGTGCAAAACCGTGTAGGTATTGCTACGCCTACATTGCCGCAGGAGGTACAGCGCATAGGTTTAATTACCCGTAAACGTAACCCAAGTATATTAATGCTGGTAGCTATGTATGCGCCGAAGGGTTCGCACAATGTTACCTTTTTAGATAACTATACCAACATATTTGTACGCGATGCGCTTTTACGTGCTAAAGGCGTGGGAGACGTATTTACACGTGCCGACGACTTCAGTATGCGTATTTGGCTTAAGCCCGATAAAATGGCTGCGCTGGGCATGACAGCCGGAGATATAACGGCTGCCCTGGCCGAACAAAATGCTCAGGTGGCCGCGGGTTCTGTAGGTTCAACACCACAAGAAAACGGACAGCCATTTGAGTATACCGTACTGGTTAAAGGCCGTTTAACCAGCAAGGCCGAGTTTGAGAACATTATTGTGCGTACGCAGCCAAGCAATGGCGCTATTGTGCATTTAAAAGATGTGGCAAGGGTTGAGCTTGGTAAGTTTAACTATGCCGGTAACTCTTTTGTTGATGGTAAACGTGCATCATACCTGCTGGTTTACCAGGCACCGGGTAGTAACGCGCTTGAAACAGCCGATAACGTGTACGCAGTTATGGAACAACTTAAACAATCGTTCCCTGCCGATGTAGATTATGTAGTACCTTTTGAATCGGTTACCGTGGTAAAGGTATCTGTACATGAGGTTATCGAAACGTTGGTAATAGCCTTATTACTGGTAACTGTGGTGGTGTTTTTATTTTTACAAAGCTGGCGTACTACAATTATTCCTGTATTGGCTATCCCAGTATCTATTATCGGTACGTTCATATTCTTTATTCCGCTTAACTTCACCATCAATACGCTTACCTTGTTTGGTTTTGTACTGGCCATTGGTATTGTGGTGGATGACGCCATTGTGGTGGTTGAAGCCGTGCAGCATTATATGGACGAGGAAGGATTATCGCCTAAGGAAGCCACTGTACATGCCATGCGTGATATATCGGCACCGGTAATCGCTATTGCGCTGATATTGGCGGCGGTGTTTGTTCCTGTTGGTTTTATCCCGGGTATCGTGGGACGTTTGTATCAGCAGTTTGCTATCACCATTGCTATATCGGTATTGATATCGGCATTTGTGGCGCTTTCATTAACCCCGGCCTTGTGTACACTGATATTAAAACCGCATAAGCTCGACGAAAAATCAAAAGGGCTTGATAAATTCTTCTTTAAGTTTAACGCCTGGTTTGACCGGCTTACCCACCGGTACAGAAATGGGGTTGATAAGAGTATCAAGAATTCAAAATTTGTGATCATTGTTTTGGTATGTATCATCATTGGAACCATTATGCTGTTCAGGAGCAAGCCAAGCGGCTTTATCCCTACAGAGGATGATGGTCGTATCTACATTACTTATGATTTGCCCGAAGCATCATCTACACAGCGTACGGTAAAAGTTTTGAATGAAATGATGCGGACGCTTGATAGTGTTCCGGAAATTGGCCATTATGCTGCATTAGGTGGGTTGAACGCGGTTACATTCGCAACCAAGTCAAACAGCGCAACCATATTTGTGCAGCTGAAGCCCTGGGAGCAACGTGAAGGTAAAGAGCATACTATATTCCCATTGGTAGCCAAATTGCAAAAAAAGCTATCCCGGTTTAAAGAAGCAAGCGTGGTAGTAATTCCGCCGCCGGCCATACCTGGTTTGGGTAACACGGCAGGTTTCTCTTTCATATTAGAAGAGAAGCAAGCGGGAGGCGATATTAAGAACTTTGAATCGGTAATGCGAAACTTTATAGGCGAAGTAAGTAAACGGAAAGAAATTTCAAAAGCGTTCTCATTCTTTACCGCCCGTACACCGGCTTACCAGCTAACTATCGACAGGGAAAAAACAAAAAGACTTGGCGTACAGCTATCAGATGTAAACGCTGCTTTGCAAACCTACATGGGTAGCTCTTATATTAATGATTTGACCTTGTACGGCAGAACGTTCCGTGTGCTGGCCCAGGCAGATACAAATTATCGTACCAATATTCAAAACATTGGGCAATACTTTGTGCGCAACCAGGCAGGTACTATGGTGCCGCTCAGTACCTTAACTACTTATAAAGTAATTGAGAACGCGCCATTAATTTCGCATTACAACCTGTTCAGGTCTGCCGAAATTGACGGTAACTCCGCTCCGGGTTATAGTAGCGGCGATGCGCTGAAAGCATTGGAAGAAGTAGCAGCCAAAACATTACCTCAAGGTTATGGTTATGAATTTTCAGGCTTGAGCCGGGAAGAGAAGTTATCGGGTTCAAAAACCATTTACATCTTTATGCTGTCTATCGGGTTTGTGTTCCTGTTTTTGGCCGCGCTGTACGAAAGCTGGTCGGTACCGTTTTCGGTATTGCTTGCCGTACCATTGGGCGCATTCGGAGCTATCCTGTTCTTGTATTTTAACCCAAGTTTGGATAACAACGTATACGCGCAGATTGGTTTGATAACGCTAATTGGTTTGGCAGCTAAAAACGCCATCCTGATCGTTGAGTTTGCCAAAGAGCGTGTAGATGCCGGCTGGGATCTGGAAAAAGCAACATTAGAGGCTGTAAGGTTGAGGTTACGCCCAATCATCATGACCTCACTGGCATTTATATTAGGTGTTGCGCCTTTGTTATTTGCATCAGGTGCAGGCGCTGTAGCAAGGCAAACCATCGGTTGGACGGTATTTGGCGGTATGCTTACGGCAACATCGTTAGCTATATTTATAGTGCCGGTACTATTCTTTATTATCACCCGCTTTGCTTACGGTAAAGAACAACTGGCCGAACTGCAAAAGAACTATAAACCCGAAAAAGGCCACGAGCCGGAAGTTTAAAACTTCGGTTAATAAAACAAAAAAGGAGTCCGGTTACCGGGCTCCTTTTTTGTTGCTGGCTATTTTATTATTGGCGCCATTTGCTGTATTATTTACCCAAACAGGACAAAAATTCGACATTTACTGACACTTCTTCCTATATAATGCCCACTCTTTTCAAATATTATTTAATATATAATCAAAATTTTATGAACATAAGCTTTCCATAAAGCCCATGATTAAAAGTATTGATTACCAATAGCTAAGATAGCGCGTGAAGAAACACGTTTAAAACACACGATTATGAGGTGATTGTTAAAATTGTGTGAAATTGTGATACTGGCAAAGTATTTGTTAAGCAGGTGTTAATACAATAAAAAATTGTAGAGTTAGAACTAAAATATACAACTATGAAAACAATGACAAAAATGATAGCCGGAGCATTTACTGCCTTAGCTATATTTATCGGAAGCAATGTAAAAGCTCAAACTGTGCCTAAAAATGTATTACGCTTTGGCATAGGTGTTGAAGGTTTGCTGCCAACTGGAAATTTACATGATATCTCTAATGTTGGTGTAGGTGGTACAGCTCGTTTACAATATGGAATAGCCAATAACCTGGCATTAACACTTACATCCGGTTACTATAACTACTTTGGTAAAACAGCTGAGGTTGCCGAATTTAACGGTAATGTTATTAAAGCTAAGTACAAATCTTTAGGTATGGTGCCTGTTAAAGCAGGTATAAAGGCTTTCTTTACCAATAATTTGTATTTTGGTGCAGAAGTGGGTGCAGGTTTTGAAACCAAAGTTTTTGGTGATATCAAGGATGCTGATTTTTCAAATGGCTTTGGTG
>NZ_JBCECK010000030.1:0-46235 GCF_039207105.1 Mucilaginibacter sp.
GCATAATGTATTGTCTTATTCCGGAGCTTCAGGTGGTACCATAGGCTTTGCATTGCTTTGTAATGCCCGTTATCAGAACCGTAAAAGCGTTGCTGCCGATACCGTTTTTTACCCGGTTAATTCTCTTGCTGTATACCGTAATGATTACCTTACCACCGTCCTGGTGGCATTATTGGGCAGGGATATGCTGGCCTCAGCATTGGGTATAGCTCCCTGGGCTGACAGGGCTAAATTAATGGAAGAAGATTGGGAAAGGCATACGAAAACCCATAACATGAATATGGGGGTTACGATGAGCAAAATGTGGAAGGCAAGTAATTACGAAGTGCCGCTGCTATTTGCCAACACCTTTGATATAGATAGTGGCAAAAAAGGAATAGTAGCACCGGTATTGTTGGATAGTCTTGATTTTCCGTCGACAGTGTTTGTGGAACAGGAAATTGAAGATCCGGGAGATTTGCGCCTGAGTACCGCTACTTTTTTGAGTTCCAGGTTTCCCTACGTAAGCCCAACAGCTAAATTAAACGGAAAACACCACTTTACCGATGGCGGTACGTGGGACAATTCTGGCGCCGAAACTTCATTACAGGTATTAACCGTATTTGAGCGGGTACGCGCTAAGCTGATCAAACAAGATTCTATATTTAATCATATTCAGCCACAGTTTCTTTCGCTGCCTAATGCGGCATTAAGTACGGAGCCTGCCGGTAAACCAGAAAATTTATTTGAACCACTGGCCCCCCCAATGGGCATATTAAATAGCCGGGTTGGGTATATGAAAAAATCAGACGACTGGAATTACTCTTTTTCACGCATAAAGCATTATGGATATTACCTTTTCAGGCCAACCGCAGAGCAGATACCTAACGTTAACATATGGCCTGTATTACCACTCGGCTGGCAAATTTCAGATTATGCCATGACCCGTATGCGTGTAAGCGTACTCAGAGATAGTGCCATCATTAATAAAGTAATGAACGGATTTGGCATACCTCAAAAAGAGATAAAACTATATAGTCAGAAATAATATGATTCAATTTTATCTTTAAATACTCCTTAATAGCTGTTTAAGCAGTGAATAAAAATAGCTCTTCAAAAAAATCGTGAAATATGATGCAATAAATTGAAAAACCATATGTCTTTTATTGCGATCTGTCCGTTATTAGTTACATTTTGATATAATTACAATTAATTAACTCATATAAAACCTATACTTAACAACTATGTTAAAAGAAGAAAGGCAAAATTTTATCATGAAGCAGATAAATCTGCATAACAAGGTGTTATCATCAGACCTATGCGTTAAGTTGAACGTATCTGAAGATACCATTAGGCGTGATCTGCACGAATTGGCGAGTAATTCAAAAATTAAAAAAGTGTACGGTGGGGCTATGTCGAAGTCTTTTTCGCATACCACCGGAATTAAGGAAACCTATGCCCAGGAAGCAAAAAGGCAAATTGCCAAAAAAGCTTTAACGCTTATTAATGACGGGATGACCGTGCTTTTAGGCGGGGGAACCACCATTATGGAGATGGCCCGTTTAATACCCAGGGGCAGGCGTTGCACTTTTTTTACGGTAAGCCCTGTGGTAGCTATGGAATTGATTGAGTATTCAGATTGCGAGGTGATACTGCTGGGTGGTAGCTTGCTGCACGATTCATACATTGTTACCGGTTCTATGGTGATCAACCAGCTTAACGATATAAAAGTTGATCTGTGCTTTTTAGGTACCAACACAATTTCTTTAGAAGATGGTATTACCGATTCGGTTTGGGAGGTTGTGCAGGTTAAAAAAGCCATGATCAAATCGGCCAATAAAACAGCTATTGTAAGTATAGCCGAAAAACTGAACAGTGAAGGAAAGATGAAAGTATGCAACGTAAACGCTGTAGATTATTTAATAACAGATATTGATCCGGCGGAAAAGATGTTATCCTCTTATGTTGACGTTATCAATGTACTTTAAGTTTACATTGATGAACGGGTGTTTCATCAGATTAAACACGTTAACAACAATGTTACAATAGTTATTTTTTTGAAAATATAGCCGACAGTGGCTTTTTTTATGAATAGAAATGCGGTTTTATGCGTTATTAAATAAAATAACGCATAAAGTTGGCATTTTAATTTGGTTATTAATTATATTTGGGTGCGAACATTAAGAAATTGTTGCGTGTTTGTGCGTTATTGTGTGGATTTGTTATTCTTAACCCCCAAATATTGATTATGCGTTTATTCACAATACTCCTCGTGTTCATGCTTTCGGCAGGAATTTCATTTGCACAAACAGATTCATTGACCTTTAAAAGGGTAGAATGGGAAACCAAACGCTTAGCTCCGGGAGTACATTTAAGGCAAGCCTGGTTCAGGGGTAAATCGCTATTTAAATCTAATCAATTCATATCTGTTCTGGAAATTAAGCCCAGACGTAAAAATAAGATCAGCATAGCTTATGAAGCTAAAGTAAAAAGGATAACCAGCGATTTTGGCACCCGTAACGAGGCGCTTGCAGCCATTAACGGAACATTCTTCGATGTTAAAAATGGTGGTTCTGTTGATTTTATAAAAGCTAACGGGCGGGTGATCAATCAAAACCGGCTCGAAAAAAATAATACCCGGGCAAGGCACCAGCAAGCGGCATTAGTGATAAAAGATGGTATCCTACGCATAGATGAGTGGGATGGCAGCCCCGAATGGGAGCAAAAGTTAGATGGTCAGGATGTAATGCTAACTGGCCCACTGCTGTGGCATAATGATAAGCAATCCACACTTGATTCAAATAGTTTTAATGTAACCCGGCATCCAAGATCGGCAATGGCTATAACCGATAATAACAGGGTATTAATGATTGCTGTGGATGGCCGGGATGCTAATTCGGCGGGCATGAGTTTGTTTGAACTCCGCAAAATCCTGCACTGGTTACATTGCCGGGATGGGGTAAATCTGGATGGGGGCGGCTCAACAACCTTATGGGCGAAAGGTGAGGGGGTGATAAATTACCCATCTGATAATGGGAAATGGGATCATAAGGGACAGCGCAAAGTAGCAAACGTAGTACTGGTTAAGAGAAGCTAAGTTATACTCACTTTATCATAATGAAAACAGCGATACCTGCTTTATTGATGTTGATGATCACCGGATGGGGAAAAATTCAACATCAGTATTATCGTACACCTGAATTATCTCCAATATCAAAAAAGGAACTAATCACCGGGGCCGATCAAACTGAAAAATATCTGCCTTATTTAAACGGGAAAAAAATTGGTATGGTTGTTAACCCCTCATCGCAAATTGGTGATAAGCCGAGTGTTGACAGTCTGAAATCATTAGGGGTAAATATCGTGAAGATATTTGGCCCCGAGCATGGTTTCAGGGGAGATGCCAGTAACGGCGCTCATGTTGATGATAGCGTTGATCCCAAAACCGGTATACAGGTGGTTTCTTTATATGGAAAGACCGGCAAACCAAGTCCAAAAGATCTTGCTGATGTTGACCTGATGGTATATGATCTGCAGGATGTTGGCGCAAGATATTATACCTACCTGGCAACATTGCACCGTGTTATGGAAGCCTGCGCTGAAAATGATAAGGAATTACTGATTTTAGATAGGCCAAACCCGAACGGTTATATGGTTGATGGCCCTGTACTGGATATGAAACTTAAATCGGGTATAGGTTTTCACCCTGTACCTATAGCCCACGGAATGACGGTAGGCGAGTACGCCCAAATGATCAATGGCGAAGGTTGGCTTGCCGGAGGGATAAAGTGCAAGCTTAAAATTATTACGGTAGCTAATTATAAGCACAGCATGCCTTACACGCTGCCTGTGCACCCATCGCCAAATTTAAATACGCAGCAATCTATTTTATTATATCCTTCATTATGCCTGTTTGAGGGTACTATTATAAGCCAGGGGCGCGGAACTTATTTTCCATTTACTGTATTAGGTAACCCTGATTTAAAGGATAAATATGAGTTTTCATTTACACCGCTAGGTATAAAAGGGATGAGCGAAACGCCGCTGTTTGAAAATGTCGCTTGCTACGGTCTTGATCTCAGAAATTACGATACCCGGAAACTTATCAAAAGTAAACGAATTAACCTCAGCTGGCTTATTGAAATGTACAAAGCCTATCCTTACAAAGAGCGTTTTTTTGATTTTAAACAAAGTAAGCAAATCGGAAATTTCGATAAGCTGGCCGGAACCACGGATCTGAAAGAGCAGATCATAGCGGGCAAAACCGAAAAGGAAATACGAGCCAGCTGGGAGCCTAAACTTAGCCAATTTAAAAAAATGCGCAAGCAATACCTGCTCTATCCCTGATCATATCAGCAAACTACTAAACTATTCATATCTCATCACAAGGTTCAAAACAGAACACTTAATCAACAATTCATGGAAAAAAAGCTACTCAGACTGCTCCTGGTCATGCTGTTTTTGTCTGTACAGGCTATAGCCCAGCAAAAAACAATTACAGGAAAAGTAACTTCTGCAGATGATGGAAATGCGCTGCCCGGAGTTTCAATTAAAATTAAAGGTACCCCTGATGGTACGGTTACCGACATTAATGGTTTGTACTCCATCAAAGCTAAAGACGGGCAGGTGCTGGTGTTCAGCTTTGTAAGCTTTGCAACACAGGAAATCCCTGTTAAAAACAATGGCACTATTAACGTTAAGCTTGGAGCCGATACCAAATCACTAAATGAGGTGGTTGTGGTTGGTTACGGTACACAAAAACGTGCAAATTTAACTGGCGCGGTGGCTACCGTTGATACAAAAGTTTTACAGTCGCGCCCAATTACCGATGTGGCCCGCGGCCTTCAAGGGGCTGTTCCCGGTATAACTATTACTACCGCCACAGGTGATCTGGGTACCGATCCTAAAATAAGATTACGTGGTTTAACGGGCTCACTTAATACAGGACCTAATGGTGCCGCACCTTTGATACTGGTAGATAACGTGGAGATTCCCAGCTTACAATTAATCAATCCTGATGATATAGAATCCATATCTGTATTAAAAGACGCTGCATCATCTTCTATATATGGTACAAGGGCGGCCTTTGGTGTAATATTAATTACAACTAAATCGGGTAAACGTAATGGTGCAAACCGCATCACTTACTCTAACAACTTTGCCTGGGCATCTCCAACAAGTCAGATAAAATTGGCTTCAGCGGCAGATAACTCAGAGGCATCATTATCTGCATTGCAGCGTTTTGATCCTAACACAACCAGTTTTGGCATCATTGGTTATTCTGTTGATGCCGCAGCCATACAAAAGATGCGTGACTGGGAAAAGCAGTATGGTAATCAAAACTTAGGCCCTGAAATGGTGAAAGGCCGCGATTTTGACATCATAGGGGGTAAATTATATTTTTATCGCTCATGGGATGCAGGCAAAATGTATTTGAAAGACTGGACACCGCAACAAAGCCATAATATAGGCATCAGCGGCGGCAGCGAAAAAATAAATTACAACATAGGATTAGGTTATCTCAACCAAGACGGTGTATTAAAAGTAAATCCAGATAAGTTTGATCGGTATAATTTCTCATTAGGGGTAGGCGCAAGCCCAACTAAATGGTTGGATGCACGTGCTAAAATTATATTCTCTAATACGGTAAAATCAACTCCTTTTGTGTTTTCTGATGCGCAATACGGCCCTTATTATTATTTGTATCGCTGGCCGGCCAACTACCCGTATGGTACTTACAACGGTTTGCCATTCCGCAGTGCAGTAACTGAGGTTCAACAGGCAAAAACAGATCAGGATAAAAATAATTTGTCAAGAATTTCAATAGGTGGTACCATAAAAATAATCCCGGGTTTAACCCTTGATGCTGATTATACTTATTCAGGTACTAATGAGCACTTGCATCAGACCGGTGGTAATACGATGGCTTATGATTTTTGGTCATTTAACGGAACCGCATTAAACTATACAGGTTATCAAAGTGCTTCATTTAATAAAGCAAGATATTACTCTTACTGGGCAACAGTAAATACTGGTAAATTATTTGCCACCTATAATAAAAACATAGGAGACCATGCACTTAAATTTATTTTAGGCGGTGATATAGAGCTTAATCAATACACGAGCCAGTCAACAGAGCGAAGAAATTTGCTTGACCCGGATTTTGGCGAGATAAAATTAGCAACAGGAGATCAGTTTGCTGATGGAACCGATGGACACTATTCTACATTAGGCTATTTTGGTCGTATCAATTATGCCTATAAAGATAAGTATCTGTTAGAGTTGAATGGCCGCGTAGATGGTTCATCACGTTTTCCAGCTAATAATTTATATGGTTTCTTTCCGTCAGCTTCTGCCGGTTATGTTTTAACGAAAGATTCATATATGGATTGGAGTAAAAAATTTCTATCTTTTCTGAAAGTAAGGGTGTCATACGGTTCTATCGGTAACCAGGCCGTAACAAGCAGTACTGATCTGGGACAGAGCAAATTTCTTATAGAATACCCTCCTTATAATACAGGATGGTTATTACCAAGCGGTAATACAGTTTCTATATCAACCCCTGGTTCTCTTTCGCCAATACTTACCTGGGAAACAGTAAAAACTGCCGATCTTGGTTTAGACGCCCGTTTCCTGAATGATGAGTTGGGGTTATCATTTGATGTTTTTAACAGGACTACCAGTAACATGATCACCAATGGTGCAACCCTGCCAAGCTCATTTGGTACAGACCCGCCATTGCGTAACTATGGTGAGTTAAAAGGAAAAGGCTGGGAAATAGCTATTGATTATAATCATACGTTTAGTGGAGGTTTTCATTTTAGCGCAACAGCAACGCTATCTGATGCCCAGGAAACCATTTCTAAGTATGCCAATGCCACCCAGAGTTTACCTGACCCAATAGCTGCTATGAATACCAAATATTATCAGGGTATGAAACTGGGTGAAATATGGGGTTATGAAACTGACCGTTTATTTACGGCAAGTGACTTTGCAGGTAAAGACGCAGCGGGGCATTATGTATATGCCAAAGGAGTTCCTTCACAAAGTCAAATGGAGAGCGGCTCGTTTTACTTTGGCCCCGGTGATGTTAAGTATAAAGACCTGAATGGGGACGGTATTGTTTATCAGGGTGCCAATACCGTTGATGATCATGGGGATAAAAAGATCATTGGTAACTCAACTCCGCGTTATCAATACGGGTTAAGATTAGGTGCGGACTGGAAAGGGTTTGATTTAAATGTGTTTTTCCAGGGAGTAGGCAAACGCGACCTGTGGGCAAGCGGGCCGGTATTTATCCCTGGTTTCAGAGGAGCCGAAGGCTGGTATGCTAACCAGATGGATTACTGGACAGAAACCAATCCTAATGCCTTTTATCCAAGGCCGACCAATTATGGTGCTGTTGCCGATAAATGGGATTTTCAGCCTCAAACAAGGTATTTATTGAATATGGCTTACCTGCGATTAAAAAATGTGAACCTGGGTTATTCATTCTCTAAAGGAGTTACCCGTAGGCTTGGCATCGAAAGATTGCGGGTTTTCTTCAGCGGTGAGAATATATTAACATTTGATCATTTAGGAGGCATTGAGATTGATCCGGAAACTGATTTTTCTCAAACACAGATTGATAAAGACCGTGCTGGTTTCGGACGTGTTTATCCTTACAGAAAAACATATTCTGCAGGGTTACAGGTAACATTTTAATTCTATTAAATAAGATATTATGAAAACGCTAAAATATTTAATTTTCGGTTTTATCCTCATAGTATGCGGATGTAAAAAGGCCGATGAGTTTTTAACCAAGTTACCGCTTGATAAACTAACAGACGATACATACTGGACAAGTGAAGGAAACGTGCGCACATTTGCTTTTGGATTTTACCCGACTTATTTTCCGGGTTATGCCTCAGGTTTTGACCTGAGCTGGGGCGGATATTTTTCAGGAGAAAGTTTAAATGATGATTTTGCGCCTTTAACCCCAACAACGTTTGTCAAAAACGTGCCTGCAACGGATGGAGGAGCCACTGCTTGGTCATTTGCCAATATCCGCAGGGCTAATCTTTTTATTGATCGGATCAAAAAAGTACCGATGTCTGATGAAGCCATTAAGCATTGGACAGGGGTTGCCCGCTTTTTCCGCGCATTGGAATTTGCCGGTAAAGTGAAAAAATACGGCGATTTTCCTTGGTATGGTAAAGTTTTGGAAGAAACTGATGTAAAAGAACTTTACCGTCCGCGTGATCCGCGCACAATGGTAATGGATAGTGTTTTAGCCGATTTTAATTACGCTGCGGCCAACGTTCGTACTGCTGATGCTGGTACTGGTCCGCAAGGGCTTGTTGTGAACAGATATGTGGTACTGGCGTTTATGTCAAGGGTGTTTTTGTTTGAAGGTAATTGGGAAAAGTACCAGGCCAATAATGCTGCAAAAGCCACAGAGTATTTGACAGCAGCAAAAAACGCGGCCAATGAGGTGATCACCAAAGGTGGTTATTCGGTAGGGCCAGATTACCGCAAACTGTTTAACTCACTTGACCTGACCGGTAATCCCGAGATAATTTTATACAGGAAATATCAAACAGGCCTGCTTACGCATAGTTTAAATAGCTATGTGAACAAAGAGGTACAAACCGGCGCTTCAAAAAACGCTATAGAATCGTACCTATGTAAAGATGGTTTGCCTATAGGTGTATCACCACTTTATAAAGGCGATAAAACCATTACGAATGTGATGACCGATCGTGACCCTCGTATTGCTGCTACTTTTGTACCAGCGATCAGGTTAAATGGTGTAGTTTCCAATTATTCATCATCTGGTTATGCGGTGCTGAAGTTTTTTAATGAAGATATTAAAGACCTTACCAATGGTAACAGTAGCTTAAATGATACTCAGGCGCCTGTAATACGTTACGGCGAAATACTGATAAACTACGCTGAAGCATGTGCAGAGTTAGGTACGTTAACCCAGAATGATTTGGATATATCCATCAATAAATTAAGGAGCCGTACCGGCATCAAAATGCCTGCCTTACAGGTTATGGGAGGTCTGCCTGCCGTAAACGGTAACGTTTATGACGACCCTAAGCGCGATCCTACAGTAACGTCACTGTTATGGGAAATACGCCGTGAACGCCGTACCGAGCTTATGATGGAAGGCTTCAGGAATGATGACCTCAGAAAATGGAAAAAGTATCAATACCTGGATACGCAAGGCAATCCTGATATTAACTTAGGTGCCTGGATAAACAGGGCCGATTATCCTAAAACGCTATCCGTAGCTACACAAAATAACGCAGCCGAGGGTTACGTTGTTCCGGCTACTAAAGCCGAAACGCAGCGTATATTTAATGACCCCAAGGTTTATTTAGCACCACTGCCTTTAGATCAGATCAAATTGTATAAAGATCAGGGGGTAGATCTGAAACAAAACCCCGGCTGGTAATAAAGAAATAATATTAAAATTAAACCCTTCCTGTATTTTCGGAAGGGTTTTTAAATTATACTAAAGCTTAATTATATGAAGTGTAAAAGGTTAAGTACACTATTGTTGCTGGTTCTGCTAACTACAAGCATCACCCGGGCGCAAAGTTTCAAATTCGCTTTTGTTTCTGATACTCATGTTAATATCGGAAACCCTACTGCAGCGGAAGACCTGCGCAGAACTGTAAAGGATATCAATAATAATCCCGACCTGAAGTTCGTGGTAATTACAGGTGATATAACCGAATTTGGGGCCGATGAGGAGTTGAAACTGGCCAAGCAAATTCTGGATAGTTTAAACAAAAAGTGGTATATCATTCCGGGTAATCACGATTCAAACTGGTCAGAAAGCGGGAGCAATTCCTTCCGCAAGGTTTTTGGTTCAGAAACCTTTGCCTTTAACTATGGTGGGTATCAATTTGCAGGTACCAGCTGCGGGCCAAATATGCGCATGGGGCCTGGTCAGGTGCCACGTGAGAATATTGTTTGGCTCGATTCTGTGCTGAACCATACAAAGCCCGAAACTCCTCTGATCTATCTGAATCATTACCCGCAGGATTCATCCCAAAATAATTGGTACACAGTTATCAACAAACTGAAAACTAAAAATATCCAGATGATATTATGTGGTCATGGGCACAGTAATCACGTGTTAAATTTTGAAGGTATACCAAGTATTATGGGCCGGTCTAACCTAAGAGCTAAAGATAGTATCGGTGGGTATAACATCGTGACCATTCAAAACGGGAAGGCCACGTTTGAAGAGCGTACACCCGTTATTGAAAAATCAAGAAAATGGGCCGAGGCAGAACTTTTTGACCATCACTTCGGTAAAGATACAGCTCATTATTATCGCCCTTCATACGCGATGAATAAGGAGGGCAAAGTAAAGGTTTTATGGGATTACCAGGATCAAAGTGATATTGGCGCGGGAATGGCTGTTGCCAATAACAAAGTCATACTGACCGATACTAAGGGATTAATTTATGCCCTTGACCGTAAAACAGGAAAGCGGATCTGGGCATACGCTACCGCGGGGAAGATGTATTCTACACCATGCGTATCAGGTAATTATGTAGTAGCGGGTTCGTCGGATAAATACATTTATTGTATTTCAGCAGTTACAGGTAAGCTAATCTGGAAAAGCGCCGCAGAAAAAGCGGTTGTGGCATCCCCTGTAATTGAAAACAAAACTGTTTACATTGGAGCATCTGACGGACATTTCCGTGCATTTGATTTAGTCACCGGCAAGTTGGTGTGGGATTTTGATCAGGTAAAAGGATTTGTGGTAGACAAGCCTTTAATATATCAGGGTAAAATATATTTTGGATGCTGGGCCAATGATTTTTACGCGTTGGATATGGCCACCGGTAAATTGGTATGGAAATGGAATAATGGCATGTCTAATCGTATGTTTTCGCCCGCTGCATGTTATCCTGTAGCTGCCAATAACAGGATATTTATAGTTGCTCCGGATCAGTATATGACCTCTTTGGATGCCTCAAGCGGGAAAGTATTATGGCGCGAAAAGGTACGTGGCACCAGGTTCCGTGAGTCGATGGGATTATCAACAGATAGTTCATTGGTTTACGTGAAAATTATGGATGGTAAGTTGTTAGGTATCTCAACACAGGCTGATTCAATGCAAATTGCCTGGAAATCGTCTTTACAACTGCCTTATGAACTTTGCCCTTCTGCCATAGTTGAACATAAAGGGGTAATTTATGTTCCAACCCATTCGGGTATCGCGTACGCTGTTGATCGTAAAAGCGGCGATGTGTTATGGAAATACAAGGTGTCAAATTGTTTAGTAAACCCTATATTACCTACCGATCAGGCAATTTATATAAGCACAATGGATGGTAAAGTAAGTAGTCTGCAAAGCATAAAGACCAAATAAAATAAGGTTGCTTTTTACTAAACAGGGCTGCATGGTATTACCATGCAGCCCTGTTTGTTTTTAACCAACGCAATAAAACATAATAACATTTGAGTTGCTATGCTATATATGTGCTTTGGTAAAAATTTATATTTTTACCAATAAGCATGTTTGCAATACTTGCTGTTCATATATAAACCCTAACAATTACGAAAGAGCACCTGTAATGATCAATAAAAAACTATCTATAAAGGATATTGCCAAACTTACCAATACATCAATTACAACGGTATCTTTTGTTTTAAATGGCAAAGGGCGTATTAGCAAAGAGATCTCAAAAAAAATACTGGATGTAGCCGCTAAAAATGGTTACGAACCCAATCGGATGGCCGTGGGGCTGCGCACAGGGGTTTCTAAAGTAATAGGCTTAGTGGTTGAAACTATTGGCGGGGTGTTTTTTGGGGAAATGGCCAAGGTAATAGAAGAAGAAGCAGAGAAGGAAGGTTACCGGATAATTTATTGCAGTACCAACAATAATATTCAAAAAGGGAAAGATGTAATTAAAATGCTTTCGCAACAATTGGTTGATGGATATATAGTTACTCCAATGAAAGGGTTAGAGAAAGATATCCAGAACCTGATCGCGAATGAAAAACCGGTAGTGTTAATTGATGGCTATTTTCCGGGGCTTGATATTCCGTACGTATTGGTTGATAATTATAACAGTGCGTTCAATGCTGTTGACCATCTTTTACATGCCGGGTATAAAAACGTTGGCCTTGTAACAGCCGATCTTGACCTGGTTCAATTGCAGGATAGAGCTCAAGGGTATAAGGACGCTTTAAAGGCTCATCATATTAAGGAAGATAAAAAACTGGTATTCAAACTACCTTTTCAGGCAGGTAAAGAGGAGTCAATAAAAGCGATAAAAGCATTTATAGAACAGCATAAGCAAATGGATGCGCTGTTTTTTACTACCAATTATCTCGGTACAATGGGTTTGGAGTGTATTCAGGAATTACAATTAAGCATCCCAAATGATTTGGCTGTAGTTAGTTTTGACGATAATGAAGTGTTTAGTTTATACCCGCCGGGCATTACTACCGTGCGTCAGCCTACTTATGAGATAGCAAAATCGGCAATTGACTTGTTATTATCCCAAATGAATGGCGATAAGGATGATATATCAAAAGTTAAATTGCGAATACCCTCTCAATTGATACAGCGCGGATCAACCATACTTAAAAATTAGAAGGATTTTTTGCTTGAAGGATCAATAAATAAGCGATAATTTATTTAAGTTTGATAAAACGTTTTACTTAATGATAAATAAGTAAAATTACACTACAATCTAACGCTTACATAATCAATGAAAAAAGTATTTCTCTTAGGTGCGCTTATCGCACTTGTTTTTGCGCAAAAAAGCAAAGCCCAATCTACCGAAGTTTTTAATAAAAAAGGGTACAAGCTAACCTTTGAAAATCAGGATGCTACATTTAGTCCCGAACTGAAAACTAAATTGATTGAAACCTTTTATGAGGTTTATCCTAAACTGGCAAAAACTTACAATAAAAAAACTGCCAAAAGTGTAACTTTTGTTATTGATACCGCTTATGATGGTGTAGCCGCTACAGATAATGGCCGGGTTGTTTTCAGCTCAAAATACATGACTAAACATCCGCATGATATTGATGTGGTTACTCACGAAGTAATGCATATAGTGCAGGATTATGGCCACAATAACAATGGCCCGGGTTGGTTAACCGAAGGGATTGCAGATTATGCCCGCTTTAAATTTGGTGTGGATAATGAAGGCGCTAAATGGACATTACCTGCTTTTAAACCTACCCAAAAATACGAGAACAGCTACCGCATTACCGCCCGTTTCCTGGTTTGGATTGAAAAAGGGATAAAACCAGATTTGGTAAAAGATTTGGATAAACAGTTACGCGAGCATACTTTTACTGATGATAGCTGGAAAAAAGAAACCGGCAAAACATTAGATGAACTTTGGACAGCTTATGCTGCTAACCCATCTATCTAAGTACGCCAATTCAATAAGACTCTATATGATGAAACTTACAGGTGGTAAAAGTATCTGGATAGCACTGCTTTGTGTGCTTCCTTTTATATCAAATGCACAAAGCAATAAACCGGTAAAGCCCCTTGCGCAATTGCAGCAGGAGTTTGTTGATCTGCGTTTTGGTATGTTCATCCATTTTAATATACCAACCTATATGGATCAGGACTGGGCAGATCCGGAAGCATCGCCGTCTATTTTTAATCCAACCAAACTTAATTGCGATCAGTGGGCTAAGGCAGCCAAATCGGCGCATATGAGCTATGGTTGCATTACCACCAAACATCATAGCGGTTTTTGTATCTGGGATACCAAAACAACAGATTATAACGTGATGAACAGTCCTTTAAAAAGGGACGTAGTAAAGGAATATGCCGATGCATTCAGGGCTAATGGTTTAAAGGTGTTTTTATACTATTCTATATTGGATACGCATCACCGTTTGCGCCCTAATGCTATAACGCACAAGCATATTGACATGATCAAGGCGCAAATTACCGAACTGCTTACCAAGTATGGCGATATCGGCGCATTGATTATCGATGGCTGGGATGCACCCTGGTCGAGAATATCTTATGATGATGTACCTTTTGAGGAGATATACCGCCTGGTAAAATCACTACAACCCAACTGCCTGGTGATGGATCTTAATGGTGCTAAATATCCGGCGGAGGGTATGTATTACACCGATATAAAAACCTACGAGCAGGGTGCTGGTCAGCATATATCCAAAGAAAACAATAACATGCCGGCACTTTCCTGCTATCCTTTGCAAAAGCATTGGTTCTGGAATTTGTCTGACCCGAAAGATGAAGTGAAAGACCCTGTAAAGCTGGTGAATGATAACATAATCCCTTTTAACAATGTTGATTGCAATTTTATCCTCAACGTAGCACCTAACCGCGATGGTTTAATTGATGACAACGCTTTGGCTGCCCTTAAAAAAATAGGGGAGATGTGGAAAAATGAAGGTCCGGTTGCTAAATTACCAAAGCTGGATGCACCTATCATTTCATCAAATCTGGCTAAAAATCAGTTCTCTAATTCAAGCTGGAGCGATGATTCTGAAATTATGGATTTCGCTAATGACGATAACTTCAAAACATCATGGGTATCAAATCCAACGGTGAAAAATCCGTGGTATGAGATCACATTTGATAAAGATCAAGGATTTAATACGATTGCTATTGCCGAAACGAAACCGAACATCACCAAGCTTTGCCTGCAATATTGCGAAAACGGCGTTTGGAAACCCATATTTTCTGGCGAGAACAAAAACAAGATCAAGATATTCCGTTTTGATCGGGTTTGGGGCAGTAAAGTACGAGTATTGGTAGATGCTGCTGATCATCAGGTTTCTATTGCCGAGGTTGGTGTTTATAATGAAAGAAGATAACTATTTAAGACTATCGCAAGACAAAGATTTTCCATTCCCTGGTTAAGGGAAACTAATTACATAAAATGAAACATTTATTTACTGCATTTTTATTAGGCACTGCCGCGATGGCCGGTGCGCAAACACACCCGGCAGAAAAACTGGTACAATACGTTAACCCCATTATTGGTACGCAGCGTATGGGCCACACGTATCCGGGTGCTACTGTACCATTTGGTATGGTGCAGCTAAGTCCGGAAACAGATACAGCAGGGTATGAACTCAATGGTCGTTATAACCCTGATGTTTATAAGTATTGCGCCGGTTATCAGTATGACGATAAAACCATAGTTGGTTTTAGCCACACCCATTTTAGCGGTACAGGCCATTCTGATCTGGGCGACTTTCTGATCATGCCAACAGTGGGTGCTTTAAAGTTAAATCCGGGCACAGCCGATAAACCTGGCAGTGGTTACCGCTCGGCATTTTCGCATCAGAATGAGGTCACCCAAGCCAACTACTACAAAGTAAAGCTGGATGAAAGCAACATCATTGCCGAAATGACCACTACTACACGCGTGGGCTTTCACCAGTACACTTTCCCTAAGTCAGATCAATCGCATATTATATTGGATCTGATGGCTGGGATTTATAACTATCCGGATAAAAATGTTTGGACCTATGTAAGGGTATTAAATGATTCAACCGTGATAGGTTACCGCCAAACCAATGGCTGGGCACGTACACGTTCCCTTTATTTTGCCATGAGTTTCTCTAAACCATTTTTGCAGCATGGCTACAAAAAATATGATAAAGGCGAAGTGTATAAAGGTTTCTGGGGCAAATTCAATCAAACCAAAAACTTCCCAGAAATAGCCGGTAAACAGATCAGGACCTATTTCGACTTTAAAACAGAAGAGGGAGAAAAGATCAAGATCAAATTTGCTATTTCGCCGGTAAGTATGGATGGCGCATTAAATAACATGCGTACCGAAATACCTGGCTGGGACTTTGACAAGGTGAAGAACGATGGTCAGCAGCAATGGGAAAACGAACTGCACAAAATAGTGATACAAGGCAGCAAGGAAACAAAAGAGAACTTTTATACTTCCATGTACCATGCCATGATCAACCCAACCATTTATATGGATGCCGATGGCCAGTATAAGGGGCTTGATCAGAATGTACACAAAGCTGATGGCTTTACTAATTATACCACCTTTTCTATGTGGGATACTTACCGTGCTCTGCACCCGCTGTTCAATATTATTGATCCTAAGCGTAATGCCGATATGGTACAATCCATGATGGTTCATTTTGATCAGAGCCCTGAGAAAATGCTTCCTATATGGTCAAACTCGGGTAACGAGAATTGGTGCATGAGCGGTTACCATAGTGTAGTGGTACTGGCAGATGCCGTTGTAAAAGGCAATGCCCCGTTTGATGCTAATAAAGCTTTGGAAGCCTGTGTAGCCACCGCCCGCCACCGCGATTATGAAGGTATTGGTTCTTATATTGATTTGGGTTATATACCTGATGAAAAAAGTGGTGTATCTGTATCATCGACATTAGAATATGCTTTTGACGATTGGGCTATAGCACAAATGGCTAAAAAACTAAACCGTAACGATATTTATGAGGAGTTCATTAAACGCTCTCAAAGCTATAAAAACGTATATGATGCCAAAGCCGGTTTTATGCGCCCTAAGCTAGCCAACGGAACATTCCGTCAGAAGTTTGACCCATTAAGCACCATTAACGAAGGCTTTATTGAAGGTAACTCCTGGAACTACACCCTGTTTGCTCCACAGGATCCAGAGGGTCTTATCAAGTTGATGGGCGGTAACAAGCGTTTTGTAGGTTATCTTGATTCATTATTCACCATGAACCTGCCGGATAAGTATTTTGCCGAAACTGAGGATATAACCCGCGATGGTATCATCGGTAACTATGTACACGGGAACGAGCCATCGCACCACGTGGCTTACTTGTATAACTGGACAGACAAACCGTGGAAAACCCAAGAACGCATTCGCATGATATTACCACGCATGTACAAACCCACACCAGACGGTTTAGGCGGCAATGATGATACCGGACAAATGAGTGCCTGGTACATATTCAGCTCTTTAGGTTTTTACCCGGTTGCTCCAGGCTCTGACCAATACTCAACCGGCAGCCCGGCTGTTAACGGAGCGGTGATCAACCTGGATAACGGAAAAACGTTTACGATTAACGTTAAAAATCAAGGCCCTAAAAACGTTTATGTACAAAAGATGGTGCTGAACGGAAAAACACTTGATGGGTTAACCATAAGCCATGCCGATATTATGAATGGCGGCGAGATCACTTTTTACATGGGATCAAAACATAAATAGATTTATTGGAAAAGTAAAAGCAAAGGGCCCGGATCATTACAATCCGGGCCCTTTTAATTATAATTAACAATCCATGCGTCATTGCTTGGTACCTTAATGACACGTGGATGTAATGAACAAATAAGAGAAGATTTACGAAGTTTTCAAAACTTCGTAAATCTGTATAATCTCCTGACTTAGAATTTAGAGTTTAGGATTTAGAATTTATCTATTGCTCAACCCTAACACTGATTACTCCTTTAGCAGGAATAGTAAAATGTTCATTTAAGCTCTTAAGCTTATCCTCCATCAGGTTACTTTCCCAGATCTTAATAACAGCACCATTGGTTGGGGTAAGACTTACTTCTGTATCGGTATTACCTGCGTTCACCAGTTGTGCGATAACACCTTTCCCGTCATCGGCGGGTTTTATGGCTTCTACATAAACCTGGTTACTGTTGATCTTGAAGAACAGGCCTTTTTCAGCTTCACTGGTGGCAGCAGCTGCAATTAAAGGTTGATGGTCGTTGAGGCCGGTTTGATTGGCTTTAAAGCTATCATAGCCGCCATCATGAGCCTGTATAAAATAATGGAAGGTAGCAGGTCCTTCCTGGTCAGCCCTGAAGTTGGTATGCCACAGGTTATTCATCACCCACGAATAAATATTTGATGATTGCGGAGTGAATGAAAGCCATTGCGGAGCATGATGAAGACCACCCAGTAAATTAGCTGTAGTGATATTACCGATTTCAAATAAAGGTGCGTCAGGGCTTGTCCAGGTGATGCCATATGATGCATTCGAAACATCAACCCAGCGCTGCATCGTAAACCAATTGTGGTTAGCATAAGGCAGCTGGTCGGCCTCGGCGCGGGCACTACCCCAGGGAATGCTGTAACGCACCTGTGCTTCCGGAACGTTGAAAGGGAAAGCAAAATGCACACTTTCTTTACGCCTGATAGCAGTTTTATCAATAGTGTTGATCAGTTCAACTTTATCTATGCCGTTAACCAATCTTACCTCGCGTGTAAGGCCTTTTGTACCCGGAGCATCTGATTTGATCAGTAAACTTACAACTAAGGGGCCTTTTTCCTTAATGTTGATGTTCGCGTCTGCACTGCTAACCAGATTTTTGAGCGAATCACCGGGCATATATAGGTATTGGTTGAGCCCGGCCGAATCTGCTGTTACATAATTACGTGTAGGTGATGCGGTTTTGGTTAACTTAACGATGTTTCCTGTTTTGGTATCAACAGTCAGATTATAAATGCCATTAGTTAACGTATTTGCTGTTGCCTTTGCTGATGTTTTACCAGAGAATGCTTTACCTGTATTAATGCTATAGGTGCTTTTACCTAAGGCTGGTACGGCATCGGCTACAAAAATAAGCTCACCGGTAGTTAGGCGTTGAGATGCTATTTTTTTTCCGGAAGCGTCTTTAACCAGATCGCCGACTTTACTTAACGCTGCAGATACATAAACCACATCAGTACGAGGCCAGGCAGTAGTATTATAAATATCAATAGCATTGGTTTTGGCAGATGCGGGTTTTAAAGCCGCTGCCATTAAGGAATCAACCTGTTTTTCTGCTTGTAGTACATAACCTTGTTTTACAGCCCATTCGCTTTTTACCTTTTCATCATCGGGTTTGCTCACACTGTTGTATGCTCCCCAGGTATGTTCATTGTATAGTAGCAAATTTTTCCAGGTATCATCAAAATCAGTTACAGGGTAGGTCGGTTTGTTACGAATAGCCCAAATAGCTCCGGTTTGTTTCAACCTGTCAGATGTGCTGCGGCTTAAGGCGGTTTCTTTTGCTGCCGATGATACGCCATCTGTCCAGTATTCGGTGTAATCGCCGTTAAAGGATGGGATATCGTTTTTGTATTTGCTTTCCAGATCCGTAAAGAATTGTTTTACCGAGGTGATAATGAGCTTTGGCGAATCATAATGTTCGTTCCAGGCCTTAACAGCATCAGGTAACTCCGGATCAATGGGAGCGTTATCACTCATGGCCCAGGTCAGGATAGACATGCTGTAAGGAAAGTTGTTTTGTTCCAGATCGCCCAGGTATTGAAACAAGTACGGGTTCAGGAAGTTCTCTGTTGGTTTACCGGTATAATAAGGTTTAGGTTCATCAATAGTGAAAAAGTTGGGGATCTTGCTGCCCTTAAGCTTGTAAGCGATAGAGTAGGGCTGGCACTGCCAGAATAATAATTTTTGCTTGCCCGATGGCGACAACCAATAAAAAGGTTTGTCCTGCCATTTGGCAAGATTGCCAATACGGTCAGACGCGTTTGGCCCCGACAAAAAATATTTAATACCGGTTTGTTCGGTCTGGGCTGCAAGTCCCCATGAGGCTCCCGGAACATCGCCCTGAAACATGGTATGTATCTCAATACCCTGCTCCTTAGCCAGTTTTTGCGATTTGGCGAACATCTGCATCAGCTGGCGCGAATCGGTCATGCTGGTATTGATGTTGCCATAAGCGCCGTCAAGGTTTATCCAACCCTTTTTAACAGCATTCCAAAAACGTGCTTTCTTTTCCGGGCTGGCCAGCTTAAGGTAATTATCAACTACCCATATGGCTTCGGTGGTCCATTTATAACGCGCTTCAGCAGGGTAATTTTGTGTTTTTTCTGCCAGGTCAATAGACTCATCAATATTGTCCATGTGCAGTTTCAACACTTTAGCCTGGGTGTTAGTATAGCCAATATCAACATGTGAGTGCGGCAGCAAATATACACTCCAATTATTACGGGCAGGTTCAACAATACAACGGGCTACATAGATTTGCTTATTAGCAGTTAAAGTTATGGTAGCTTGTGTAGCAATTTTTATGGGAGGGCCGGCTAGAGCTACTTCAAAAACATCCAGGCCATCGGCACTGGCGGGGATAGTTATATTTTCGGTTTGGTTATTAAAGGTAACTACAGCAGTAGCTGCATTGTAGCTTTTACCGTTTTTAAACAACAGCCTGGCTATACGTCTGCTTTCGCCATTGTATTTCATATATGCCACCGTGGGTTGGAGGGTAATTGAGGTAAAGGTCTGTTTTACCTTTTGAGCATATGCGCTTATAGCGGACATGCCGATAAAAAATAGAATAGCAGCAAAGCGGAGAGCCTGCCTGTTGTACAACTTTTTCATTCTTTACGATTTAAATAAGTTAGGGCTGCAGATTTTATATGTTAGTATGTACAAACATATGTTTTTAAGGTGTATTATTCAAGTATAGGTATTTAAATTATCGGGTATTATAATAGCTTTAAAATAGCAGTTCATTTTTCTTAATAATTAAGGCTATAAATGTGCTGATTTTTAACGTATAGGCACTTTTATTAATAAAAATGTTATAATGACAATTATTGAAACCATTATAAACCAGCATTGTAGTTAATTAAGAGTTAATTATCTACCTAAAACTAAACATTATGATAGTCTTATTGATCGCATTATTAGGGAGTTCGGCTTTTGGTTATTTCATCGCGGATAATACCAGTGAAGACGAATGTTAAGCTATTCCTGTTTAGGGAAGTTTGTTAAAGTGAGAGAGGAGGAGTTAATCTGTTTAGATTAACTCCTTTTAATCGCATTAATTATTAGTAAAACAAAGCCCATTATAATTTATAACGGGCTTTGTATCGAAGGGAATTTTTTAGTTAAATAACGTTGCTGGGTCAATCTCTTTTTTACCAACAGCTCCGGGAGCGCTGATAAAAACACGTAATGGCGTTTGCCTTATACGGTACTGGCCAGGTATAGGTGCCGGTACGTTATATATGTATTTAACTTTAATTTTATGAAAGCCTTTAGCCAATGGTAAAGCGGGTTCGGCCTCAGTTATTTTTTCGCCATCAATTTGTACTTCGGTATCGGTGTATGATGCCTGCGAAAAATTGTAAGCCCCATCTGCCGGAATGCTGATGTATCCATTGAAGACCATTCCGAAGTTAGGGTTATCTTTTTTCAATGCTTCCGCACTAAGCTTATCGGCCACTACTGAGTCTTTTACAGCTATGGCAGCATAGTCAAGCTGATCTGGTGTTGTAAATTTGCTCTTGATCAATTTGCAGGTCAGTCCGACTTTGTTGGCTGAATAATCTGTTGACGGCATGAGTCCTTTATTAACCATCAGGATGCGGGTAGCTATACTACGGCGACCGGTAGGGGTGATCACCCGGGTTTTAAATTCCCGTTTTTCATTTGGCGGAACAATAATGGTAACCGGCGATGAATACTCCCAATCGGTATCCAGCGGATCGCGACCATTATAGGTGATATAAATTTTAGCTCCGGGAACTACAGATTTTGGAGCAAAAGTGAATTTGCTGCCAAAAACCATTGTATCAATAACGGTGAGAGCAGTAGGCACTCGATAGTTGTAATGAAGATTTTCCAGTCTGGCAAAATGTTTGGCCAACCTTACTTCAGAAAAATTGGTATAGTCCTTATTTTCGGGCTTACTCCAGGCCACTTCCGATAAAGCAAACAGGCGCGGCATGATCTGGTATTGTAGTTTGGCAACGGTGGGTACATACTCCGTCCATAAGTTACCCTGGGTGCCTATTACATATTTTTGCTCTTCGGGTGTCAGTTCTTTTGAAACCGGATCGTAGTTATAGGTTTCGTCTAAGGCCGCATACCTGCCAAATGACACCGGTTCCTGTGGCGAGCCGCTTTGATAGTGGTCAAAGTAATTACCGGTTGTTTGCGGCGTCATGATCACGTTATGTTTTTGACGTGCGGCTGCAATACCACCTTCTTCACCTGTCCAGCTCATTACGGTTGCATTTGGCGCCAGGCCACCTTCCAGTATCTCGTCCCAGCCAATAATGCTGCGGCCTTTGGAGTTCAGAAATTTTTCTATGGTTTGAATGAAATAGCTTTGCAATTCATGCTCATCCTTCAGGCCTTTTTCCTTGATTAAATTCTGACAAAATACCGATGCTTTCCAGGGCTCTTTATTGGCTTCATCGCCACCAATATGAATGTATTTACTCGGGAAAAGCTCCATTACCTCGGTCAGTACATTCTCCAGAAAAGTAAATGTTTCGGGAGTAGGGCAATAGATATTATTTACCTCCCTTGCCGGTACCTTGCTGTCAGCAGGAAGTTCGCACTTTAATTCCGGGTAAGCCCTTAATGCGGCTTCAGAGTGGGCCGGCATTTCAATTTCGGGAACCACGTTAATATAGCGGGCAGCGGCAAATTTCACTACATCCCTGATCTCATCCTGGGTATAATAACCGCCGTAAGATAGGGAGTCGGGCCAGTCGCGGTTGGTACCATACATGGTTTGCATCCGGTAACCACCAACCTGGGTTAGCTTAGGATATTTTTTGATCTCGATGCGCCAGCCCTGCCCATCAACCAGGTGCCAGTGAAAATTGTTGAGTTTATAAGCGGCCATCAGCTCAATAACTTTTTTAACCTGTGGTACGGTAAAAAAATGGCGGGATACATCCAGCATCATACCACGGTAACCAAAGCGTGGGCTATCTTCAATGGTGATGCAAGGCAGTTTTTCCGTACCTGAAGTTTCAACCGGGAATAGCTGCATCAGACTTTGAATACCATAAAACAAGCCGGCATCTTTACCTACAAGGGTTATTCTGCGTGGTGTTATGGTTAGTTTATATCCTTCTTTAGGTAAGGTAGCAGCTCCTTTGGATGTAATTATTAAAGTAGTGCCTTTGCTTGATTTTATTTTTGGATTATATTTTGATAGTTTGTTGTTGAAATGGCGGTTATTTAAAAGAAAATCTTTCAGAAACAGAACGTTTCTGTCTTTAACATTATCTGCCTTGATCTGTGTTAGCTGACTAAATACAAAGGTACCCTGGCCTGTTGTTATAGAGGCAGGAGCGGGGATAATACCATAATGTGGATCATCAACGGTGGTTTGTGCTTTTGAGCCAAAGGTAAATAATAGCAGGGCGCATAAAGTAGTTAACAGGGTTTTGGTTTGCAGAGAATAATGTTTATTCATGATCAAGGATAAATGGATAAGTAAACCGGATTGCTTTACGCTAAAATACTTTATAATAATTTAACGTACAGGATATTGGTTTATGTAACAAATAATTGACAAAGAGGTAGGGTTATTGGAGAGTGAACAGGTTATTAAAATGGTGGAAATGTTAATCTAAATTTAAAATGTATTGTTATGATATTGAACAATTTATCAATAACTTTAATATAAGCAATAACCATAAAATTCCCAGTTATGAACACGCAGGATGTAGCCAATAAATTGATACAGCTTTGCCGGGAAGGCAAAAATGTTGATGCAGTAGATGAGCTTTATGCCAATGATATTGTAAGCTATGAACCAAAAGGCTCGGATATGGAAATAACGGAAGGTAAAGCCGCTGTAATAAATAAAAACAAGCTTTGGTTTGATATGGTAGAGGAAATACATGGTGTTACCATATCAGAACCTATTGTGAGCGGTAATTTTTTTGCCTGTGCTATGGATATTGACGTTACTTACAAAGGAATGGGCCGCGACACGATGAATGAGATCTGCGTTTATGAAGTTGAAGACGGCAAAATAATTTCTGAAAGATTTCATTACAGCATGCAGCAAGCATAGCATTAAGATACTCCAATTGTAAACTTCAGATCCCCGCAACGCCTGTTGCCGGGGATTTTTATTTTATTATGTATTGCTAAATTTATAGCATTGAAATTTAACTGAACAATTTGAACAGAACTAATGCGAATATTGATAGTTAATTATTATAGATCATTCAGATTTCGTTAACTATCAAAATTTCGGTTCGTCAAAATTTGAAATTTATGCCCCGCTCTCAGCGGGGCTTTTTTTATAAATTATTTTGTACCCCATTGTTTATTGGGTTTTGGACCAAGCCATAAAGCCAGTTCACCACCTTTTGCAAAATCGGTATGCCTGAACCAGAAGTGAGTGAGCGGTTTTCCGTTTAAGGTAGCTTTCTGAATGTACATGTTTTGGGCTGAATTGTTGTAAGTTTTGATCTTAAAATGTTTACCTGAGTAATACCTGGAATCAAGCTTAATAGTTACCTCATCAAAAACAGGACTGGTAATATCATAAACCGGGTCTTTACTTACATTACCCTGTAAATTAAACAAACCAATCATCATCAAAGAACTTACGCCACCCATTTGTCCCTGATCTTCATCGGAGCCACCATAGCCTAAATCGGGTGATACACCACCATAGGCCTGTTCCTGAACCTTCCGTACCCAGTATTGTGTAAGCCAGGGTTGGCCCGCGTAGTTAAATACATGCGCATCTGAACAGCCTGGCTGGTTGGCATAACTGATATATCCTTTACCATAATCGAAAACAAAATCGCTTTCACGTGATTGCTCAAAGGCATAGTTAAGCTTATCGCAAAGTACATTGTTCCCGCCCATTAATTTAGCTAAACCTGCAATGTCCTGCGAAACACCCCAGGTAGCCTGCCATGCGTTGGCTTCAATCCAGCCTTCGCCGCTCAAGGCATCGGTATGTATAAATTGTCCTTCCTTGTTTTTGGGGAATAGCAGCTTTTGTTTAGGTTCAAATAAGTTTTTCCAGCCCGAAGCACGTTTCATGAAAAAATTATAATCGGCCGTTCGGTTTAGTTTGGCTGCCATTTGCGCTGCGGCATAATCCTGAAAGGCGGCCTCAATGGTGATACCGGCATTATTTGGCCAATAACCCTTTTCGGTATAAAATTCAATCTCCTCCTTACTACCCAGTACACCGCCCGGCAGCTGGTTACGTTTAATAACATCAAAAGCATTACCTGCATCAATTTTTGTAAGTAAACCTTTCTGAAATGTACTTACAATAAGGTTGGTGGCCGGGCAACTTGTCATAATAAACGTATCACCTCCACCAACAGGGCCGCGGGGGAGTAGTCCGCCATCATTGGCAAATTGTACCATCGAGGCCGACATATCGTCCTGAACTTCGGGCCACGCCATACCCCATAATACATTCAGATTCCATTGGGTAAGCCAAAACGCATCCGAATTATACATGCCAAATTTGGGTTTACCATCGGCGTTTTTAGGAAGTGTTCTTACCTTAAATGAGCCATCTGTTGCCTTGGCTTTAGCAGGCCCGGTGCGGTCGGCATAATCTCCGGATATATCATTATTCAAGTGGCGGCCCAGCAATACATGCCACAGGTTGGTATAAAACTTTTTGCGTTGATCAACGGTTCCGCCTTTTACATCTATTTTGCCCAGCCAGTTGTTCCAAACCTGGAGGGATTCATTTTTTACTCCGTTAAAATCCCAACCGTTGCATTCCTGCTTCAGGTTATTGCGGGCATTTTCAATGCTGGTGTAGGAGATGGCTATCTTCATTTGTAGCTGCTCGCCTGCTTTAACATCATATTGAGGAGCTATGCCTGCATTATCGCCTTTGATCTCTTTAATATCGTTGAATAGTTTTTTGTCATCCCAGGCATTTAATGTTTTAAAGGGCTTATCAAATTCTACCACAAAAAATACTTTTACATCTTTAGGGCCGCCCCATAATCGCCCAACATCACTAAATGAGCCCTCGTAACCATTATTGCCGGTTTGCTTAACCTCGGCATGGGTCATGGTAGTGCCGCCAATGTAACCGCCCAAGTTGGTAATTATCTGGGCTTGCATATTTTGGGTATAAGTAAAGCGGTAAAAACTTACCCTATCAGTAGCTGTTTGCTCAACCCAGGTACGATGGTCACGCAGGAAATTACGCTGGTAACCGGGTTGCACAATTTCATCGTCATGACTATATAGCGATTGCCAGGCGGTTTCGCCTCCTGTTGGATCGATACTGGCAGGAGCCGGCATAATTTCCAATCCGGAAAGACTCCAGTCGTGAATTTGACCGTAACCCAGTATATGATCTTCATTATATACATAACCACCGCCCCATTGGTTTTTATTGCGGGTATGCGGGGCAGCACTGATCATACCGAAGGGGCGGCAGCCGGTTATAAAAAAGAAATATCTACCGCGGTTCGTTTCAATATAGGGGTCTACCCATGATACATAATCGTTATATTGTTCAGGAGCATTGAATACCTCGATTTCCGAAAAGCCAAGATCTTTACCGTCACCGTCGGTTGTTACAAATTTTACCCAGCTTATTTTCTTCGGTTTAAAAGTGACAGCTTTGGCTGCACCATTATTCGGTATCTGATCAACCCAGATCACTGATCCATCGCTGAATACTAACTTACCGCTGGCGGTATACTCTTTCAGACTTGGCCTGTCATACAATACCACACGATTAACAATTTTAGGGTCTTTCCAGTTGAGCTGTATCCAGGGAAATTTTACATAACCCCAGGATGCTGTTTCACCTTCGCAGGCCCATTCACCTTTATTTTCAATACCAATAACGCCGTCGGTAATGTTAGCCGGATTATACTCCTTACTCAAAGTTGATGAAGCAGTTACCGTGGCTTGTGGCGCGATATTGTAAGATTCAGATTTGGCGCTAAAAAAGCAAATAGCCAGCAAAGCGGTAAGTAGTGCGGGTTTGAAATTCATAATTGGGGCAGTATCGGTTAATAATGAATGGCTGCAAATAAAAATAAAGTTTATTTGTAGATATGTACAAACATATGGAATTGTTTAAAAAATTAAAATGATTAATAAAGATAATTATGACAAAGGATTAACGGGCAGTATTTACCATTAATAAGTTTTTACCATAATTTAGGCGAAAAAATACTAATGAAAAAATTGATTCTTTTATTCGTTTTAATAACTGGCATAAGCACACTAACATATGCGCAAAATGCGTCACCTGTATTTAATGCAAATAAAGACGCTGTAACTTACCTCGGGCATAAGATTTCTATCAATTCGGAGTTGAAATTGCTATATGGCGCCAAGCCTGATAAAGGTTTTGTATTTGCTTATTCAAACCTGATAAACAACCAATTGTCTGCAGGGTATGCTAATGAGATAGTAGTTGTTAAAGAGCTAAAAGAAATGAATGGTAAATTGTACGCCAGCGGCACATTTAAAACAGTTACCGGAATACTAAACAGTAAAACCTGTTTAATTGATATACAAGGCGCTATTGACTGGAAAGAAATACAGGTTGAGTTATAGGTTTCAGCTCCTTTTTCGATGCTTTTTAACATATTTACATCTATAAAATTCAAGAATAATTTATGCAACATTGGTTAGTAAAATCAGAACCATTTAAATACAGTTGGGAAAAGTTTAATCAGGATGGCCGTACCTTTTGGGATGGTGTACGTAATTACCAGGCCCGCAACAACCTAAGAGAAATGAAAGAGGGCGACCTGGTGTTATTTTACCACAGCAATGAAGGTAAAGAAGTTGTAGGTATAGCCAAAGTAGTAAAAGAAGCCTACCAGGATCCGACTACGCAAGACCCGAACTGGGTGGTGGTTGATCTTTCACCGATTGAAACATTGAAAAAGCCGGTAACCCTTGAGGTGATCAAAGCCGATGAGCAATTGAAAGATGTAGGCCTGGTTAAACAAGGTCGTTTATCGGTAATGGGTTTAAAACGGGAAGAGTTTGACCGCATATTAGAACTGGGCAGTTAATGAAACTATCTGAAAGTTTAAGATCGGGCCTGTCTTTTATAAAGGCAGGCTTAATTGTATCAGTGGTTTTTATATCGGGCGAGGTTAAGGCGCAGGATGCTTTTAAAGGGCTGGAAAATTTATTTACTGTTCCAGATGGCTATGTGGTCAATCATACTTCAAAAGCTCCGGTTATTGATGGCGATATTGATGAAAACATATGGCAGCAAGCCAGGTGGACTAACGATTTTGTTGATATAGAAGGTGACTTAAGGCCTAAACCCACATTGCAAACCAATGTTAAAATGCTTTGGGATGATAGTTGCCTGTATGTGGCGGCCCGCTTGCATGACCCGCAGGTTTGGGCAAAGCTCAAAAATCACGACGATATAGTTTATAGGGATAATGATTTTGAGGTATTTATTGATCCGGCAAATACCGCGCACAGCTATTACGAAATAGAGGTTAATGCCTTAAATACCATTTTTGACCTCTATTTAAACAAGCCATACCGTAACCAGGGGCAGGCTATAATAGGTTGGGATGCACCGGGATTGCGTTCGGCCGTTAAAATTCAGGGGACATTGAATAACAGTACCGATACGGACAAAGGATGGACGGTTGAAATGGCTATCCCTTTTAAAGCTATCAATCCCGGATTTAAAGCTGCCATTCCTGAACATGGAACTGTATGGCGTATTAATTTTTCAAGGGTTGAATATGATACGAAGGTTGAGAACGGTCAAAATATAAAGCTGAAGGATGAGACTACCGGCCGTGATTTGCCCGAACATAATTGGGTATGGAGTGCCCAGGGAGTTATCAACATGCATTATCCTGAACGATGGGGTTACTTGTTGTTTAACAATCAACCTAATGGCGATGAAAGGTACGAAATGCCCTATGCAGAGTTACAGAAAAAGTATTTATGGCTGGTATATTACCGGCAAAAAGAGTGGTTCAAGCAAAATCATGAATACGCGCAAACACTAAAAGAATTAGGTATAGAAAGTGGTTATAACATTTTAAAAAAATTTAATAACTTACAGGTTGAAGCCTCAAAACACCAGTTTTTAGCTTCAATTAGCACTGATGAAAGCAATACATTAACCTATACCATCAATCAGGACGGGTTAGTGGAGACTGTAACAAAATAATCACTTAAAATGTAATGAATAAGCGCGAATTTTTAAAAGCCGGTTTGTTGGCAACCGTGGCTTCGCAAATACCTGTAAAAAGCCAGGCTTCGGCCATAATAGCGGGTAAAAAAAAGAAAGTGATCAAAAACTGGATCTGGATCAACCCTAATACGAAAGATACCGATGATGATCTGAAAGCCAACTACTCGGCCTATAAATCAGCTGGGATAACCGGAATATTTTTTGAAAATGATAGTGAGCGCCATTTTCGCGCGGCAAAAGCACACGGCATAGAAGCACACCGCTGGATATGGACTTTTAATCGTGCCGAAATGGTTACCCAGCACCCTGAATGGTACAGCAAAAGCCGTAATGGCGATTCATGTGCTGATAAACCACCTTATGTACAATATTACCGTTGGCTTTGCCCATCGCGCCCGGAGGTAGAAAAATACCTGACCACTACGGTTGATGAGATTTTAGCTAAAGATTATGTAGATGGCATCCACTTGGATTATGTGCGTTATTGTGATGTGATACTACCTGTAAACCTTTGGGATAAGTATAAAATTGAACAAACAAAGGAGTTGCCAGAATATGATTTTTGCTATTGTGAGGTATGCCGGGCCAAATTTAAAGAACAGTATGGGAAGGATATTAAAGCCATACAATACCCAGATGCCAGCCTTTCGTGGCGCCTATTCAGGTATGGTAATATTATCAGGGTGGTAAACAGTATTTCTGCAGTGGCGCATCAGCATAAAAAGCCAATTACGGCAGCCGTGTTTCCCACGCCTGAAGTGGCGCGCCGGAATGTGCGGCAAGACTGGACAAACTTTAAGCTCGATGGTGTTTGCCCGATGATATATCATGGTTTTTATAAAGAAAACGTAAGCTGGATAGGTGATGCCGTAGCGGAAGGCATTCATTTTTTGGATGGTAAATTTCCCTTGTATGCAGGTCTCTATCTGTCAGATTTTAATAATGATGAAGAAGTTCGTTCAGGTATACAGTATGCCTTGAAGAATGGCGCTTCCGGCGTGTCTTTTTTTGGAAAGGTAACACCAACTATTCTGGATATTTTAAAACAGGAGACAGGTGATCTGAAAGCCTGATAACAGTCATTTAAGTAACAGATAGTATATTACAAAGCCGTTTTGATTGTCAAGGCGGCTTTGTACTTTTACAGGCATAACAATATTGCCAAAACACTACCATTTTATGAATTACAGAGATTTTAAAGGAACCGCTATTGCCGAAGTTGGATTAGGCACCTGGCAGCTCGGCAGTGCCGACTGGGGGAATGTGAATGAAGATGAGGCTATAGAGATATTAAAAGCCTATACCAGCGCGGGCGGAAATTTTTTAGATACTGCCGACGTATACGGTATGGGCGTAAGTGAAACCGTAATAGGCAAGTTTCTAAAAACGGTTGAGCATCCGGTTTATGTAGCTACCAAGCTGGGCCGCAGGGGTGATGCTCCTAACGGCTGGCCGCAAAACTTTACTTATGATGTTATGAAACGTCATATTGAGGATTCGCTTAAACATCTGGATGTTTCTAAACTATTTTTAGAACAGTTGCATTGCATACCAACCGAAGAAATGCGTTCAGGTAAAGTATTTGATCATTTACGTAGCTTGCAACAACAAGGCCTGATCAGTCATTTTGGCGCCAGTGTTGAAACATCAGAAGAAGCGCTTATTTGTTTGGAGCAGGAGGAATTGGCTTCATTGCAAATCATCTTCAACTTGTTCAGGCAGCACGTTGCGGAGGAAGTATTTGCTAAAGCGGCAGAAAAAGGTGTAGCCATCATAGTAAGGGTACCATTGGCCAGTGGTTTATTGGCGGGTAAGTTTAATGCGCAAACCCAATTTGCCCCAAATGATCATCGTAACTACAATGCTAACGGCGAGGCCTTTAATAGCGGCGAAACATTTTCTGGTATTGAATTTACGGAAGGGATAAAGCTGTCAGAAAAAATTAAGGCATTGCTGCCTGATGGCCCTATGCCCCAATGGGCCCTCAGATGGATATTGGATTATCCGGAAGTTACTACGGTAATACCCGGCGCATCAAAAGTAGCCCAGGTTAACAGTAATGTGGAGGCTACAAAATTACCACACCTATCTATAGAAACGCATCAGCAATTAAAAGAGCTGTACGATGCGGAGATCTATGATAAGATAAGAGGAAGTTTTTAATGACGTGTGTTATATAACCTTGTCATGCTGAGCGTAGCGAAGTATCTGTTATTGAACTATTCATGTCTTATAATAGATGCTTCGCTACGCTCAGCATGACAAATTTTTGTTGCTCAGATATTATCCTCTCAACTTATCGAGCAGGTCGCTCAGTATAGCGGCATCATCTTCGCTCAGGTTGCCCTGGAGTATCTCTTTTGCTCTGAATTCCTCGTCCATTTTTGCTAAAATAGCTAAGCCCTGATCGTTGATGCGTATGTCAACGGCCCGCCTGTCTTTGTTATTGGTACAGCGCGAAACCAGTTCTTTTTGTATCAGGCGGTCAACAATACGAGATGCATCTGACATTTTATCAACCATACGTTCCTTCAGCAGGTTTATGGTGGCCGGTTTTGGGTATTGACCTCTTAATATCCGCAGAATGTTAAATTGCTGTTGTGTAATGTTGTATTTATCAAAGTATGCTTTAAAGTAATTACTTAACCAACCGGCGGTGTATGATATGTTAACCGCTACTTTATGATAGTTATCCTCAAAGTTTGTGATTTGTATTTCGTCGTCTATCCGCATATATGTAACAATCAATAAGATGCAAATATGTTTAATTATTTTCAATTAGCGGTATACGTATTGTACACACCGGTTGCATTAATTTCACACTAATCACTATTATCCGTCGTCGGCCCGGTTGGTTTTTCGTTAGTTTTGCCGTAATTCCAGGGGCAATGCAGGCATTTATTTTTGCAGCAATAACCACGTTTCAGGTGATATTCTTTGGTGAAAACAAAGTTACCATCCTCATTAATATAATAATCGACCCCTTCCCGCAGCATTTTAATTTAGCAATTTTACAAAAACGTCATTATTAAAATGATTTTTTAAATGTTTACCATCACCGTGTAAAGTCCATATTTGTTTAGGTTGGGTACGGGCAATGGTTTCTAAAATATCATTCCAGTCTACATGGTCTGATATAAACAAAGTATCCTTGTGATTAACCTGTAGGTTTTTCCAGCCCGAAGCAAACAAGCGAGTAACGCCGGTGGCCCTAATGTAACTATCAAAGGTAAATGGCGGAACGATGTACACAAACTCATCCTGCACTTTCATGAGCTTACGGCCATATATCTGATGGGGCCCCAGAGCAAAGCCCATTTTTTGATAAATAGCATTAATAGGCATAATGCGGTGATGTACCAATATCTTTTTTTGCGGAGCGTATGTGCTGATGAGGTTAATAAGCCGCTGGCTTTTACCCAGGCCGTAGGCACCTAACAGTATATTGGTTTTTATAGCATTCAGCTTTTTTATTTCCTCAATAGGGTCGGGGTGTATAACAGCAGGGTCGGCAAAAGTACTTTCGGTGATCAGTACATCGGTGGTAACCCACTCAATGGGTTCGCAGGTATCATCGGCTTGCAGTTTATAGTCGCCGGTATACAGGTAACGGGTATCATTGTACTCCATTAATATTTGTGCCGAGCCCAGCATATGGCCGGCGGGTATCATGGTTATTTTTACCTGGCCAATGTTAAAAGGCTGATTATACTCTGTAATGTGAAATGCTTTAGCCGCAGTACGGTCATACCGAAGCTGCATGATACTGGCAGTTGCCCGTGTGCAATATACATCGTGATTGCCACTTACGGCATGATCTGCATGGCCATGCGTAATAATAGCCGTTTTAACCGGTAATTGGGGGTCAAGATAAAAATCACCGTATTTACAATACAGCCCTTTTTCATCTATCAGAACAAAATCGTCAAGTATCATTAATTTTTTGCGAGCGATAAGTATGATCTGTGCAGCTCAAGCACTTGCGGAATTACCAGTTGCCAATCATCATTTATAATGATGTCATTAGCCATTTGGCGTTTTTTATCTTCTGTAAACTGGCGGGCTTCCCGCTTTTCAACTTCTTCACGCGAAACACCGTCGCGCTGCATTACGCGGGCTATACGGTTCTCTAAAGGCGCGGATACCAGTAAGGTACGGTCGCACATTTTGTAGGAGTCGCTTTCAAACATCAAGGCTGCCTCTTTAATAATGTAAGGAGCGTGTTTAATGTGGAGTAACCAATTGTCAAAAGCCCGGAAAGTTGCCGGATGTACTTTAGCGTTCAATTTCCGGAGTTCTGCCTCGTTATTGAAAACAATGCCCGCTATGTGTTTCCGGTTCAGGGAGCCATCGTCAAAATAAGATTCGGCCCCGAAGGTTTGTTTAATAGCATTGATCAGGATCTGATCTGTAACCATAACTTTTTTTGCTTCATCGTCGGCATAAAAAACGGGTATACCTAAAAGTTCAAATACTTTGGCTACGGTAGTTTTGCCGCTACCTATGTTACCCGTTAAGCCTATTTTAAGCATTATTTTTTGTAGTTAGTATTTGTAGCAAGGATGTTTAGTGTTAAACGATAAGAGCTTTGTTCTTTTATCCAAAAATCTTTGCTCTGGCTATGCATTATTTTTTTATAATAAAATCAATATTTGCCGGACTTACCTTTACTATTTTACAATATGGCGGAACCCTGGTTAATTTAACCGGTAATGATTTGTAACCATGATCGCGCCAAAGGTCCAGATCGGCAGTAGCTTCAAATAGATCTTCGGTCATGTCCGGATACCTGTTCAGAGCGGTAGTGAAGGTTACTTTTACTTTTTGCGGAAACACCTTAACATTATCGTAGTTATGGTTATTAATCAGTTTAACCGGCAAATCAAGCGTTTTCTCGGTAAATTCATCAACCGGGATAATAACCTGTACTGTTTTGGGGTATACGTTTAAATTACCTTCTTTAACCGATTGCAGGTTTATCCTGGTATTAATAGTTTCGGTAACATCCTTCAACTGCAACGAATCGGTTTTCCATACGCTTATTTCCTTTAACCTTTCAGTAGGGCCGCTTACCGTAATATGTGCCGGCTTAATAATTATATTACCAGAAACCGCGAATTGTTTTTTGTATTTCAGGTTTAACATCAACTGCACCGGTACCTTCTTCACCAACCTGTTTGAGAAGTCAAAATATAACGTATCCGGATCGATTGATATTATTTGTTGGGTAATTTCTTTCTTGATGTTGATTTGCTTTAGCTGAGAGCTAAGCACCACATAATTGCGGTTTTCAAGCGTGGCCAGGTCAATGGTGATGGGTTTCCGCTCTTTGTTCATATTTGCAAACAGCATTTGCCAGCCTGTGCCTTGTACTGTAGCCTTAACGGTATCGGGCTGTAAGGAATGGAAAGCACGTTTCTGAGGGGCGTTTTTATAAGTTAGCACCTCCTGAACACCATAACTGTAAACATTAGATAGGGTAGTAAATATCCACGCCAAAACAGCAAGCGCCAAGCAGGTAAAAAATACCGATAGTCGCCTTCGTTCTGTTGCAGATAATTTTACTATTGCCATTTTTTAGATGAAAGATAAAGGATTAAAAGACAAAAGAGTTTTAAGATTAAAGGATAAAGGCGAAAGGACAAAGGTTTATACACCTCTTATCTTTCCGCCCTTTAATTTTCAGTTGAAGATAAAAACACTTGGTCTTTTATCTTTATTCTTTTCGTCTTTAATCAAACAAAAATTAGCTTTTTGCAGCTACCGGTGGGGTATTTAGCGCTTTTGAAGCATCTAAAGATATAGCCGATTTGTCAAAACGGATTTTACCGTTATCAACCTCAACCAAAAAAGTAGTTTCGTTTGAGTCGATAATGCGACCATGAATACCTGCCGTGGTTACTACCTTATCACCTTTTTTTAATTCCTCAACATATTTCTTTTGATCTTTTTGTTTTTTAACCTGAGGGCGGATCATAAAAAAGTAAAACACCACAATAATTAATACCATTGGTATTAACATGCCAAACTGGCTTGAACCACCTGCTGGTGCTTGTAATAAAATAGTTGCTATCATTTTAAATTAAATTGTTATTTCGTTAAAACTTCGCCAATTAAATGTACCATAGTTTGTGCCGGTACTGTGTTGGCGGTAATGGTTATTTGTTTATCCTGCAGGCCGCTTTTGCCAGCGCTGTTGAATACTACTTTAATTAAACCGCTTTCGCCGGGTTTAACAGGCGTTTTAGGCCATTCTGGAGTGGTGCAGCCGCAGGTTGCTACCGCATCGGTAATGATCAGTGGCGATTTTCCGTTGTTAGTGAATTTAAAATCGTAGCTTACTTTATCCCCTTGTTTAATTTTACCAAAATCATGGCTTTCTTTTTCAAATTTCATTAAAGGAGCAGTAGCCGCGTTGGCGGTGGTAGTAGCTGCAGTGGTTGGTTGCGCAGTGCTATCGCCGGTTGCGGCAGTTGATGATGTATTACCCTGGGTTTGGTTACAAGCCGAAAATAGCAGGCCTACAGCTACTATGCTTAAAAATAATTTTTTCATTGGTTCAATTATTATTCTATTAATCCTCTGCCTATTTTTTTGATTTTTTGCTCTGCTTTCAGATCAATTAAAATCTTGTCTAAGATACCGTTTATAAATGAATTACTTTTTGGTGTACTAAACTCTTTAGAGATTTCCAGGTACTCGTTGATGGTTACTTTAACCGGGATAGAAGTGAAGTTGATAAACTCGGTAATGGCCATTTTCATTAATAAAGTATCCATCATGGCAATACGCTCGGGTTCCCAGTTTTGGGTTTTGGCTGCTATCAGTTCCTGGTATGGTTTATCAAACCTGATACTTTGCGCAAACAGGTTAACCACAAACTCACGGTCTTCGGTCCAGTTGCCAGTAATTTCGGCAAGGTGGTTTTGTTTAGCATCTTCTGATGCAAAGTTTTTAAAGGTTTTAGCTATCAATGCCTGTAGTACGTCGCGGTCAACCGGCCAAAAAATAAACTTATCTTCAAAAACCTGTTCGGCCAATGATGATTTCAAAATTACTTTTTTGAAAATGAATTTAATGATGTCTTTGTCGGTTTGGATAGTATCATCTGTTTTTGCCAGGTATTCGGCATATTCAGGGGCATTTTTCAAGATAATGAACAACGATTTGGCAAGCTCGGGTTCAAAATGCCACTCTACTTTATACTTTTTTAAAGCAATTAAGTAGTCACGGTTATCATTAAGGGTAACAATAAACCGGTTGGTTAAAATTTTAAGATCAGCGTTAAGGTCCTCTTTTGTAGGCAGATGCTTATTAGCCCTTTCTTCGGCATCATTTGCCGCAAAATTGGCTACTTCCGAAATTAACGATAACATCCAGATATACATTTCATATACCTGATCTATGCCGTGAAGCATATTTTTCTCGTGTAGTTTGATGTCTTTGGTATCTGATTGATGGAATGCATACAATGCCTGTAATACCTTTACCCTTAGGTGCCTTCTATTTAACATGTGTAAGAACGATTTGATCTGCCTGTGCGCAGATGGTTAAACTATAATATTAATACGTTGATTTTACTTTTTTAATGTCCGCTATTCTTTTTTCGGCGATTTTATTTGCCGCGTTAATAGTTGATATGTTTTCTGATTTTGATAGTCTTAAAATGTTGCGCGTTGCCTCGTAAATATTTTCGGTAAGTTGCAGACTGCGTTTTTTGCTAAAGCTCATCAACTCCGAATAGCAGTTAATGATACCACCAGCGTTAATAACATAGTCGGGTGCAAACAATATACCTTTTTCAACCAGCATCTGGCCATGTGCTTCCTCATCCAATAACTGGTTATTGGCCGATCCGGCTATGATGCTGCATTTCAGTTTATCAATAGTTTGTGTATTTACGGTACCACCTAATGCGCAAGGAGCATAAATATCGGCATCAATATCAAAAATATTATTATTTGATACTGCCTGTGCACCATGTTTTTTAGCTATCTGGCCTACACGCTCCTCGTTAATATCGCTGATGTACACTTTTACATTTTCATCGCGAAGCAAACGCACCAAGTTTTCGCCCACATGACCAATGCCCTGCACTATAATTGATTTGCCGGTAAGGCTATCGCTACCAAATTGCTCTTTTACGCAAGCCTTAATGCCCATAAAAACACCAAGAGCGGTAATAGGGGATGGATCACCAGTACCGCCAATTGTTTCAGGAATGCCTGTAACATGTTGCGTCTCCATTCTGATGTATTCCATATCGCGCGGATTGGTGCCTACATCTTCAGCGGTAATAAATTCACCATTCTGATTTTTTATAAACCGCCCAAATTTACGCATCAGTGCCTCGGTTTTATCTTTGCGCGAGTCGCCGATGATTACCGAATATCCGCCACCCATGTTAAGCCCTGCTATAGCGCATTTATAGGTCATACTTTTTGACAGGCGCAACACATCATTCAAAGCATCAGCTTCGGTTTTGTATTGCCACATACGTGTACCACCAAAAGCGGGGCCGAGTGTGGTGTCATGAATGGCTATAATAGCTTTTAAATTTGTATCAGGATCACTGCAAAATACAACTTTTTTATGCCCGAAGGCGTCGAGCTGATTAAATATGGATTCTGGTTGTAGTTGAACGGGCATTAGTATACGGCAAGTAAAATGTTTTAAGGCCCGACAAAAGTATAGGTTTTTTTTATTCTGACCAAGTTTATTACGGTTGAAGTGTGTAATCAGCAAATCACCTAAGGTACAATTGAAACACCGTTAATCTAACTTAGTATTGCTGCTCCAGGATATAGCAACACCTGTTAATTTATTTATCTGTTCAACAGCATCTTGTACCTCGGTAATAGAAAGTCTTTTTTTGCCGTTGGCGATATAACTATAAACCCTGCCAGGTTTTTCAACGGTAATGTATCCAAGGTAGTCCGGATCATTATTAGCCACTAAGTGTAAATGGCTTTCTTTATTGATTTTTTGATTGGGGTTACCATTTTCTTTATCGATAAAAAAACTATAAGTAAGTGCAATATCTGTTTGACCATCAAAATGCGCAATATTATCGGCAATGGCCATAATATACCTTCCGGAGTTCAACATAAAAAAGAGAGGGCTCATGGTTGTAGGGTTGGTGATAATAATACCTATTTAATACGATATTGTTTCTATTATTTTATATAATAATTTTTATCAGGAATATAGGATTCTTACCGCTGTCAAACTTTCACCGCAAACACTTTCGTAACTTTTTAATACTTTTGATCTCCGGACTTTCAAACTTTCGGTTTCCGGACTTTCTGGCTTATGAAAGATCTCGCTTACCTTAACAAATTCTTTTATAAATACCGCTGGCGATTGATACCGGGTATTTTGTTTGTAATTATATCCAATATTTTTGCTGTGTTACCTGCCCAGGTAATTCGGGTAGCGTTTGATCTGGTAACTGAAAATATAGGAGCTTATCAGCTTTTTGCCGGCTTTAACAGGCAAAATATGATATATGACATTTTTGGCAGCAGCCTGATGTTGTTTGGGGCATTGGTACTGGTATTGGCTTTACTACGGGGGCTTTTTCTGTTTTTTATGCGGCAAACCATTATCCTGATGTCGCGGCATATAGAATACGACCTTAAGAATGAGATATACGAACACTACCAGTTGTTATCCCTTGCTTTTTATCGTCGCCATAACACCGGTGATTTAATGAACCGGGTAACTGAAGATGTAAGCCGGGTAAGGATGTACCTGGGGCCTGGCATTATGTATACCATTAATACCGTGGTATTATTTATGTTGGTCATATATGCCATGCTTACGGTAAATGTTAGGCTGGCCATACTTTCGGTACTGCCATTACCAATACTGGCAGGGATTATTTATTACGTCAATAATGTGATCAATTACCGGAGTGAGCAAATTCAGGAACGTCTCTCTGCCCTGTCAAGCTTTGTACAGGAAAACTTTTCGGGTATCAGAGTTATCAAATCATATGTAAGGGAAGGTTTTGTACGTAAAAACTTTGCAGCCGAAAGCGAGGATTATAAAACTCATTCAATGGCTTTGGTTAAAGTGCAGGCTTTGTTTTATCCTATCATGTTATTGCTGGTGGGGTTAAGCAATGTAATTACCATGTACATCGGTGGAGTTGAGGTAATGAAAGGCAATATTACCTCGGGCAATATTGCCGAATTTATTGTATACCTGAATATGCTTTCGTTCCCGGTTATATCATTGGGTTGGGTAACCTCACTTATTCAGCGGGCCGCGGCCTCGCAAAAGCGTATCAACGAATTTTTACAAGAAAAATCTGATATTGAATCGCCTAAAAATGCTTCTGCTCATATTGTTAAGGGAGCTATGGAATTTAATAATGTATCATTTACTTATCCGGATACAGGTATACAAGCATTAAAAAACATATCATTTTCAGTTGAACCAGGGCAAATGATTGCAATCATAGGCCGTACAGGTTCGGGGAAATCAACCATAGCTAATCTGGTTATGCGCATGTATGATACCACCGGTGGTAATATAGCTATAGATGGTGTTGATGTAAAACAGCTCGGGTTAGAGAACTATCGCTCGCAAATTGGCTTTGTGCCACAGGAGGTTTTCCTGTTTTCGGATACCATAGCCAATAATATAGCCTTTAGTGCCGATGTGTTGGATATGCCCGTTGTTGAACAGGCTGCAAAAGATGCCGCGGTATATAACAATATCATAGAACTGGAAAGCGGTTTTGAAACGCTGATCGGTGAACGCGGGGTAACTTTATCGGGCGGGCAAAAGCAACGTGTTTCCATAGCGCGCGCAATTTTTAAACATCCGCAGATATTGATATTTGACGATTGCCTTTCGGCAGTAGATACCCGTACCGAGGAGGAAATATTGAATAATCTGGGGCGGGTAATGCAAAATAAAACCAGTATTATTATAGCTCACCGTATATCGACCATAAAAAATGCCGATAAAATTCTGGTGATGGATAATGGCGAAATTGTGGAGCATGGCAACCACGAATACCTCATGCAGCTCAAAGGAACCTACTTTGAACTATACGAAAAACAATTGCTTGAAGAGGAAGAAAACGCGTGATTTTTTGGCAGAAAACTAAAAAAATGACGAAATTGTTTCAAAAAGTTCACGAAAATTGAATAAAGTATTGGCACTTTCAAATTTTGATTTATATTTATGCCAACCAAAACTAATTACAGGTATATTCATTATGGGAGATTTTGACAATAGAGAGCGCGAAGAGGTTTTTTCAAAGAAGGTGAGAGCCGGGAAGAGGACTTATTTTTTTGATGTAAAGGCAACCCGATCAAACGATTACTATGTTACTATAACAGAAAGTAAAAAACGGTTGGAGGATGGTGTTTTTATTAAGCACAAAATATTTTTGTATAAAGAAGATTTTGAAAAGTTTGCTGAAGGCTTAAAAGAAACTGTTGACTATATCAGGGCAAACCAGGAAGTTGTTGAAAAACGTTATGAGTATGGTGATAACTCTGAAGTTGCCAAAGCATCTGCGGATGAGGATTTCTCATTTGAGATATGAACAGAACAAATACTAAAGTAATATTATAAAGAAAAACCTGCTCATAAAGCAGGTTTTTTGTTTTTACAAGGAAGTTAACTATTTGTCAATTGCGAGGAGGAACGACGACAACGCAATCGCGAATGGTACATGGTTTATCTGTATTGTTGGCGATTGCCACACTGCGTTCGCAATGACAAAATTTAATTTATTCAAGTATTTTAATTTTATACTATCAAAGCCTATCTACAGCAACGTTCCCTGCATAACTATTACAGCAATGGTAAAGTAAATAATAAGGCCGGTAACATCTACCAATGTGGCTACAAATGGGGCTGATGAGGTAGCGGGGTCGGCGCCAAGCTTTTTGAGTATAAGTGGCAGCATGGAACCTGCTAATGATCCCCATAGTACAACACCTATAAGCGCGCAGCCTACCGTGAAACCAACCAATATCCAATGCGGCCCGTAAATGGGCGAAAACATAGTCCAGATGTAAATACGCATAAATCCTATCAATCCAAGGGTTAGGCCCAACATCAGGCCCGATAGCAGTTCACGGCGCATTACCCGCCACCAATCGGCTACGGTAACTTCGCCTAAGGCCATTGCCTGTATAATTAAGGTAGAGGCTTGCGAGCCGCTGTTGCCACCACTTGATATAATAAGCGGAATAAATAAAGCCAGTACAACCGCCTTTTCAATGGCTTTCTCAAAAAAGCCCATAGCCGTAGCTGTTAGCATTTCGCCAAGGAATAAAATGATGAGCCAACCTACACGTTTTTTTACCAGTGTGAACAGGTTTATATCAAGGTAGGGCTCATCCAGCGCTTCGGTACCACCAATTTTTTGGATATCCTCGGTATACTCTTCGTTGGCTATCCACAAAATATCATCAACGGTAACTATACCCAATAGTATATTCTCGCTGTCAACCACGGGCAAGGCCACTCGGTTATTCATCCTGAATACATTAATAGCTTCTTCCTGCGGGTCGCTGGCGCTTAAAGCTATCAGGCGGCCATCCATCAGATCGCTTACTTTGGTGTCGGGTTTAACTAATAGTATCTCCCGTATCCTGATATCGTCCAATAATAAACCATTCTCGTCAATTACATATATTACGTCAATGGTTTCGGAATTTTTACCATATCGCCTAATGTGCGACAGCACGCGGGTAACATCCCAGGTTCTTTTTACCGCAATGTAATCGGGCGTCATTAAGCGGCCAACGCTGTCTTCTTCATAGCCCAGCAGTGACAAGGCTTCCTTACGGTCTTCTGCTGATAAGTGCTGGATCAGCTTCTGAACAGCGTCGCCATGCATCTCGCTAAAAAGTGCCGTACGGTCATCAGGAGGTAACTCATTAATAAGGTCTGCAACTTTTTGTCCCGAAAGTTTTTTGATAATGCGCTCCTGCGTAGGGGAGTCAAGTATTCGGAAAACGTTAACCGCGCGGTTTAACGAGAGTGTTTCAATAAAGAGGGGGCCATGTTCGGGCAGTTCACCTATGAGCTCTTCAACGTCAGAAATATTAAGGCTGTTCAAATATTCCTGTAATTGGGCATTATTCTGCTGTTCCAGTAACAATTCTATTTGTTCAACCATTTCGTTCATAAAAGCTCCTCCTTGTTTTTACATCTTATTATTAATCTGTTTTGCTTTGTTTTAGCGTTGGCAAAAGTCGCTTATTTTTTCAAATTATAAGGCAAAATTTTCTGTTATCTTTGCGCAAATTTTAAATCATCATCTAATCAATAGTTGATAGTTTATTTTCCGTTGTTTAAGGCTCATTATTAAGGTTTTATAGCTTTTGTTTTGCTGTTGTTAAACAAGGTTTAACGATTTATGGTTTAGAGTTTAGTATTTAGAAATTTAGAGTTTTACAAAAAATGGGTTTACAATGTGGAATAGTAGGTTTACCAAACGTGGGTAAATCAACACTTTTTAATTGCTTATCAAATGCTAAGGCGCAGGCGGCCAACTTTCCGTTTTGCACTATTGAGCCAAACGTGGGCGTAATTACGGTGCCGGATGAGCGTTTAACGAAGCTTACCGAAATAGTACAACCAAAAAGTATAGTACCAAACACTATTGAAATTGTTGATATAGCCGGCCTGGTTAAAGGCGCCAGCAAAGGCGAAGGTTTGGGTAACCAGTTTTTGGGCAACATACGTGCTACAAACGCTATTATTCACGTATTGCGTTGTTTTGACAACGATAACGTGATTCACGTTGACGGATCTGTTGACCCGATCCGCGACAAGGAGATCATTGATACTGAGCTGCAGTTGAAAGACCTGGAATCGATAGAAAAAAAGATACAGAAGGTTGAAAAAATGGCCAAAACCGGTGGCGATAAAGAGGCTAAAAAAACCTTTGATGTTTTAACCGTATACAGAGAGCATATGCTTTCGGGCAAATCGGCCCGTACAGCCCCGGTTGCTGAGGAAGATAAAGAATATGTGGCCGACCTGTGGTTACTTACCGCAAAACCGGTGTTGTACGTTTGTAATGTTGACGAAGGTTCGGTAAGTACAGGTAACGCTTATGTAGAAAAGGTAAAGGCCGCGGTAAAAGAGGAAAACGCTGAAGTATTGGTTATTTCAGCACAAATAGAATCTGAAATTGCCCAGATGGACACTTATGAAGAGCGCCAGATGTTTTTGGAGGATCTTGGTCTTGCAGAATCAGGTGTAAATAAATTGATCAAAGCGGCTTATCGCCTGCTTAATCTGGCTACCTATTTTACTGCAGGTGTACAGGAGGTGCGTGCCTGGACTATCACCCAGGGCTTTAGCGCTCCGCAGGCTGCAGGTGTTATCCATACCGATTTTGAAAAAGGGTTTATTCGTGCCGAAGTAATTAAATACGAAGATTTTGTGAAGTTTAATGGCTCCGAAGCTGTAATAAAAGAAAACGGTAAGCTGGCTATCGAAGGAAAAACTTATATTGTGCAGGATGGCGACATTATGCATTTCAGGTTTAATGTTTAGTATTTACCCATACCGGTTAACCTAATATTAAAGCCTTTATGAAAAAACAATTTTTATTCAAAGCATTGATGTGCTTATTCATAGCATTCATTGTTAACATGCAAAAACCTTTGGCGCAAAGCTCAAAACTGATTGCCGAAGTAACGCAGGCTAACGAGCAGTTGCGCAAGGCTATGGTTGATGCCGATACCGTTACACTTGAAAAATTAGCTTCAAGCGAGTTAAATTATGGCCACTCAAGTGGTAAGGTGCAAAATAAAAAAGAGTTTATCGGTGATATTGCCACAGGCGCATCAGACTTTGTTTCTATCGACCTCACTGAGCAAAGTATTAAATTAGTTGGTAATACAGCTACCGTGCGTCATATACTTTCGGCTGCTACTAATGATAAGGGTAAAGGCCCCGGAACGGTAAAATTGGGCATATTGCTGGTTTGGATAAAAAACAAAGGGCAATGGCAATTGCTGGCCCGTCAGGCTGTAAAAGTGCCGTAACAAATAATAAGCTAAACAAAATAAAAGAGGGCTTGCCGATAATCGGTAAGCCCTCTTTTATTTTATTACGTCAGGTATTAAACCTTTGTTTTCTTCCATTTGCCCATTTTAAACAAGATGTATGCTCCAATAGTTAACCCGATCTCGGCTACGGGGATAGAAATAAAAACGCCTTTGGGCCCCATAGCAAAATACTTAGCCAGCAAATAGGCAAAAGGGATCTGGAATACCCAAAACGTAAACAGGTTAATTTTAGTAGGTGTCCAGGTATCGCCGGCACCGTTAAACGCGCTGGTAAATACCATGCCCATGCCATAAATAATAAAGCCTACACTTAAGATATTTAAAGATAGCGTAGCTACCTCTTTAACAGCCTCATCCTCTGTAAAAAAAGAGGCGAATAAATGCCCGCAAGTTAAAAATAATATGCTCACGACAGCTAAAAAGGCTGCCGCGTATCTTATAGTCTGAAACACAGATTGTTCGGCCCTGTCTATATGTCCGGCTCCCAGGTTTTGGCCTACCAGGGTAGCCGCCGCATTACTTAAACCCCAAACAGGTAACAGGAAAAACATCATAAGCCTCAATGAGGTTTGGTAACCTGCCGAACCTGCGTCGCCGCCTGTAGTGGCAACCAGCTCGGCCAGGAAAATCCAGCTGCAGCTGGCAATTACAAATTGCAAAACTCCTGGTGCTGCAATCTTTATAATGGCTTTAATTTGCTGCCAGTCTGGTATTAAATACCTTAAACGGATCTTTAAAATGTTTTTATCATTAAAAAGGTTATAAACCTGGTAGCTCACACCCAGGCTGCGGCCAATGGTTGTGGCTATAGCGGCACCAGTTAAGCCAAAGGCGGGTATTGGCCCCAACCCACGGATAAAGATAGGGCAGAGGATAATATTGGCCATATTAGCGATCCATAAACTGCGCATAGCAATAGCAGCATTACCTGCGCCTCTGAAAATGCCATTGATCAAAAACAGCATTACGATTACAATGCTGCCGCTCATCATAATGCGTACAAAATTGGTCCCATGATCGGCAGTTTCTGAAGATGCACCCATGAGCAGCAGAATATCGCGCGCATGTAAAAAGCCGGTAATGCTAATAGCCAGATTAATCACCAAAGCAATTACAATAGTTTGCATTCCGGCCTTTGCCGCTGCTTCTGGATCTTTTTCACCAATGCGGCGGGCCACAACAGCGGTTGCTGCCATGCTTAAACCAATAGCCAGCGAGTAAATTACGGTAAGCACAGATTCTGTTAATCCTACAGTTTGAATGGCAAGGCTGCTGTTTTTTAAATGTCCAACAAAATATAAGTCGACTAGAGCAAAAACTGATTCCATAGCCATTTCCAGCATCATAGGAATGGCTAACAAAACAATGGCTTTTTTTATGCTGATGGCTGTAAGATCAACTTCGCGCCCCTTGATGGCTTGTTTCAAAACCGAGAAAAAGGATGATACTCTATTTGATTTGGTAATTGTTTGTTGCATGGATAATAATTTTGGCCTATCAGGAATTAGCTATCAGGTTTGCACCATAAAAATAGCGAAACCATTGGTTTACAAAAAGACGGTATGGAGTTAGATACTATTATGGGTAAAATGTTACAGGCAAAAAATGTTGTTGTAACACCATTCAACAAAAAGGATAAATAGCAATAAAATGATTTAATCAAGAAATCTGCTTTTTAACTATGTAAAAAGCAGGTAAATACCTATATTTTTAAGAACTTTTATATAAATAATATGGAAAAAAATCGTTAAATTAACAACACCAATTAGTTTATGATTTGTCTTTATAGTGATGGAGACGCTGACCACATATATGTTCCAGTTAACTTTGGCCTTTATGGTAATCCAGGTCTGCATACCTCTTTTGATCATTTTTAGAGACCGGCACAAACCCAAAACTTGCAGCAATTGCACCGACCTAAACCAGGTGAAGTTTGATGAAAACGAACATCAGCATTTTCTGCAGGAAATAGATTCTATTTTAAATATTAATCACATATCGCATTGTGATGAGTAGGGGTATAGGAAAGCCCTACTTGTTATGTTTTTTTAGATAATAAAGTCATTAATCCGAGTTTTGCCAGTAAGGTTATATTTAAATTGCTGATTACCAGATGTTCATTGGTGTTCACGGCTGTTCATGGCGTGTGAACGTGAACACTTTAGGGAGGTAGTAATTATAGCAGAGAGCAGGTTCGATTTATGCTTAAAAAAAACGTTCGCAAGTGTTTCAGTACTTGCGAACGTTTTGTGCTCCCGACGAGATTCGAACTCATATCGATGGTACCGGAAACCATAATT